>DASRBV010000138.1:0-12364 GCA_035653455.1 Pseudacidobacterium sp. | reverse complement strand
AGCGTCTTGTAGTTTGTTCCAAAAATCCGGGCCAGCAACGGAGAAGGCCGCTGCTCGCCTTCCTTGTTCTGGCGCGCGTAGCTGAAGACGAATTCCGGAGCGCTGTTTGCGATGCGTTGTGTAACTGTGTGTGCCAGCCCGGTGTCTATAACGGCGCTGCTGTGCGGCATCCCTGCTTCCCGCTGGAGGGCTTGCGGCAGAAGTGGATGCGGTCTTCCCGCGGCAGGCCATTGCGAGTCATCTGCGCCCAGGAACCACACAGCATCAAATGTCTGGCCAGATGATTCAAATGCGCCCATGATCTGCACAGGAGCATGATGCGACTCAGGCGTAAAGATGGTCTCTGTCGCGCGCTGTTCCAGGCCATTCACAAATTCTTTGAACGGTACGCTGCGGCCAGAGAAGTCGAGCAGCGTAATTTCATCCAGCAGCCTTTGCCAGCGCGTTTGCGCCTGATACTGCACTCTGTCCGGCTGGCGATGTCCCGGCCACCGGCTTGTGCGCAACAGGCGTTCGGTAATTTCGCACCAATGCGCATAAGCAGCGGACGGCCTCGCCCCGCGGTGCTTTTCCAGCACCCGCTGCACATGGAGCACGCGCGTGCGAAATGCGCATGGCTTTATTTTTTTTGCGAAGTTCTCCAGAGAAATCTCCGGAGAAAGCGTTCCCGAACCACGCAGCTCGAAGTCTGCCCATGCCAGTTTGCGGACCTCAGCAGCATACTTGCAGAAGAAGCCTGACAGCATCAGCCACGTTACTTCTTCTTCCTTGAGCGGAGTGGTTGTCCAGCGCAGCATCAGCAGCGCGGCTCGGACCACAGGGACCTCCGACAGCGGCATGCCCAGAGAAAATTCATAAGCTGTCGGCCTCGGGTCTTTGGCGATATCGAGCGATTCCGGCATCAGCACTGCCCGGAAGATGCGGTCAGCTTCGGCGCGAACACTGCGGACATCCGGAACAATTACACCAATGCGCCGGGCCCCTTTTTTTTCGAGCAGATTCCGGCACCACTGCGCACACGTCGTAAGCTCATCGCGCAGATCATCCGCAACTACGATGGGGCCAGCGCAACTTTCAGATAGCTCCGGTTCGAAGGTTTCTACAACAGCCCCGGCTTCGCGCAGGACCGCTATAAAACGCTGCTGTTGTGGCGTCAGGCGGTAAAAGCCCACCAGCAGAATATTTTTCTCCAGTGGTAAGGCCCCAGCCTTTACCGCAGTGGCAAGCTCATCTTCCAGATGGCTGCGGCTGGTCCAATTGTGGCTGCGGCAGAGCCTTTCAAAATCAGCGGCCCATTGGCGGAAGCGCTCGGCATCCTGCTCAGCCCACGGTGATCGCCGCGCATCGTGCGCGCGGTATGCGCTGAGCAACGCATATGCCTCTTCTGCCAGCGAGGCCATTCCGTCAGGCGAAACCACAAGGCGCGCATCACCTTGCTGCACCTGTTTCCATAAAGAATGTTCCTGAAGCGAGGTCAGAAGCAGTGGAAGTTCCCGCTGCATAAAACTAAGTTCGCGCCACAGATTCGCCGCCCACGTCTCCCAATCATGGATCTGCGGGGTCGCCCACATCTCCAGCCCGTTGGCGCGCTGCTGCTCGGCATAAATCAGCCGCAGAAACCGGGCTGCGCGGGCATTGGCAGCGACAACTATAGCGCCATCGCGCAGTGCATTGCAGACCTTTTCCGCCAGTGTCTGCGGCGTGGGCGAATCGAACAGTGGAAGCACATGAAAAGTGTAAACTGGGCTGTGGCCCACTATTTTTCCAGCCTGTCCTGCGCTGTTCTTTTTGCCTGTCTTCTGCTTGCTGGTGGATGCCGCAAGACCGCTCCGCAAACCGCGCAGTCTGGTTCCGATGCCGGGGCAAACCATTACGCAGTGCGAGGCAAAATCATCACTGTGGACGCGCAACATGGGGAAATCGTCCTGGACGCGGCGGCCATCCCCGGCTATATGGAAGCGATGACGATGCCATATAAGCTGAAGAACCCCAGTATCATCAGCGAATTACATCCGGGGGACAGCATCACGGCAACACTGATTGCGACCGACAGCTCCGACCTGCTGGACCAGATCGTCATCGTCGCGCAGGCCAAACCCGACTATAAGCCGAGTTTCTATTACCACCCCCTTCAGCCGGGAGACAAAGTCCCTGACTTCAAGCTCCTGAACCAGGAAGGAAAGCAAATCCACCTGGCGCAGTTTCATGGCAAAGTCCTGCTGATGACGTTCATCTATACGCGCTGCCCCCTGGCCGATTACTGCCCGCGCATGAGCCGCAATTTTGCTGAGATAGACAAGGCCCTTGCCAAAGACCCCGAGCTTTACAAGAAGACGCACCTGCTGAGTGTGAGCTTTGATCCTGATTACGACACCCCGAAGGTGCTGCGCAGCTACGGCAGTGCCTATACCGGGAACTACACGAAGGAGACCTTTGCGCACTGGGACTTCGCCGCGCCCGGCAAGAACGACCTGCCTGCGGTCCTGCGCTATTTTGACGTAGGCGCAACGCCGGAAAAGGACCGCACCATTACGCATTCGCTTTCGACGCTGGTGATCGGGCCGGACGGCAAGGTGTTTAAGTGGTATCCCACAAACGACTGGACGCCAGATCAGATTCTTAACGACGTGAAACAGTTGGTCGCGGAGCAGGGAAAAGCATGATCGTGATTGTGATGGGGGTCAGCGGCTCAGGGAAAACCACGACCGCTCTGGCCCTGCAAAAACTTACCGGATGGCAGTTCGCCGAGGGAGATGATTATCATTCTGAAGCCAACCGCCAGAAGATGGCATCCGGAATCCCGCTCAATGATGAGGACCGCGCCCCGTGGCTGGCTGCCCTGCATAATCTGATTCACGGCTGGCACGAGCGCGGCGAAAACGGCATCCTAACCTGTTCGGCGCTCAAGCAGGCATACCGGGACATGCTCGTGACTGGCCTTCCGCAGGATGCGTACTGCTTTGCTCTCATGGAGGCCCCAAAGGGCGTTATCGCCGAACGCATGCGGGCGCGGCAGCACTTTATGCCTCCTGCGCTGCTCGACAGCCAGCTTGCCACCCTTCAGCCTCCCAAAGAGGCCCTGCATGTTTCGGCGCTTCAGTCGCCCGAAGAAGCAGCCAGAGAAATTTTAGATGCGCTGGGAATTGTTCCCGCCGCACAATAAATTGAGTCCCCGCTTCATCTTCCGAGTCTTATGAAGATAGGTCAGATTGCTTAACATATACACTTTTTCCAATCAATGGAGGCCCTTCCAGGCATGGCAAGAACGACCATTCTTTTCGGTGTAATTTTGATCCTCCTCGGCATTTTTGCCTTTGTTGCTACGGGTAGTCATGCGCCGACAGCGCTGATTCCCGCCTATGTAGGCATCGTGCTGGGCATCCTGGGTTTTCTTTCAATTACCGAGGATGCCGGCAGGCGAAAGCTCTATATGCATATCGCGGTCACCATTGGACTGCTGGGTTTCCTCGGCACGGCGAAAAGCATCTATGACTACATTCGCCTGGTGCAGGGCCGGCAATATCCGCATCCCGCGGCGATTGAAGCCAAAGCGGCCATGGCTGCTGTCCTGCTTGTCTTTGTCATTCTCTGCGTTCGTTCGTTTATCGCGGCACGGCGGGCGCGGGCTTAGGTATTTTGTATGCGGCCCGGCTCCATGACAACGATGCGTGCGGAACGAAGCGGTAGGTACGTTGGCTCTGCCCGCACTGCTGCGGACGCTTCGAAAAAGAAGACCGACTTAAAAAAAGTGCTTCCTGAAATATGGAAGCTCATTCGCCCACGCCGCTGGCTCTTGTTCTTTGGCCTGTTTCTGATGGCCATCAACCGCGTTGCCGGACTCGTCCTGCCCGCGTCCACCAAATTTTTCATTGATACAGTTTTGCGGCAACATCGCAACGACAAGCTGCTTCCTTTGGTCGGAGTTGTCTTTGCGGCTACGGCTATTCAGGCCGTTACTTCGTTCTCGCTCACGCAGCTCCTTTCCAAGGCGGCACAGCGCATGATTGCCGATCTGCGCAAACAAGTGCAGCGGCACATTGGTCTGCTTCCGGTCAGCTTTTATGACAGCAATCGCACAGGCACTCTGGTTTCGCGCATCATGACGGATGTAGAAGGCGTCCGTAATCTCATCGGCACAGGCCTGGTTGAGTTTCTGGGCGGAATCATGACCGCCGTCCTGGCCTTCGCCGTTCTGATGCACACCAGCCGCAAGATTACGCTGATTGTGTTTGCCGTCATTGCCGCCTTCGTGCTCATTCTGCAAAAGGCATTCAAGACCATCCGGCCCATTTTTCGGGAGCGCGGAAGAATCAACGCCGAAGTCACAGGCCGCCTGACCGAATCTCTCGGCGGAGTGCGTGTCGTAAAGGGCTATTACGCCGAAGCTCGTGAGGCCGGGGTCTTTGCCCAGGGTGTGCAGCGCCTTCTCGATAACATCATGCGCTCTCTGACTGCCACCAGCGCACTGTCATTTGCAGCCACAACTGTTCTGGGCATTGTGGGCGGCCTGGTCATGCTTCTGGGGGGACGCGATTACTTCGCCCATCGCCTTACGCTCGGCGACTACTTTCAATACAATATGTTTCTCGCCTTCATGATTGCTCCGGTATTCCAGATTGTGAACATCGGCACACAGTTGACCGAGGCCGTCGCCGGACTCGACCGCACCATTGAGATCATGAGCGAGATGGACGAATTCAGCGACCCGCAGAGGACAGTGACCATCGGCGAGATTCGCGGCGACGTTGAGTTTCAAGATGTCCGCTTCAGCTATGAGCCGGACAAACCGGTCCTGCATGGCATTTCTTTTCGCTCACAGCCGGGAACAGTCACGGCGCTGGTCGGCTCCTCAGGGTCAGGCAAATCTACCATCATCAGCCTGGTCTGCGGCTTCCATAAGCCGGATTCAGGTCGTGTGCTGGTGGATGGGATAGATCTTGCCACCGTCCGGCTCGACAGCTACCGCAGCCAGCTCGGCGTCGTCCTGCAGGAGTCGTTTCTTTTCGACGGCACCATCCGCGAGAACGTGATGTTCTCATGTCCTGAGGCAACAGAAGAGCAGCTTCTGGAGGCCTGTCGCATTGCCCGCGTAGATGAATTCGCCGAACGTTTCCCTGACGGGTACGACACGATCGTCGGTGAACGCGGTGTCAAGCTTTCCGGCGGCCAGCGCCAAAGACTCTCCATTGCGCGCGCCATCCTTGCCGACCCGCGCATTCTGATTTTGGATGAGGCCACTTCTTCGCTCGATTCCGAATCCGAGCAGATGATCCAGCATGGCCTCAGCTACCTGATGCAGGGTCGTACTACGTTTGTCATCGCCCACCGGTTGTCCACCATTCGCCGCGCCGATCAGATACTGGTTGTCGAGTCTGGGGCCATCGTAGAACGCGGCACTCATGAAAGCCTGTATGCGCTCGGAGGCCGTTATTATGATCTCTACACGCGCCAGCATGGACTGGAAACGAACCTGTTCCTCGCTCCGGGTGAGGGAGATACTGTGGAAGAGAGGGCCTGATCATTCCTCAGCATTTTTCATCCACGTAGAATCCGTCATTCTGACGACCGAAGGGGGAAGAAACTTAGCGATGAAGGATTTAGCCAATTCTGCTAAGATTTCCCCCTCCTTCCGTTTCAGGACTTTTATCCAAAAAGTAGGGAGACCTCCAGACCCGGGCGGAATCCTACTCACCGAGCAGCAGGCGCTGGATGCTTCGCGCCTTGCCGGTTTCTCCATCACATTCAATGATTGTGGCTGCCATGCGCGGGTCGCCTTTGGCGGCCTCGAACTTTCCTGGCATTCCGGTCAGAAAACGCTGGAGCACCAGCTCTTTTTCCACGCCGATAATGCTGTCGTAGGGGCCGCTCATGCCGACATCGGTCTGGTAAGCTGTGCCTCCGGGAAGAATACGGTCGTCTGCTGTGGGAACGTGCGTATGGGTGCCGATGACGGCCGTGACGCGGCCATCCAGATACCATCCCAATGCTGCTTTTTCTGAAGTTGCCTCGGCATGGAAGTCTACAAAAATGACCTTGGCCGTGATCTTTTGCAGGAGGGCATCCGCCGTGCGGAACGGATCGTCACTCTGTCCCATAAAGACACGGCCCTGAAGATTGATGACGGCATATGGCTGCCCTGAGGGAAGCTGCCCCTGATAAAACCCGTGCCCGGGCGTGCCCGCTACATAGTTCGCAGGACGAATGACGCGCCGCGGCCGCTCATGACTGTCAGCAGGAACAGACTGAAGATACTCGATAATCTCGCGCTTGTCCCAGACATGGTTTCCGGTGGTAATTACATGCGCGCCTAAATCGAACAACTCATCGGCAATGGCTGGAGTAAGCCCGAAGCCGCCTGCGGCGTTTTCGCCGTTGATGATCACGAGGTCAATCTCACGCTCTTCGATGACGTGGCCGATGTGCTCGCGCACGATGCGGCGTCCCGCGCTCCCGAATATGTCTCCTACGAACAGAATGCGCAAAAAGAGGAACCTTTCGACTGCATAAGAATTTATGATGCCGCGTCATGGCAGCGTAATTTTTCATTGTCGCACGAGCGGGGTTTGTAATATTTCTGATACGAATTCGGCGCAAAGCTATGGTAGCGTGGCTTTATGGCCGTCAATACCCGATTCGCAACCGGAGTACAGGCATTGCTTTTGCTCGCTGCTGGACCGGAAGTACTGCATACGTCAGATGACGTGGCGAAGGCACTGAACACAAATCCGGTCGTCGTCCGCCGTGTCTTTTTGCAATTGCAGGAAGCCGGTCTTGTGAAAAGCATAAAAGGCCCAAGCGGAGGCACACGGCTGGCGCGCCCGGCAAAGGAAATTACGCTTGCTGATGTCTATCGTGCTCTGGATGGCGGCGACATCTTCCATGCGAACCAGACTGGCAAGGGAAGTTCCGCCCTGGCGCAGGTCTTTAGAGGCGCGCAAAAGGCACTGGAAAAGGAACTGGCGCAGACTACTTTGAACCAGCTCGCAAAGAAGGTGGCGAAAAAGGAAAAGCATTAAGGCCTGCTCTCAGGTCCGAAAGTAGACCAGAAGGGCATCTTCATCGTAGGCTGGATACCGTTCCAGCCGCACACTCATGGTCCTGCTCACACTTCTCTACGCCTGTGTTGTTTTCCTGAGTGCATTTTTACTTTTTCTGGTTCAGCCCATGGTGGCGAAGCAGCTTCTGCCTGTGCTTGGCGGATCAGCCGCTGTCTGGACAACATGCCTCGTTTTTTTTCAATCCGCGCTGCTGCTCGGTTATCTGTATGCGGACAGAGTGGCCACGCGCCTGCGTCCGCGTACACAGGCCATCGTGCATGTGCTGCTGTTGACTGCGGCGCTGGCAACGCTGGGACTGCGTGTTCATCCGAATGCGTGGGCTGCCACATGGCATCCATTTATCACTGTATTCGTGTTGTTAACGCTGATTGCCGGCCTGCCGTATTTTGCGCTTTCCGCAACGACTCCGCTGCTGCAGGCGTGGTATTCCGGAAGTTTTCAAGCCCCAATGCCGTACCGGCTGTTTTCCCTCTCAAATGCGGGCGCGTTGCTGGCGCTGGTAATTTATCCCGTCCTTGTGGAACCATACTTCGCGCTGAAGACCCAGACCCGCTGCTGGTCTGCCGGGTTCTTCCTGTTTGCCGTGCTCTGTGGAGCAATCGCCTGGAGTGTCCGCCATACTTTGCCCAGGCGTGAAGCGGCCATACATGCGCAAAAAATACCCACCGGGACGCTCGCCCTCTGGATGCTTCTGCCTTGCTGCTCGTCGCTGTTGCTTTGCGCTTTTACTACCCACCTGGGCCAGAACATTGCTGCGATTCCGCTGCTCTGGATATTGCCACTTACCGCTTATCTGCTGAGTTTCATCCTTGCTTTTCATTCGCCGCGGACCTATCCGCGATGGCTTATGCTGCGGCTTACGGCCTGCACGCTGGGCGTTTTGGGATATGTTGCCTACGGAACGCAGACAACACTGCCCGTGCAGGTACTGGTGCCTCTCTACTGCATCTCGTTGTTTGTGATTTGCTTCTTTCTGCACGGCGAGTTGTACAGGCTGCGGCCCGCTGCTGAAGAAGCTACAAAGTTTTATCTTGCGCTCTCATTTGGCTCAGCCTTGGGAGCACTATTTGCCGGAGTGGCCGCTCCCATTCTCTTCCGCGCGAACTATGAATTGGTAGGCGGCCTGGTGCTGGCCATGGTCCTTGCCCTGGCCACTACCTGGAGCTTCGGTTTTATGGCGCGTCTCTTCTGGGCCACGGGAATCCTTGCTCTCGCATGGATAGGGTTCGTGCAGGCCAAAGCGTGGCGGCAGGACACGCTCGTCCAGTTGCGCAGCTTCTATGGGACTCTGCGCGTGACCCAGACGCACTGGCCGCCAAAGGCCAAAGTCACGCGCACGCTCTATCACGGGACCATCCAACACGGCACACAGATGTTTGGGAATGGCATGAGAATGCAACCCGCCTCCTACTATGGCCCAGGTTCGGGAGTCGGACTTGCCATGCGTCTTTGCTGCGTGGGACGGTTGAAACACGTTGGTGTTGTTGGCTTGGGCACGGGCACTCTGGCGGTCTACGGACGGCCCGGAGACACCTTCCGGTTTTACGAAATTGATCCTCTGGTGGAGCGCCTTGCCCGCGAATTGTTCACCTATCTGAGGGAAACGCCCGCGCAGGCAGACATCATTCTTGGCGATGCACGCTATTCGCTGGACCGCGACCGCACCGGGCCTTTCGATGTGCTTGTGCTGGATGCGTTTTCCGGAGATGCCATCCCCGTGCATCTGCTTACCGCGCAGGCGCTTACCTTATATCGAAAACATCTCACACCGGACGGCATTCTCGCGTTCCACATCTCCAGCCAATACCTGAATCTGGAGCCGGTGCTGGCGCGCGAAGCGCAACAGGCCGGCCTTCATGCCATTACAGTCCGGTCAGCGGGGAACGAATCCCTGGGAATCTTTGCAGCAGAATGGGTGCTGCTTACCAGGAACGAACAGTTTCTGTCGCAGCCGGAAGTAGTCAACGCGTCCAACCCTTCGCTGCTGCAGGCAAACGTTCGTTTGTGGACCGACGATTACGCCAGCCTGCTGCCTGTCCTGCACTGGCAGCCGCGCACGCATTGATGGTGGCAGTGCTTCTTACCCGCGGCCAAAGATATGCGCGAAGAAGTGGCCAACTTTATGGAAGAATCCGCGTGAAGACGCGCCCTTTGCCTGCGTCTGCCGCGGAGCTGCCGCGGGGACCGGTGGAGCTTCGGCTGAAGGCATGTCTGCTGCCTGTCCGTTGTAAGTGAGTGGCACATCTACTTGCGCGTGAGGTGTTCCGGGAGGCACAACAGGCTGTGTGGGTGGCGAAGGAGGCGGCTTCAGCCCTTCACTTACAGCGAGAGGAAAAGCTGTGTCCGCTGGCGTCGAAGACGGCCCGCCGACGGGCTTGCCATTCGTGTTGGCCATCTCTACAGGCTTCTCCGGGGGACAGCCGCATGGTTCCTGCTCATTGTCTACTACCTGGTCAAGGCTGCCATGCTCAAAGAGCACCCGCTGGTTCGGTTTTACCCGGTAAACTCCGTCTTCAAACTGGCTGGTGACCGTAACATACGGCGCGTTGTCCCCGTGGTTGTCAATGCAGGTGTCGCCCTGTTTGTTGACGCGCACCTTCAGGTCGGCATCCCCCGGCCCGGAGATGAGGATGCGGAGGTCCGGCGTCATCAGCACGTCGGAGTATTTTCCCGGCTGATAGCTGGCCTCAATCGCGCCGCGATCGAGAGCAAACATCAGCGCAGAAGAGTCGGGAGCAATGGACTGATCGGCGGTGATGTGGACCTGTGTAGAGGCGCACAGGCGAAGCTCGCCGCCCCGCGCCAGAGTAATCCTTGCGGTTTTGTCGCCGGCAGTGATGCTACCGTTGTTTCCAATGGTCGCTTTGCCGTTTGCTACTTCAAGCGGGCCGGAGACGGTCACTCCATCCGTAGGCACATAAGCGATGGGCTTCTGCTGTGCACCTGCGGCCACGGCCGTGCCGAACAGAAGCAGATACTTCAACCGGCCTTTCAAAAGTGGATACTTCAGCCACACAGCCTAGAGCTCCAGAAAATTCCGGATGAGCTGCTTGCCCTCTTGTGTGAGCACGCTCTCAGGATGAAACTGCACGCCCTCGACCGGATACCTGCGGTGCCGCAGGCCCATGATGGTGCCATCTGCGGTGCGCGCTGAGATTTCAAGATCGGCAGGGAGTCCTTTTTCAGAGACGATCAGCGAGTGATAGCGGGTGCAGGTCATCGGACTGCTCAGGTCTTTGAAGATGGTCTTGCCATCATGCGTGACCTGGCTGGTTTTGCCGTGCATCAACTGGGGCGCGCGGATGACTCTTCCGCCAAAGGCCGCGCCGATGGCCTGGTGTCCGAGGCATACGCCTAAAATCGGGACCTTGCCCGCAAAGTGACGAACCAACTCGATGGAAATTCCTGCATCCTGCGGCGTGCAGGGTCCGGGCGAAATCAGAATGCGCTCAGGATGCAGGGCCTCTACCTCGGCTGGCGTCAACTCGTCATTGCGGCGGACCAACATCTCCGCCCCCAACTCACCCATGTATTGCACGAGGTTGTAGGTGAAGGAGTCGTAATTGTCGAGAACAAAAACCATACCGGCTTGTCTTCCAGTCTATCTGAGTAGGCGAACTGTTCTCAAAACGATTCAGAAACAGATCACTAAATCGGCTTCATCATCCGTTTCACCTGGATGGTCTGCCCGTCAGGCAGAGGGACATCGAATGTTTCCAGAGTTTTATATCCATTCGCCTCATAAAGCGGAACGCCGGGCAGGGTGGCTGCCATCTCCATGCTCCTGAATCCAGCTTCGCGCGCCGCATTTTCGCAATGCTTCAACAGGGCCCTGCCGATGCCTCTGCGCGCAAATTCAGGATGCGTGAAGAAGGCGCGGATGCGCGCAGGATCGCGTGCCGGGTCGAGCAGAACATCGTTGCGGGAATGGTCAAAGTGGCTTGCGCCATAGAGGGTGCCGCGCCGGCTCCATCCTCCGCAGCCTGCGATTCTGCCCTCAATTTCAGCAATATAGTAAGTGCCGTCAGCGATAAGCTGCGTGTCCACTCCGAAGACCGAATGCACCGCTGCCTCGATTTGCTGCGGCGTATACCATCCGGACTGCAATTCGCGCACCGAGCGCTCGATGAGGTCTTTGAGCGCAGGCACATCGTTGTTTGTTGCGACGCGAATGTGGATGAAAGGCATAGGGTCTTGTTAAGCGATATAACGAAAAGGATCTTTCAGTAAGTAAAAGCTGTCATCCTGAGGAGCAAAGCGACGAAGGACATGCAGTTCGTTCATTCAGTAGTAAATGGCCGCGAAGCGGCGTCCGCCCGTGCGGCCATGACTCACATCCCGTCGTAATTGGGCCCGCCGCCGCCCTCCGGAGGCACCCAGTTGATAATCTGATACGGGTCCATGATGTCGCACGTCTTGCAATGCACGCAGTTGGCAAAGTTGATGTGCAGCTCCTTGCCCGAGGGCGATTCACTGGACTCAACCATCTCATACACCGCCGCGGGGCAGAAGTACTGGCACGGGCTGCCGTACTCTTTTGTGCAGCGCGTATTGCAGATGTTCAGGTCGGCCACAACCAGATGCGTGGGCTGGTCGTCATCATGGCGCGTGCCAGAGTGGTAGAGGTCGGTGAGACGGTCAAAAGTCAGCTTACCGTCACCCTTCGCGTTGTAGAGGAACGGCGCCCGCTCGCCCGGCCAGTTGCCAAGCTCGTCAAGCGGCCTCATGCGCAGATGTCCTGCTTCGTTCTGGTAGTCCGGCCCCAGATTGCTGCCGCGCAGCACATATTGGATGCCCGCCCGGATGATTCCCTCCGTTCGTCCATGCTCGAACGCCTGATGAAAATTGCGCACTGGATAAAGTTCATCGCGTATCCAGCTTGCATCTACCGATGCTTTGTACTCGCTCAGTGTGTCGGCGGAGCTGTCGCCGGAAAGCAGCGCGTCGAAGGCCGTCTCAGCGGCGAGCATTCCCGTCTTGATAGCAAGATGAATGCCCTTGAGCCGCTGCGAATTGAGAAAACTGGCTGAGTCACCCAGCAGCATCCATCCATTGCCGTAGATGCGCGGAATGGTCAGCCATCCGCCATACGGCAGAGACTTCGCGCCATAGCGAAGCATCTTTCCGCCTTCGAGCAGACGCCGCGTGAACGGATGCTCCTTGAAGGACTGGAAGACATGGTGCGGATCAGTACGCGGGTCTTCGTAGTCGAGTCCGGTGACGTAGCCGATAGAAATCTGCGTGTCGCTGATGCCGTAAATCCATGCGCCTCCGTATTCCTTTGTGGTCAGCGGCCAGCCCAATGT
>DASRBV010000137.1:0-9152 GCA_035653455.1 Pseudacidobacterium sp. | reverse complement strand
TCCCACCAGCCGCGGGTCGTGTCATTGTCGTGCGTTCCCGTGTAGACGACCGCGTTCTTCTCAAAGCGGTGCGGCAGATAGTTGTGCGCTCCGCGATTGGAAAAGCCAAACTGGAGGACACGCATTCCGGGGAAGCCAAATTGTTCCCGGAGCGCATCCACTTCTGGCGTGATGACGCCGAGGTCTTCGGCAATAAATGGCAGCTCGCCCAGAGCTTCTTTCAGTTTAGAAAACAGAGCAGATCCGGGTGCCTTTACCCATTCGCCATTCACAGCCGTCTCTTCTTCGGCAGGAATAGACCAGTACGCCTCAAAGCCGCGGAAGTGGTCCAGCCGCACCATGTCATAAAGCGCAAGGGCGCGCCGGATACGGTCTACCCACCAGTCGAAGCCGCGCTGCTCCAGAACGCTCCAGCGGTAGAGAGGATTCCCCCAGCGCTGCCCCGTTTTGCTGAAATAGTCCGGCGGCACACCGGCCACGCGCAGCGGCGAAAGGTCTTCCTTCAGCTCGAAGATGTCGGGGTGCGTCCACACATCGGCGCTGTCATAACTCACAAAGATCGCCACGTCTCCGATGAAGCGGATGCTGCGCGCAGCACAGTACTGGCGCAGCGCCGCCCACTGCTCATCAAAGGCAAACTGAATGATGCGTTCGATGGCAAGCTCCTCGGCATGTTCCTGATCGAAGCGCGCAAGGGCCTCTGGATTGCGCCGTGCAAACTCCTGCGGCCAGGTGTTCCAGCTTGCGAAATCAAATTTGCGGCGCAGCACGGTAAAGCGGACAAAATCGTTCAACCAGGAACCATTGATGCCGCAGTAACCTTCAAAACGCGACCACTGTTCCTGAAGATGGCCGTGGTTGTGCAGGAAGTTACGCGCAGCCTCGCGCAACAACGGGACTTTTTTCTGAGCAACTTCATCAAAATGCACGTTTCCTGATCGCCCGGGCAGGCCAGCAATGCGTTTGCCCTCGATCCAGCCCCAGTCAGAGAGCTTTTCCAGGCTGATCAGCAGCGGATTTCCCGCAAAGGCAGAAAGCGCCGCGTAAGGCGAGTTGCCATACCCAACGGGACTCAGCGGCAGTACCTGCCAGAGGCGTTGTTTCGCGGCAGCCAGGAAATCAGCAAACTTATATGCGGCCGGCCCCAGATCGCCGGTGCCGCCATAAGAAGGCAGTGAGGTAATGTGCAACAGCAGTCCGGAAGCACGCTTAAATGGCATAAAGATTTTCCTTAAAGAAAGAAAAGGCCCGCGGTTCGAGAGATTCTCATTCACGGGCCTTAGTTGCTTTTGTTCAGTTTTACGACTGTTGCTGCGCGCGCCGGTTGATGCGGATGCGCCCTTCCTTCTCGTATTTTGCCATAAGATTTGAAAGGAAGACCTCGAACATCTGCTCCCGCTGCTGGTCCAGCAGCGCATCGCGTGTGCTCTCAAAGTGTTTCTGGATATCGTCCGGCGTCGGCAATTGCTTATCGAGCAGCTTTGCGACCACCCCTGTGCGTCCGGTGTTGATGGCCTTGCTGACCTGCCCTGTATTGAGGTCAAAGAGTGTAGGTGCGACCGATGCCAGTTGGCCTATGTCCGGCACCTGCGCATCCCGTCCCACCAGATCGCTTGTCTTTACAGTTGCGCCGACTTCCTTGGCCGCCTTTTCGAGATCATTCTCGGCGTGCGCCTTGTCCGCCAGCTCGTTGGTCTTCCGCGCCAGCAACTGCGGAATCTGCTCTTCGCGATAATCGTCCAGGATGTGCGACTTGTATTCCTCGAACGTAGGAGCATGTGCCGCCTGTACGTCCTTCACCTGGAACACGGCATATCCATCGCCGGTGGAGGCCACCAGCGGAGCAGAACCGGGTTTTGCAGAAAATGCGCTGGTCAGCAACTGCGAACCATCAGCCAGGCCCGGGACTACGGCGTTCTGTTCAAGATAATCGGTGGTCACAGCTTGAAGATGGTGCGCCTGCGCGGTCTTGTCCAGACCGTTCTTCTGCGCTTCCTGGGCAAGCTGGCTGGCAAAGGCCTGCTCGGCCTGCGCTTCTTTCTGACGGGTCAGCAGGGCCACAATTTCCGGTTTCACTTCATCAAGCGGGCGAGTGTGCGCAGCCTGTTTTTCTTCCGCCTGGATGATGTGGTATCCGTACTTAGTGCGGACGAGGTCGGACATCTGTCCGGGCTGGAGCGCGAACGCTGTCTTATCAAATTCCGGCACAGTCTCGCCATGCTTGATAAAGCCAAGTTCCCCGCCCTGGTCTTTGCTGCCTGGGTCATCGGAGTACTTCTTTGCCAGCTCAGCAAAGTTCCCTCCGTTATGGAGCTGCTTCAGGATGTCCTCGGCCTTCTGCTTTGCGGCCGCATCGGCTTTGGCATCAGCGTTCGGGTCAACTTTGATAAGAATGTGACGTACCTTCACCTGGTCGTCTACGTGGTAGTTGCTTTGGTGCTGGCTGTAGTACTGCTGCACTTCCGCGTCAGTCACCTGCGGAACGCCGCCCGGCAGGTTCGCCGTGGTAAACGCAATGTACTCAATCCTGCGCTTTTCAGGAATGGCCTTTGCATAGCGCGCGGCATTCTGTTTGAAGAAGGTTTGTAGCTCGGTATCTGTCGGATTGATCTGCTTGCGCAAATCGTCAGAGCTTAGCACTGCATACTGAAACTTGATCCTGGTGGCCTGCTGCGTGTAAGCATCGCGCACCTGCTGGTCTGAAACTGTAACTCCCGCCGTAACAAAAGAGCGCAGCCGTTGCTCAAGCAGCTCTTTCTTTACTTCGCTCTCAAACTTTTCGCGCGAAATGCCGAAGTTTTCTGAAACCAGACTGGCATAGCGCTCGTCGCCGATATACTGGCCGTTCGGAAAGAGCACCTGGCCCCACATTCCCGTATGTAAAAAGTTTCTCAGGTCATCATCGGTCACCTGAATGCCGAGGCGCCCGGCCTCTTCAAGTTCAATGTGCTGTTGGATCAGCCCCTGGCCCACACGCTGCACCATGTAGGGCATCACAAAATCGGGAAGCTGCTGACGCTGCATCATACGCTGCGCGAGCATCTGCACGTCCTGCATGGAAACCTGGTCGCCCGAACCAAAGAAGCGGCCCCAGATGCCCCCGCCGCGGATCGTGGCGTAGGTGTCAGAGCTTGTCTCTGTGTTGCTGAAGATACCAGGTACAAGCGTGATCACCATTGTGACGCAGGCAATAGCGATGATGACGATAAAAATCCATTTGACTATGCGGCTGTCTTTTTGAAGAAAACGAATCATGAATGGTTACGGCCTTTGGCTGTGAGAACGTGAGTATCTGTTTGATTATAAATCAGCGTCAGGATGGTTTGCCTTGGGTTTCCCGTCCTCCATGCCTTTCGCGTTGATGGGGAAAGCTCCGCCGTCCTGAGCAATCCGGGCACTGCCATCGGACACTGCTCCATTGCGATACACTCAATTCCATCAGCTATCCATTTATGGGACGGGTCAGAAATTTTGAAGCCCGCGTTTTCCATGCCGTAAGACGCGAGCCGCCACAAAGCAAGGTGCATCGCCTCGCCTTCTGGCTGCTGATGATCTACCTCGCCCTCATTCCGGAGCGCCTGCTGCCCGGAATGGCCGGAGAGTTCTTCAACGGAATCAGCATCTTCACCCTTGTTCTGTTGGTCATTTTTTGCGTCCCACTCTTCTTTCGCTGGATCTTCGGCCGTTTCCTGTGGAAGCTGCGCAACCGGCTCATCCTGACCTATCTGCTGATGGCGCTCACGCCCGTTGTCCTGTTCGTGATGCTGGCCCTCATCTCGCTGTATGTTTTCAGCGGACAGTTCGCCATCTTTGCCGCTTCAGCCGAGATGAACACTCAGCTTGAGCACTTTGCCGCGGAGAACCGCGCCTTTTCCATGCACGTCGCGCACGTTCTGGCCCAGCAGCCTTCAGCCAAAACCGTCGCGCTTCCGGAAATGGTAGACACCTCACCGGACAGCCCGGACGCCGGCCTGCAAGTGGCCGCCTTTTATGATGGCCGTCCCGTCGCCGTTACACCACAAAATCTGAATGCCGGCTACATCACCCAGGTACCCGATTGGGTAAAACACGGGTTTGAAAAAGGTGTGGCCTGGGACAGAAACAAGTTCTGGCTGCGCGCCGTTGACACCCAGACCATCAATGGTCACACCACTACGCTTATTTCCAGCATCCCGCTGGACAAGTCCACCATTGACCAGGTGGCGCACGGCATCGGCAGAATTGAGATCATTCCCGTTCTTCAGGAAGAACCGTCTTCAGCCGGCCAGTCACAACCCGCCCAATCTTCACGCCAGTCTGTCGAAAACGAGCTTAGCCGCCGCAAGCGGGTACGGGAAGAAATACGCGAAAATTCCATCTCTGGAGGAACGCTCCCACCAGGCCAGCATTTTTACGACATCCCGATTACTTTTTATGCTCCGCTGGAACCCAGAGACTGGAGCACAGGCAAGCTCCACGACACTTCAGTGATTGTTACATCCCGGCCATCGCTGCTTTATAACCGCCTGTTTATTACCTCGCTCAGAATTGCCACCGTCATACAGGACATACTGATTGGGGTCGCCATCTTCTTTGGCCTTCTGGAACTGATTGCCTTCATTATGGCCATACGCCTCAACCGCACCATCACGCGTTCAGTCAATGACCTCTATGAGGCCACGATAGAGATTGACAAAGGCAATCTCGCGCACCGCATCAAAGTCACGCGCAACGACCAGCTCGCCGCCCTCAGCCGTTCTTTCAACCGCATGTCTTATTCTCTGGAGCGCCTTCTGGCCGAACAACGGGAAAAGGAACGCCTGCAAAGCGAGCTTTCCATTGCTCAGGAAGTCCAGGCCAACCTCTTTCCCCGCGGCGCTATTTCCCTGCCCATGCTTGAGCTGCATGGCGCATGCTATCCGGCACGTACCGTCAGTGGCGATTACTATGACTTCCTCGTCTTTGGTGATTCGCAGCTTGGCCTGGCGCTTGGAGACATCAGCGGCAAGGGGATTTCCGCGGCCCTGCTCATGGCAACCCTGCACTCGGCCGTGCGCGCTTACCGGTTTGCAGGAGAAGATCTGCTCGTCACAGCCAGACATGCCAGCAGCAATGGCAATGGGAACGGTGACCCGTTTCTGGAGCCGGCCAGGATCCTCACCCAACTCAACCGGCATCTGTACCGCAGCACCCAGCCGGAAAAATACGCAACCCTGTTCCTGGCACATTACGACGGAACCAACCAGCAGCTCACGTATTCCTGCGGTGGACAACTGCCGCCTCTCGTATTGCGCGCAGATGATACCGTGGCAACTCTGGCCTGTGGCGGTACCGTCGTCGGCCTTCTGGAGAACGCAACCTATGATCAGGGTGTAGAGCAACTGCATCCGGGCGACATCCTCATCGCCTACAGCGATGGCGTAACCGAGCCGGAAAATGACTTCGGCGAATTTGGAGAAGACCGCTTGCTCGAAGTCGTGCGCCGCCATCGCCACAAGCCGCTCGATGCTATCTCAGAGCAGGTCATGCAGGCGCTGCGTAACTGGATCGGCGGCCAGGAACAACCCGACGACATCACCCTCGTCCTCGCCCGCCAGAAATAAATGCAATCAGGAAAGAGTGCCCGGCCTTTTGCGGACTGCGCATTTTAGGATTGCCCGCAGAAGAAAATCTAATCCAACTGCCGCAATTCCTTCGACGCCGCATAAAACCCCACGTAACACACCATGGCCAACCCGGTCAGAATCGCAATTGCGTGTTCTGTCAGAATATGGCGTGACATCTCGCCCACAATCAGGCACCCCACCGGAGGCAGTCCCAGAAAGCTCGCTGCGTAAATGCTCATCACCCGCCCGCGCATGGCGTCGCTCGAAAGCTGCTGCATCGTGACGTTCACCGTCGAGAGGCTGATAATCATCCCCAGGCCCTCGCAGAAGCACATCGCCGCCGAAAGCGCAAATACTTTCGAGTAGCAAAGCACCAGCACCGCCGCCATCACAAACAGTCCGGCAAAGACAATCACCCGCCCACGCCAGCGTATCTTTCCCAGATATGCAATGATTCCTGCCCCGGTCAGCGCTCCAATCCCCGAGCAGGCCATCAAAAAGCCCAGCCCGCGCTCACCCGCATGGAGAACGTCCTTCGCAAAATACGGAATAAAAGTGATAAACGGCAGCAGCAGCAGGCTGGCGCTCATAATCAGCAGCACCACCGCCGACATCTGCGCCGACTTCCGCACATAATCAATTCCGTCGCGCAGACTCTTCAATACGCTCCCATGCCGCTCCTGTATCTCTTCCGGATAGCGCATCCTGTGCAGCGGCCACAGCACTGCCAGAAAGCTGACGGCGTTCAGAAAGAAATTTCCGGCCATGCCGATCCACGCCATCGCGTAACCGCCCAGCGTCGGCCCGAGAATGCGCGACATGTTGAACTGCGCCGAGTTCAGCGCAATGGCGTTGGGCAGGTCTTCCGGCGGAACGAGCCTCGGCACCATCGCCTGATATGTCGGCGCATTCAGCGCATTGGCAATGCCATTGCAAAAGGCAATCAGAACAAGCTGCCGGATGGTAATGACTTTGAAATAGGTAAGCAGCGCCAGCACAAACGCGAAAATCATCTGCGCTGCCTGCGTACCCATCAGCAGCTTGCGCTTGCTTACGCGGTCGGCAATCACTCCGCCAAAAAGCGTGAACAGCAAAAACGGGAAGGATGCGGCAAATCCCACCATCCCCAGCCAAAAAGATGAATTGGAAAGTTCAAGGACGAGCCAGCCCTGGGCCACGTTCTGCATCCAGGTGCCAATATTGGAAAGCAGGCATCCGCCCCAGAAGAGGCGGTAATCATCGTTGCGGAGCGCCCGCACAATCGCAGGCCATGTCTTGCCCGCCACTGGCAGGTCCATCACCAGATCGTTTTTCAGTTCCGGATCAAGCACTACCGGAGCGCTTTCCTTCGCAGCCAAGGCGCGCTCCTCTCGTCGTTTCTACATCGTTTACCGGGACACATTCCGTCCTGCCATCTCTTCAAGAGTAATGTTTTATAGACTGCCAATTTCCTGACAAGACATGTAAGAATGCCCACACGTGCCGAAAATGCGACAATCTGCGTACTTCTTCCGCCGCTTCCCTCTCAGATAGTGTAAGCTGACTGTTTCATCGGCATTTTGAATGTCCTTCAAGGAGCAGATACTTGAACTTTCGCTCTTCCGCCATCTGCCTTTCCGTTTCGGCCCTCACTGTTTCACTCTGGGCGCAGACGCAGCCTCAGTCCCTCTTCGGTTACCGTGACTTCTCCGCCCAGGCCAGAATTGACCAGCAATTCCTTGCCGTGCCCAACGCAAAGCTCGCCGGAGAAGAACTGAAAACACTCACGGCAGCTCCGCACATTGCCGCCTCAAAGGAAGACCACGACACCGCCCTGTATGTCGCCAGCAAGTTCAAAGCCGCAGGGCTGGAAACAGAAATCGTCCCCTACAAGGTCTGGCTCAATCTGCCCAGAAAAATCAGCGTGACTGCCACCGACTCCGCGGGAAAACCCCTCATGACCGGCCCCACGCGCGAGCACGTCGAAGGCGACCCGTTTGATAAAGACCCGCGTGTCGTCACTGCCTTCAACGGCTCTTCCCCCTCTGGAGATGTGACCGCCGAAGTGGTCTACGCAAACTACGGCCGCCCTGAAGACTTCAAAAAACTCGACGACCTCGGCATCAGCGTGAAAGGCAAAATCGTCATCGTCCGTTACGGACAGAACTTCCGCGGCGTGAAGGTCTACATCGCGCAGCAGCGCGGAGCTGCCGGAGTCATCATCTATTCTGACCCGGCAGATGACGGATACTATCGCGGCGATATGTACCCGAACGGCCCCTGGCGTCCGGAAACCGGGGTCCAGCGCGGCGCCGTGCAGTATCTCTTCCAATACTCGGGCGACGCCAGCACTCCCGGCATTGCCGCCCGGCCTGATCTTCCGGATTCCCAGCGCATCAACCCTGCCACAGCGCCCAATATGCCGCAAATCCCCTCCACACCGCTCTCCTATCATGATGCAGCGCCCATTCTGAAGGCCCTTGCAGGCCCCTCCGTGCCCCAGGGATGGCAGGGTGCGCTCCCCTTCACCTATCACGTCGGCCCTGGCGGAGTAAAAGTCCACATGGTCCTTCAGCAGGACTACGCCTACCGCACCATCTGGGACGTCATCGGCAAAGTCAAAGGCACAGAATGGCCGGACGAATGGGTCATTGCCGGAAACCACCGCGACGCCTGGGTCTACGGCGCAGTGGACCCCAACAGCGGGACCGCTGCCATGCTGGAGGCCGTCCACGGCATCGGGCAATTGCTCAAGTCCGGATGGAAACCCAGGCGCACCCTCATCTTTGCCAGTTGGGACGCCGAAGAGGAGGGCCTCATCGGCTCTACTGAATGGGCCGAAGACAACGCTGCCGCCCTCCGGCATGCCGTTGCTTATTTCAACACAGATGTAGGAGTGGCTGGTCCGAACTTCGATGCCTCCGCCGTGCCCTCGCTCAAACAGTTCATCCGCGAAATTGCGAAGGAAGTCCCCAGCCCCCACGGCGGTTCTGTCTACGACCGGTGGAAGAAAAGCGAAGCGGAAGAATCATCCCGTCGCCGGTTGATGAACGAACACGCCTCCCATCCTGCGGCGCCCGAAAGCGATGTTCATGTTGGCGACCTCGGCAGTGGATCCGACTACACTCCTTTTATCCAGCACCTCGGCGTACCCTCTACCGACATCGGCTCCGCAGGCCCCTATGGGGTCTACCACTCCGTCTTTGATAACTACAACTGGTTCATCAAAAACGCCGATCCCACCTTCGTCTTCGAGCAGCAGCAGGCCCGCATCTTTGGCCTTGAGGCCCTGCACATGGCTGATGCCGACGTCCTTCCCTATGACTATGTAACCTACGGGAAAGAAATCACAGAATACCTGAATGCGGCAAAGAAGAAGGCCGACGATGAAAAAGTCTCTGGTCTCGATTTCTCCCCGGCGCTCTCGGCCGCGCAGCGATTTACCGCGGCCGCCGAGGCCGTCTATAAGAAACAGCAAAGCATCCCATCGGACTTGCCGCAGTTCAACACGCAGCTCCGCCAGGTAGAAAGTGACCTGCTTTCTTCCGCAGGACTGCCCAATCGCCCGTGGTTTAAGCACACCATCTA
>DASRBV010000136.1:0-4556 GCA_035653455.1 Pseudacidobacterium sp. | reverse complement strand
CCACAGCAAGCCAATAATGATGATCGGCGCAAAGTTGATAATGATCGGCAGCCACGAGCTTCCGTTCTGGTCCTTTACGGTCACAGACACTTTGTTCTCTGAAAGAATGTCGTACAGATGCGGGTAATTTGCAGGGACCGTTACGTGGAACTGACTCTTGTCGTTCTTATAGTGCCCGCGCACTTCACTGCCCATGACGGTGACATCGCTCAACTGTCCCTGCTGGGCGTCCTGCAGAAATTGTGAAAAGGTGATCTCCTGTTCCTTGCCGCTGCCCGTGCCCTTCTCGAATACCTGCCACAGCAGCACCAGGCACGCGAAGACAAACACCCAGAAGATGATGGTCTTGACCGTTGAATTCACGAAAAATCCTCTTTTTCTACACGCCAGCCCTCGCGCAGGCGCGCCTTCTGATTAGACGCTTTTCCCCGGCCAAAAGTGCCGCAAAAACGTCCTTACGCCCTCCCTCGAAGAGCGTTGCAATCATTCTACTCTCTTGAAACCCGCATCAGCGGAAATAGATACGGCGAAAGCGGAACGGTTTTACTCTTACTCGCCCAGAAACAGGACATGGTCCTGGTATTCGCCGGCCAGATGCAGAATGGCCCTGTCAAGGGTCACCAATTTATAGTTTTCGCGCACTGCAAGCCCCAGTAGATACGCATCTGTGATCTGTTTGTGCCCAAACAAACGCTGAAAGAACGGCTGGCATAAGCTACGCCACTCCGCTATTGCAGGCAGGTAATGATAGCCAGGATGTTTCGCAAGTTTTTCCAGTGCAATCGTTGCTTCTTCAAGCTTCACCTGCCCAAGATGAGGCGCCATCGCATAACGAAGAAAGCCCGCTTCAGTAAAAGGGCAAATTGCCCACGAAAGAAATGGATCTGCGTTAAACCAGGGTTTTACGACTGAGTGATGTACATGAAGCGGAAAAATTAAGGCAATCAGCGTATTTACATCAAGGAGGTATCTCACCCTATTCAATCGGGTCCTCCGAGTACTTTTTCACATCCTCAATAGTGATGGGGTCGCCTGGTCCAACAATCTCATAGTACCCGTGCTCATTCAGCTTCAGCCTGGAAGACATCTCAGGCTGCGGGGCCTTTTCTGCCTTACGGATAAGCTCACTGATGGCCTTCCCCAGAGAGATTCCCTTTCCATACGCGTAGCAATACGCATAGTCGTAAGCATCAGCATCAATGTTGACCGTTGTTCTCATATTCATATTTTACATCATTTCTTATATTGATGCCGATATGAACTTTGATGCGCCTTCACGTTCGGCTTTCTTGCATCACGACTTTCAATCCGGCTCTGCTTCCTGCCTTGCTCTCGACTTCTGCCCCTTTCATCCAGACAATCTCACCCTCCCATTCGAGGACGGGCCAGCCTGCCCGCTCTGCCGAAGGGACCTGCATCCGCTCCAGAACTTCTTTCACCCGCTTGGGGCCGCTGCTGTAACGAAGCTGGACGCGGTCTCCGGACCTATAAGCCCGCAACCGCGCAGTAGATCCGGAAAACTCCTCCGCCAAAACCGACACAGTCAACCGTAGCCCGAAAGCCTCCGCTACCACCTGCCCAGGGACTGTAAATTCATATTCGGGCGGGGCATCAGCTTTTGCGGAAGCGCTGCGAACAAGGCGGAGTTCCCGCGGGGAACGTTCTGCTCTAAGCTCAGCCGTCAGAACCTGCCGTCGCCCGGCCTTGCCTTCGCACAACTCCAGAAGCAGCTCTGTCTGGTCAAAATTCAGGCAAGCCCCCAGTTGTTCGGCTGCTGCTCGAAGCACTCTGCGCCGCATCGCCGGATGCACTCCGCGCAGGCGCTCCACTTCCATTCCTACAGAAGCCTGTTCCGGATGGGTGGAGATGGCCCGGCCTCCGCCGCGCACCGGCTTTCCGGGCAAGAGTAGTGACGGCAAAATCCTCGCCAGCTCAGCTTGCCAATAGGCCTCCTCGTCACGGGCGATTTCTGACAGACAGGCCAGATGTGAAGCAATCTGCGGATTATATTCTTCGAGAATGGGCAACAGATGGTGGCGGACTCTGTTGCGGGCATAGACCACATCCTGGTTTGTGGAATCTTCACGCCACGATTGACCAACCTCGCGCAACCAAGCCTGAATTTCCGACCTCCGCGTTTCCAGAAATGGCCGGACAATCGCCCCCTTTTCACGTTTCAGAACAGGAAAAATTCCAGCAAGCCCTTCCGTCCATGCTCCGCGAAGCAGTTTCAACAGAACAGTCTCGGCCTGGTCATCGAGAGTGTGCGCGGTCGCCACCGCATCCAGCTCGCCTTGCCCAAGGAGTTCGTCAAACCATGCATAGCGCAGGTTGCGTGCGGCCTCTTCGATGCTCTCTCCTGCCTTTTGCGCACGCTCCGGAGTATTTACATCGTTTCGCAGAAAACGGACCCCCAAATCCTTCGCCAGGCCCTCTGCAAACGACGCATCTCCATCCGCTTCAGCGCCGCGAATACCATGATGCACATGAAGCGCCGTCAGCACCAGGCCTAGTTCTTGCCTTCGCCGTGCCAGCACCCGCAGCAGCGCCACGGAGTCCGCACCACCAGAAACAGCCACTCCCAGGCGCATTCCGGGATGCAGACAGCCAGTCAGGAGCGGCAACGGATTCGTTTTAGCTTGAGACATACTCAGAAAGACATCCTATACTGGCTGCGTATGCTACACACCCGCTCCGCCACAGTTCAGGATGCTGCCATCATCACCCATCACCGCCATCGCATGTTTGTAGATGCAGGCCGTAAAGACAATCAGGTGCTGCATGTGATGTCTCAGCATTTTGAACCGTGGGTCAGGCACATGATCACGGAAGGCAAGTATCTCGGCTGGCTTACAGAAGAGGACGGAAAGGTAGTCGCGGGCGCAGGTCTGCTTCTTCTCGACTGGCCGCCACATCCGCTTGATCCTCGCTCAACGCACCGCGGCTATCTGTTGAACGTCTATGTTGAGCCGGAATACCGCCGCCGCAAACTGGCCAGCCACCTCATCGAATATGCTCTGGCTGAAGCCCGCCGGCGGAAAATCCGTGTCGTGGCGTTGCACTCCACGGATGAAGGCCGTCCGCTTTATGAAAGCAATGGCTTCCGTCCTACAAACGAAATGTTTTATGTGGAACCAGTAGAGCCGTGATTGCAACCCTTGCTATCGGGAATCCGAACCAGTGTTTGCCTCAACCGGCGCACCTTTCAGGTGCAGCTTATGGTTCAGTGAATAAAGCGCCAGTTCCAACCTGTCGGAAACTCCAAGCTTGTCGTAAATTTTCCTTAAATAGTTTTTGATGACCTGCTCACTTGTTCCCAGTTCACTCGCGATTTCCTTATTGCGCTTGCCCTGGGTGATGTAATGGATGATCATCAATTCTTTTGGAGACAGCCTGGGCTGGCCTTTGATACCTGCATGACCGGCGGCCTGAGAGCGATACGCCTCAATCACCCATGCCACTGCTTTGTTGTCAATCCAGGTCTCGCCTTCAAATACTTTACGCACGCACTTCACCAGCAAATCCGGAGAAATCGCGCGAGGAATAATTCCCCGGGCACCCCCGCGATAAAGCTCCACAGTCCGGGCTTCGTCCATCGCTGCCGCCTGCACAATAATTTTGGTTCCCGGAGAATGGGCCAGAATCTCAGGCACAGTCTGGCTGGTTGCCAGTGCTCCTTCCAGAATCAGAACATCGGGCTGATGGTCGGCCAAAGAAGCCTGCAGGTCCACAAGATTGTCAAATTGCGCGACTACTTCGATATCAGGCTCTGTGGCGAAAATCTTCCGCATGCCCACGCGGTAGATGACTTGTGAATCTGCCAGGGCCACGCGTATGGCCGGCCTGGACGGGTTGTGACTTTTACCATCGGCAGAAAGAGGTTTTATTTGTGACACCATAATCTTCCATGACCATCTATCGTTATTGGAACCTGTATTCTTCAATAATCGCGGCTGCGAAGTAATTCCGGCCTTCCTCATAGCTGCGGACAATCCTGCCTGCGCAATGAGCAGCGGCAGCGCATCCATTTCCCAATGCTTTTTCTGGAATTTCCATCAAAAACTCTATCGGGGTATCTACAGGAAGGCACTTCTCCAGGCGGAACAACACTCCATTTGCGGAAATATTTTCCGTGATTGCGTGAAACTCCTCTGTTCCTGATAGGATGCGGACGGGCAAATTCAAAGCATAGCGGGCAAAGGAGCGAAATCCTTCCTCGCCTCCTTCTTTGCCGTTCTCGCTTTCCAATTTTGGAATATGCCCACTCAAAACAACCGCCCTCGATTACTAAAGTCTAAGTCTAAGGCGTAACTAAAGGGTGCGGAAAAATATTTTTTGTTGCCTGGGAGAACCTGATTTATTTATGGAGAGTAAAAGGCCGCGGAAATCGCTGGCTTTTTGCCTGCCGAAATCAGGCGGACCTGGGCCAAAATTGCTTCCAGGCGTCCCGCTTCTGGCCAGAGATAAAGTATTCGGACTTCAGGCTTTAGCTTTCCGTGAGGCGCTTCGATCATCACGGAAGAGTCCGGACATTCTGTTTTCGCCGTCTGCCTGGC
>DASRBV010000135.1:0-7006 GCA_035653455.1 Pseudacidobacterium sp. | reverse complement strand
ACATCGCCCTTGGCAAGAGCTTCGCGGAGAGAGCGGATGGCACCGCGGACACGGCTCTTGTTGGCGCGGTTGACCGCGGTCTTTCTCTCTGTCTGACGGGCGCGTTTGAGCGCCGAAACATGGTTCGCCATGATGCTTCCTTAATTTTCCTTTGGAAATGGGATGCAGGCAGAAGAGACGCTTGCCGCATCCGCCGCAAAATATAAGTGTACGGATTTCAGGTGAGCAGGTCAAGGAACAAATGCCATGACTTTCGCCAGCGGATGGTCCTATTTTCCGCCAAGCACCTTCAACACAACGACGGTTTCATCGTCGAAGCGCTCTACGCCTTTCTGGAACTTTCCTACCTCGCTCATAATGGCATCTGCGATCTTTGAAGCCGACTTATGCATGTTCTTTTGGACGACGGCTGCGAGGCGTTCACTTCCGAACATGTCGCCTACGGCATTCTGCGCGTCCACGATGCCATCGGAGTAAAAGATGAGAGAGTCTCCGGGCTGGGTGGAGAGAGTGAATTCTTCGTACTTCACATTTGGAAAGAGTCCAAGCGGAAATCCCTCGGCCTTCACGGTTTCTACTTCGCCGTCGCGACAGAAGAGTGGCTGCACGGCCCCGGCATTGGATAGCTGGAGCGTGAGGTTTTCGTCATTCCATACGGCATACAGCATGGTGACGTACTGCGAATCCACATGGCGTTCCTGAAGAGCATCGTTGATGGTCTTCAGCATCTCTGAGGGCGAGAGCTTCTGTGTCGCTTCTGAACGCATAATGCCGCTTACAAGGGCCGCATAGAGGGCAGCAGGAGCGGCCTTGCCGCTTACGTCTCCAAGCACAATGGCGCTGCGGTTTCCGTCATAGGAGATAAAGTCATAAAGATCGCCTCCTAACGTCCGGGCCGGCAAAAACCGTGCAGAGAACTCAGCGCGCGCATGCTTTGGTTTGACTGATGGCAACAGGCGAAGCTGTACTTCGCGGGCCATGGCAAGGTCGTCTTCCAGACGCTGTTCCTGCTGGGCCACTCGCTGATAGAGACGCGCATTCTCGATTGAAATGGCCACCTGAGCGGCAAGAGTAGTAATGGCGCGCTCATGGTCTTCGTTAAAGAAATGTGGCCGTGTGTGCTCGATATCAAGAATACCGATGACCTTGCCTTTGTAGATCAAAGGCATGGCCATCTCCGAGCGCGTCTCCGGATTAAACATGCGATATCGTGGGTCCTTGCGGACGTCAGGCGCATGGATCAGGCGCCGCTCGACAATGGCTGCCCCAACGAGTCCCTGGTCGAGAGGAAGCTTTTCATCGGGGTAGAAGCGTTCGCCAAAGCGCAGCGCGAAGCGGTTCTCCAGCACATGATCGCGCTCGTTGACAATCCAGATGGAGAACATCTGGTAATCAATGATGCGGCGCAGCAGTGTTCCAATACGCTCCAGCAGTGATTCGAGGTCAAGAATCGAGGTGATTTCGCGGCTGATTTCATTCAATACCTGGAGCATCTGCGCCTGGCGCGCGACGCGCGTATAAAGGCGGGCGTTTTCAATCGCCTGCCCGATACGCGAGGCGGTGAGCTTAAGAAGATGCAGGTGCTCCTGCTGAAAATAATCGGGCTGCTCGGACTGGATATCAATCACGCCAATCACCCGGTTCTTCACGATGAGCGGTACCGCCAACTCCGAACGCACATCGGGATTGACGTTGATATAGTTCTCTGTCTTCGTTACATCCGGAACCAGCACAGGTTCGCGGGTCTGTGCTGCCTGGCCAACAATGCCCTTTCCCATGCGAATGCGCATGCGCTCAGCCTCGGGTGTATGGCCGATCTGGAACCGCATACGCAGTTCATTGGTCCTGTCATTGAGCAGCAGGATGGCAAAGATGCGGTAATCAATGACCGCCCGGACCATGTCTGCCGTCCGCTGCATCAGCGTTTGCAGGTCGAGCGTTGTGTTGAGTGCGTCGGCAAGGCGCACCAGGAACTCGGTCTGCAGCGGCTCGACCCGCACCTGGGTTTTGGCCGGAATGGGGGAAGGCGGACGGTAATCGCCCTCGAAGGCGTGGTCTTCGGGGCGCGCCTCGTCGCCGGTCCTGGCCCTGACTTGCTCTTTACTCACGAAACTCCTGACACGCCCCAATTAAGAAAGTACAGGAGCCATGATATCGCGGCACAATGGTATGCTGTCACGCCGCATGGATGTAGAAATGGGTTCCTCCTGCTTACAGTGCGTCAAATTCGCGCAGAATGCTCACAGACGCGCTGGCCCCTATGCGGTTCGCCCCGGCTTCGAGCATGGCGCGCGTTTCCGCAAGTGTCCGTATGCCTCCCGAGGCCTTTACTCCGGAGCGGCCGCCGGCGACGCCGCGCAGCAGGGCAACATCTTCAGGAGTGGCGCCTCCGGTGGAAAACCCTGTACTGGTTTTGAGGAAGTCCGCGCCTGCAGCGATGGCCACCTCAGAGGCGCGCAGCTTTTCCTCGACGTTCAGCAGGCACGTTTCAAGGATGACTTTCACAATTGCGCCTGCTTCATGTGCTACTTCTACTACGCCATGGATGTCCTGCTGGACGCGGTCATTCATGCCGGATTTGAGCAGGCCGATATTCAGCACCATGTCCAGGTCATGCGCACCGAGCTTGATGAGTTCGACAGCTTCTTCCCGTTTCGTAATGGAAAGCGAGGCCCCAAGCGGGAAACCGAGCACGGTGCCTACGCGAATTCCGGTTCCGGACAGTACGGAGCACGCCGTGCTCACCCATGCCGGGTTGACCATGGCACAGGCAAAGCCATATTGCGCCGCCTCTTCGCAAAGCCGGACGACCTGGTCGCGGGTAGCGTCTGGCTTAAGCAGGGTATGGTCGAATATTGAGGCGAGATTGCTTCTGCTGGAAAACGCATGGTGTGTGAATGCAGCAATATCAAAAAATCCGTTACTGAATTCTTCTTCAATAGATACAACTTTGGTCGTCATCTTAATTACAAACTCCAGGATGCCTATTCAGGGAAATCCGGCGGCATCAGGCAAATATCAGGCAGATTACGAAAACGCTCGGCATAATCCATGCCGTAGCCTACGACAAATTTGTTCGGGATGCTGAATCCTACATAATCAGCTTCAATTTTCACCAACCGTCGCGACGGCTTGTCGAGCAGCGCGGCTATACGCAGCGAACGCGGGTTATGCTGCTGGAAGAGCTTTCTGAGGAAATCGAGCGTAAGCCCGGTATCGAGAATGTCTTCTACAACAATAACGTTTTTACCTTCTATAGGCTGGTCTACGTCTTTGATGAGCCTGACCGCGCCGCTGGTTTTCTGGCCCTTGCCGTAGCTGGAGACTGCAACAAAATCAAATGTATTGTTCACAGTGATGTTCCGCGCAAGGTCGGCGAGAAAAATCGCCGCGCCCTTCAACACTCCCAGCAAAACGATGTTCTGTCCGGCATAGTCCTGGTCAATCTGGCGGCCCAGTTCGGCAACGCGCTGCGCAATTTGTTCGCGGCTGAAAAGGACCTCAAGGGCGGGCGTGGTTTGCGTGCTCATCACTGATTTAGAATAGCCCGCTATACTCAATTACGTGTACCCCTTTATCCACATTGGCCGGTTTTCCATCGGCACTTTTGGCATCATGCTCTGGTTGGCGGCAGTCTGCGCCTGCTGGGTACTGCACCGCAACTTTCGCCGCTGGAAGATAGACGCAGATGCAATTGGAATTGTTGCGATTTCCACTGTTGCCGGAGTCATCGGCGCCAAGCTGTGGCATGTTCTCGAAAGCCCGCAGCTTCTGCGGCAAGACCCTTTCGGTATGCTTCTGGACCGCGCCGGGTTCGCATGGTTTGGCGGGCTTGTACTGGGAATCCTGTCGCTTCTGTGGCAAAGCAGAGGTGCTGGTTTAAGTAAGTTGGGGATGCTGGACCTCTCCGCTCCCGCAGCGGCTGTAGGTTATGGAGTGGGCCGTCTGGGTTGCCTCACTTCCGGAGATGGCGATTACGGAATTCCTACAAACCTGCCTTGGGGCATGAGTTTTCCGAATGGCCTGGTGCCCACGCCTCCCGGAGTGCGCGTGCATCCCACACCCATTTACGAATTGATTGTGGCGCTGCTGATTGCCTGGTTTCTCTGGAAACGTGGACGGCCGGAAGCGGCGCATCCGGCAGGCCAGATTACAGGGGAATATCTTATTTTGAGCGGCGTCGCGCGTTTCCTGGTGGAGTTCGTCCGTATCAATCCCAAAATTTACTGGGGAATGAGCAACGCCCAGATGGCCAGTCTCGGATCGGTGCTTGCAGGCATTCTCCTGATTGTATGGGCACGCCGGACAGGCAGGTCTGTGCTGGCCTCTCCTGCGGTAAGTGCAGTGAAAGCAAATCCATGAGCCGGCCCCCCGCGGGAAGCCCGAAGGATTACGTCTATGAATGAGATATAAACTATAGACGTTATCTATGGAGCTTCATCAACTACGATACATTTGCGCTATTGCCGAAACCGGCAGCTTCAGCCGCGCTGCGGAGCGCTGCCATGTCGCCCAGCCGTCTCTTTCGCAACAGGTATCGAAACTCGAAGATGAACTGGGTGCGCGTTTGTTTGACAGGCTTGGCCGCCGTGTGCGCCTTACTGATACTGGCCGGGCGTTTCTCCCACGCGCCCGGGCCATTCTGCAGGAAGTAGAGGCCGCGCGCTTTGAAGTGGACGATGTGCGCAATGACAGTAAAGGCAGTATCACCGTCGGAGTCATCCCAACTATCGCACCTTACTTCATGCCTCCACGTGTTGCCACATTCGCGCGTAAATTTCCTGAAGCTACGCTGCGAATTGTGGAAGAGACGACGCCAATCCTGGTAGAAGGCGTGCGCGATTTATCACTCGACATGGCGATCTTGTCTCTGCCCTTGCGGCACCGGGAGTTTGAGATTACACCGTTGCTGAAAGAGCCGCTCTACGCCGTTCTGCCATGCGAACATGCTTTGGCAAAACGTCGCGAAATTTCCTTGAAAGACTTGCGGGCCGAACCATTCGTACTGTTGCGAGATAGCCATTGCTTTCACGATGTTGCCGTTGCGGCCTGCCAGCGCGCTCGTGTAAGTCCGCATGTTGTCTTTGAAAGTGGACAGTTCACCAGTTTGCTGGGAATGGTCTCCGCAGGCGTGGGTGTTTCCATTGTCCCTGCAATGGCTGTGGATGAGGCGCCCGACCGGGCCTTTGTCCGAATCGGCGATCAGAAGGCAATTCGGACGATAGTGGCTGTAGTTTTGCGTGGACGTTCCCTCAACCGGATACAAAAGTCATTTTTGGAACACCTGCGGGGTTAACGAATCCAGAGCTGACATTTGTACATGCCGGGCGTCCTTTTCGTGGAATCCCAGTGAAACGAAATCCGTAAATCCGGCTGTCAACCCTTACGAAAGTAATAAATCCATCGAATTTATTCTCTTTCAATAAGATAAGCCCCACCAACCTTTGTCCGGATTCCTCCCTTCCGCTTGATATCCTGAAAGAAAGGGCAAAAATAAATGGTCGTGGCAGAAGCCGGGTGCCCACGTCTCGAAGCGCGAACAAATGAAAAGCACTGGACACCGGCATCCATAGACAATCTATGGATAAACAACGCAGAAATGGGCGATAAAAAAGAAATTACGCGAGTTTTTTGAAGAATTTAGTCGAAAATTACGCCGCGTCCCGGATGCCCCAGATAAGTAGACAGTCTAGGGAAGCTGCGGGATGCAGAAATGAGATACAAAAACATTGCAAAACCAGCTCATTTTCAATAACATACAGCAGAAAAACCTGCCACCCATTTGCCTGGCTATCAGTAGACAATCTAGGTATCAAATTTCACGAAAAACGAAGGTATAAAAAGCAACGAATATCTAATACTTTCAACAACTTACATCAAAATAATCGCATGACTTTTCTATATACCTGGTTTATCTATGGAAAGCCAGTGAACTGGGGAACTGGCAACTGGCAACCGGGCGCTGACCGCTAACAGCCTGCGAAGCAGGCGCTGACTGCTGACCGCTTCTAGCTAACTCATTGAAAACAAACGATTCCCGTACAAGCCATTGCTCGTAAGTTACTGAAAACAAAGGATTCCAGTACAAGCCAGGGGAGGGGGTACCTGACCCGTATCCACTACCGAGGGCCTCTACGACCGCAGGGAAGAAGAATCTCAGCGACTGAAAGCGCAGGTAACCCCTTACACTTGTCCTTTAAAATCAATGATTTGCACCAATGCAGTGTAACTCATTGAAAATAAAGGATCTCCGTACAGAGAAACGGATGTAAGTTGTTGAAAATAAACGATCCCCGTACAAAAGAGGGGGGTAGGGTCGTTCAGGGCGCAAGGCGAAGCAAGTGCGAGAACAAATTCCAGCTAACTTCAGTAAATGGACGAATTTATCGTTTTATGTAAAGTCCGTCATTCTGAAGACCGCAGGGAGGAAGAATCTTAGCGATAAGGATTTAGCCAATCCTGCTAAGATTCCCCGCCAACAGAATGACAATCAGCGAAAATACTCTAAAACACAAACCGCATCGCCATCTGCATTCTCCGTGGAGGATACGCACTGGTCACATCTCCGAAATCAGGACTCCCTTCCACTGTGTCCACATAGGAGCCATTCGGATGATTCAACACGTTGAAGGCAGATGCAGAAAGACCAAGCGTCGGACTTTTGTCCATCTCTTTGGGATGCAGCTTGAAATCATAGCCCCAGCGCAGATCAAGATCAGCATAGTCGGGGCCGGTTTCCGAATTGCGCGGTACGTCATCGGGGCGCGCGTTAAACAGGTTCGTCCCGTAGGCATCTGTACCGGTGGTGATGGTCCACGGTTTACCTGTATTCGCAAACACGCCTACCCCCAGATTCAGAAGGTGCTCCGGGTTAAACATGCCATAGAACCCAAAATGATGGCGCTGGTCCCAGTCGGCAGGCCCCCATTCCGCATCAGGAGCATATTGGTTTTCCGGAAACCAGTAAATGCCGCTGGTGTTGTTCCCGTAGTGGCTCCAGGTATAC
>DASRBV010000134.1:0-3693 GCA_035653455.1 Pseudacidobacterium sp. | reverse complement strand
GACTACATTGCTTCCATGAAGCAGTTCAACATGCGCCGGTGGAATGATGGGGACGATTTTCTGGTGAATTATGTCGGTCATCCCATGCAGGGAGCAGTAGGCGCATTTATCGAAATACAGAACTCGCCGTGGCAATCGCGTGTCCGCTGGAACCAACCCGGGTATTGGAACTCGCGCTGGAAGGCCTTCTGGTGGACGACGCTCTACAGCACACACTCTGAGATCTCTCCGCTGGGCGAAGCCGGACTGGGCAACGAAGGCGGCTACACCTATGACGTAAAGTGCATTCTGCATTGTGGACCGAAGGACCCGCCAAGTGGCAAATACACGAACAACACCGGATGGGTGGACTTTATTGTGACGCCAACGGTTGGGATGCTCTGGGTCTTTGCCGAAGATTGGATTGACAAAGACATAAGCGACCGCATCGCTGACCATGCCGGGCCTGATGCTGTATATCCGAAGGTGATTCGCGGCGCTCTGAATCCTGCGCGTACTTTCGCCAATCTTCTCCGGGGACACAAACCCTGGTACCGCGACTACGACCACCCCATCATGGAGTTTGGCTCCGGCATTCATTTCACCAGGCTGGAAAACGCCACAGGCGACTATGGTGAGCAGCGGCGCCGCTGGCCGCGCTTTCAGGTGGCGCCCTTCTTTCGGTCTTATTCAACCACTGTAACCACACCGAACTGCACCTACTGCCGGCGCACTGTCACAGGCGGGGGCGCGCAGGTCTCTGTCCATCTGTGGCGCTGGCTTTATGCCGATACGGAAGTGGCGCGCTATCCGGGAGCAAGTCCTGCGCCATCCGACCGTGCGGGAGGCGACCTCATCACCGGGTTCTTCGGTTTTCGCGGCGGCGTGAATACGCCGAATTACGCGCTGAATCTTTCTCTGCGCCCTGGGTTCCTGCGATTTAATGATGCGTATCTCACCTCACCAGAAGAAGGAGGGCCTGCGCCTGAACGCGGGACCATTACGCACTTCGCCTGGAACATCATGCTGGCAGGAGATTACAAGCTCACGCGCAATCTGGCCATTCGTGCCGGAATTGAGGAGACGCTTGTACGATACCGCCAGTCCTGCCTGGATGCTTCCGGAACCGGCACGCCTTATCCGCTGCGCTGGCTGGTACAAGGGACAGAGTGCTCGCAGCATCCGGGAATCGGACAACCACCGTATCTGTCATGGCTTTCGCGCGAAGACTTCACGAACCGGGGAAGCTGGGCCTATCAGATAGGCCCGGTGTTCAGCTTTTGAGCTTCAGTGTTGCCTTATCTTCACAGCGGCTTCTCTGGCGTGCTATTCTCAGTGCAACGCAATGTGCAGCAAAGGACGCATTTCCGGGACCATCCCCAGCCCGCATAGCTGGAACCGGGCCTTTGCGCGCGCCATTGCTCCCAGGAAGCATCTTCGCGTCCTGCCTACCCGCACGCGACCTAGCCTCTTCGGCAGCGACTAGTCACCGCTGCCCGTTGTGCTCGACGGCCAAACACCGCCCCAAACCAGCGCAGTGTACCCCGCCAGAGTATCAACGCCGGAAGAGAGACTTCTCCCCATGCGCCATCCATCAACCAAAACCCAGGCATATTAAGGAGAAAGCACATGCAGACGACTGAAATTCTGAAGAAATTCGGGCCAAAGTTAAATGGCCCGCTTCCCGGCCCGAATGCGAAACGCATCGTCGCCGAAGATGACCGCCTGATTTCGCCCAGCTATACGCGTTCGTATCCCATGGTGGCAAAGAGCGGCAAGGGTGTCCGCGTAACTGACGTGGACGGAAATGAGTTTCTGGACTTTGCCGCCGGAATCGCCGTGACTTCTACCGGACACTGCCATCCTGAAGTGGTTGCCGCCATCCAGAAGCAGGCCGCCGAGCTGATCCATATGTCGGGCACGGACTTCTACTATGAATCGCTTGTCACATTTGCCAGGCGGCTGTCTGCGATTGCTCCCATGCCCGGGCCGCACAAGTTCTATTACGGCAACTCCGGCGCAGAAGCGATTGAGTGCGCATTGAAGATTGCCCGCTACCACACGCAGCGCCAGCATGTGATTGCCTTCTTCGGAGCATTTCACGGACGCACCATGGGTGCGCTTTCGCTCACGGCATCAAAGCCGCAGCAGCGCCGCCGCTTCGCCCCGCTGGTGCCCGGTGTGACACACGTTCCGTATCCGAATGTCTACCGCGGCTGTACGGGAGGCTCCGAAGAGCAGGAAAAATTCGCACTGGACTGCGCCCGCTACATCGAAGAAAAGCTCTTCAAGACCACACTGCCGCCTGAGGAAGTGGCCGCCATCTTCGTCGAGCCAATCCAGGGCGAAGGCGGCTACGTGGTTGCACCTGCGATTTTTATGCAGGAACTGCGGCGTATCTGCGACAAATACGGCATTCTTCTTGTCGCGGATGAAGTGCAGTCCGGCGCTGGGCGCACAGGCAAATGGTGGGCGATTGAGCACTCCGGCGTGCAACCCGACATAGTTTGCAGCGCCAAAGGAATTGCTTCGGGAATGCCGCTGGGCATCTGCATGACGCGCGCCGAAATTATGGACTGGAAACCCGGATCGCACGCCTCTACCTTTGGCGGAAACCCCGTCTCGATTGCCGCCGCGCTGGCGACGATGGATGTCCTGGAACGCGAAGGCATTGCCAATGCCGCGAACGTCGGCGAGCAGATGCTTGGCCGCCTGCGGCAGTGGCCGTCAAAGCACGCCATCGTGGGCGATGTGCGCGGACTCGGCCTGATGATCGGTGTCGAGGTGGTGAAAAACCAGGCCACGCGCGAACCTGCCGGAGCATGGCGCGACCGCATCGTTGAGCTGGCCTTCGAGCGCGGCCTGCTGGTGCTGGGCTGTGGCGAGACTTCGATCCGGCTTGCTCCGCCGCTGATTGTGAACGAACATGAGGCAGCGATTGCGCTCGACATTCTGGAAGAGTGCATCTCCGCCGTGGAGAAAGAGCACACGGAGGCGGGAGTTCTGGCTGCGTCGGCTGTGTAAGGATTCGAACCCAGGTCTCCGCGAGACCTGGGGCATCCGCTCACGGTCCTTCTATTTTCTCAGGACCTGTCTGCGGAAATACACCCCTGCGACAAGAAAAAGCAGGCAAATCACAATGGCCACAAAGGCGTGGACGCGGGTCCCGGAATAGACCTGCAGTGCCGCGTCGAAAAACCAGGCAACTGCTCCAACAAACCAGATAATGTAGGAAGACCGTCCTCGCATTTCTCATTAAGATGCATCAGCAGTTACAGGTACTTTGCATTTCAGATACTGCTCCATCGCGGCCTTTCCGGAAGCAATCAGCAATTGCTGCCGCGCGGAAGACATGCGGAACTCTGTTGTGCCGTAGCCGCCAACGGGAATCCGGCAGACATCGGACTGGTATTGGCGCATGACCGCAAGGTCGGAGCTGTCGGTCAGGGTGTCCATCAGGTGAGTCACACGGTCGGCCACACGCAGCCTCGGCCGCACGGTGTCTGAAAGTTCCGCGCCCGGGACCATCACCGAGGCATCGAGAAACAACCCCAGATTCAGGGCGCCATTCGGGTCAGTGGGGCCCATCATGGCCACCACGTCTGGCGTGGATTCGGCGATCAGCCGCAGAGGAAAATTCGACAGCACTCCACCATCTACAAAATGGTGCCCGGCTTTGTCCCGCTTTTGATATTGGCCCCACTGGGGCTGCCA
>DASRBV010000133.1:0-10696 GCA_035653455.1 Pseudacidobacterium sp. | reverse complement strand
GGCAGCAGCGGATGAAGCACAACCGTATTTTCTTCTGACGGGCGCAGGCCAATCAGCCCGGTAATCAGCGGGTCGGCAAAGCCGGAGTGGTTGTAGTAGGCACCGCGTCCGGCCTCCGGGCTGTGGCGCTGGGCGAGGATGTCTCGCGCGATCCATTCGCCAGTATCGGCGTCGAGATCTTCATCCATCCACGGAATCACTTTGCCACTGGGCAGGCGGAGGTGCTGCGAACGCACATAGGTCTGAAACAGACGATAGTAGTCCTCGCGAGTGACGTAATTCTGCTGCTGATTGTTCTCAAGGTTGGCCATTCCGATAAGCACTTGCGTTGTAGCAAAAGGCCAGGAGGGGCCGTTCCACTGGCATTTGTCGCTGTTTTTGTAGCGGAAGCGTGGGCTGCGGCGCTCAGCCGTCGTGGGGCCAAACTTTCCGGCAAAGCCCTGCGGATCGAAGAGCTGCTTCCATGCAACGGCGTGGTCTGGGGCAGGGATGTTGTAGTCCCAGGGGATATAGCCGATGAGTTCGCGGACGCCAGAGAACTGGAGCACGGTGCCGGGGTCTACGAATTTTTTCTCTTTGCGAATGCCGGAATCGCGTGCAGGTGAGAGTACTTCGTAAAACTGGTCGCTCGGGTTCCAGAGATATTTCTCTATGCGCGCGCGTTGGTCCTCGGCTTTGGCGGCAAATTCGCTTGCCGTTGCGGAATCGCCGGCCTGCTTTGCCAACGCAGAAATCGCCGCAGCATCGGCATACATATAGCTGTTCAGGGTAGGACGGTATCCATCGCCGCTGATGCTGTGCTCCATCGCATCGCGGGTATCAATGGACCAGAAGAGGCCGTTGGCGTCCTGGTGGGTCGCTTCCCAGGCGAGGTAGTTGGCTTTCATTGCGGGAAGCAGCTCTGCGCCGAGGCGCGTGTCGCCTGAGGCAAGCGTGACGGCACGGATGGCGTCGGCGATGGCGATGCTATAGTTGCGCGGGGCAGCATCCGCAGACATCCAGAAGCGGGCGTCATCGGCAGCGATATGGGGGTCGCGCAGCCAGCGTGCTTCGTATAGATGGAACGGGGCGGCATCCACGATGGTGTTGTAGTATCCGCCCCATTTCACATGCGACAGGAACTCGGTAATGACAAAGCCGCGTGGCGTAGAAACGACATGCTTCTGGAAGGAAAACCAACGGAAGTAGTACATCTCCTCGAAGGCCTTGTCAGAGGAGTCGAACCAGGGGATGTTGGCCTGCATCCAGCGCCAGGGACTGGCGTCTGCGTGGCCGGTGGCCTCGAGTTGTTGGCGGGAAAATTCGCTGAAGTAGTGCCAGTAATCTTCAGGATTCAGCAGAAACGCGCCGTTAGGGGAGTTTTCCGCAGCACAGACTGTCAGTGCAGCGGAAAGCAGGAGCGTGCCTGCCAGAAACAGGGAAAAGCGCAGATGCATTGGCAAAATAACTGTAACTGGAAAGTGGATGAATCTTCAATAAAATAAAAACTATGCATGAAAATGAAAATAACTTTATCGTTTGAAAGCTGCAGTGCCTGATGTCAGCCACTTCTCCGGGAAAGAGACGACCTTGATGGTTTCACGGCGAAAGGTGTAGGCGGCGTAGATGCGTCCATCGTGGCCCAGAGCAAGGGCCGGATAAGAATACTCTTCGCGTCCGGGGAGTTTGCTGATGTCTGTTACGCCGGGGCGGCCGGTTTCGAGATCGCGGATGGAATGCCAGGTTTCGCCGTCATCGGAAGACAGGGCGAGGGAAAGTGGTTTACGCGGGCCAGTGCGCCGTTTGCCGTCCACCATTTGCGCAGAAGTGTTGTTGAAGGCCAGCAGGATTTTGCCATCGGGCAGCCGCAGGGTTTGAATCGAAGCGTTATTGTTGGGCAGGCTGGTGGCCACGGGAGCAGACCAGTGACAGCCGTCCTGCGACGTGCTGCGATAGATGAAATCGGCACGACGGCTGCGCAGGAGTGCCACGTATCCTTTGCCGGAACTCAAAAAGATGCTGGGCTGCACCCGTGCGATGGCGTCAGGGATGTCGCAAATCTTCCAGTTTTTTCCCTGGTCTGAAGAGATGGCGACAATGGGTCGGTCTATTTTGGCGACTCCGGCGCTGCCTTCGCTGGTGAAGTACATAGGCAGCATCCAATTGCCGCCGGGGCTGATCAGGACCGGATTGCGAACATACGAACCTGGCGTGTCGAAGAGGACCGCCGGCGAGCTCCAGGTCTTTCCGTTGTCTTTTGATTGAAGCACAAGCACGCGAGACTGGCTCTCACCTTTGCCGGCAGGCTGTGTTGTATGGAGCAACCAGATGGTCCCATCGGGCGACTGAAATCCTACCGGGTTTTGATAGGACTCGCCTTCATGCCGGTCAACGACGACAGGAGTGCTCCAGCGCGGGCTTCCGGCAGCCAGGCGCGACATCACGATGGCGGTGCCGGATTCACCTTCCCAGTGTCCGCTGAACCAGAAGCAGAGCAGGTCTCCGTTCTGCAATGACAGCAGATTGGCTGCGTGGCTTGATTCAAAGATGGGAGAAAGATACGCCGCTCGCAGCCCATGGCCCTCATTTCGCATTCTGCCGTCGAGTGGGTGGCCAATGTCTCTGGCATAATTCCGGCGCAGTGTAGCGGGACCAGGCGTGGTTGTCTGGGCAAAACCGGCGATAGAAATAACAGAGGCGATGGCAAAAATTTTCAGAAATCGCAAAGCAAATTCCTTTGTCCAGATCGTTCAGCGAAGATCATTGAGCAACGAAGCCATCTTTTGTGTGGCCTGCTGGAGTTCCTGAATCAGCTGCTGCTCGCGGGCCTTGTCTATGCGGATATCGGGTACGGAAACACTGACGGCGGCCTCGACCCGCTTGTTGGGCCCGAGGATCGGAACGCCGATGCAGACGCCACCTTCGGTGGCTTCGCCGCGGTCGAAAGCATGGCCCTGGCGGCGGATCTTCTCGAATTCTTCGAAGATGGCGCGGTGGTCGGTAATGGTGCGCTCTGTACGGCGGAAAACTCCATATGCATCGAGGATGCGGTCCATGGTGGCGCGGTCCTGAAAGGCCGTAATGGCCTTGCCCATGGAACTGGCGTAAGGAGGCAGCACGCGGCCGACGCGGTTGATGACGCGAATATCATGAAAACTCTCGATACTGTCGAGCACCATGATGTGATGGCCGAAGAGATAAGCGAGACTGGTGGTCTCATTGCAAGACCGCGCCATTTGGAGCAGAAGTGGATGGATTTTTTCGCGTATCAGCGATGCACGCTCGAACTGCTTTCCGCGCAGAACGCGGTCGGTGAGGCGGTATGCGCCATCGGCGTCCTGACGGAGATATCCGCGGGATTCAAGCGTAACCAGCAGACGAAAAAGAGAGGACTCCGGCAGCCGCATCTGCTGGGAAAGCTCTTTCAGGGAGTAAGCAGTGGCTTCATCAGGAAAACGCTCAAGCACATCGAGCGCGCGCGTGACGGCGCGCGACTGGTAGCGGTCTGGTGATTCCCGCAGGCCATCTGTACTGGTGTGTTTAGGACGTCGGCGGGCCGCTTTTTTACTTTTTCCTTCCTGTACTGGCATGGCGAAGATGTCCTCAAAAAATTGAAAGTGACTTTCAAAAAAATAATAAACTGCTCCGATATTAGCCGTGAGCACAGGGCTTTTCAAGATGGTTCACCAGACCTTCGACGGTTTCCCGCTGGTTCCGCAGCTCTGAAGTCTCGCGCATGACCGTAGACGCGCCGTTGCGGAGGCACACAATGTCATTGGCGCAGAAGATGAGGTCCACGCCCATCTCCACCCATGCGGCGGCTTCACGATGATTGACCGCGGTTGCCACGCGACGGCCGTATTTCTTTGCTGTTTCGGTGATGTGACGGCCTGCTTCGAGCAGCTTTGGATGCGTGGTTTCGCCGGGAAAGCCGAGGCTGGCGGAGAGGTCTGCCGGACCGATGAAGATGTCCACGCCGTCTATCGAGCAAAGCTCATCGAGCCGGTCGAGGGCCTCGGCGGTTTCGACCTGAACAAGCAGGGAAAGCTCGTCGTTGAGTTTCTGCTGGGCCTTGCTGAGATTGTCTACGAGGCCGTAATTCAGCGAACGGGAGACGCTGAAGAAGCCGCGTTGCCCGAGGGGTGGAAACTTTGCGTAGCTCAGCAGCTCTTTCACCTGTTCGGGCGAATCCACCATGGGCAGGTCAATCATGTCAGGCCCGCATTCGGCAGCCTTCAGCACGCTTTCGCGACGGGCGTCGGGCACGCGAATCATGGTGAGAAGATTGCGGCCGTGCGCCATGCGGCAGAGGTCGGCGGCCTCGGCAAAGGTGATAAAGGCGTGTTCCATCTCGATCCAGAGCACATCAAAACCCAACTCGGCAACGATTTCGAGAAAGAGCGGATTATAGAAGTAGATGGATGCTCCGAGGAGCGGACGCTTGCTGTGCTCAAGAGCGCGGTGAAACCGGTTCATAGTTTCTCCCATTCATGTGGCTTGAAAAGAGGCGTAGGTGAAGAGACTGCAACTGGCCCGGGTCTTTGACGCGCCCGGAGCCATTTCCAGAGGGTCATAGGCTCTTCTGTATCGCTTTGAGGTTTCAGGAACCGGCTGGCGGCAAGTCCAACAGCGATAACAAGCATCTGACCGGTGGCGCCGATCATGTACTCGTGCCAGGGAAAACGGAAGCGGCTGCCAGAAATCAGAGGGTCTTTCCCCGAGGTGAGCGTGGCCCAGATGGTGAAGGCCAGGTTGGCAAAAATCGCTGCATAGACCGCGCGCGCTGTTGTCCGTCTGCTGAGGAATGCCAGCAGAAAGATGCCGGCAAGCCCGCCGGCAACAATCGAAGTGACTGCATAGTAGAGGGCCAGTACTGTGCCATGGCTGTGGGCAAGCGCACCTGCTCCAGCGAGCGCAACCGCTCCATTGATAAGCACGAAGATGCGGCCCATCGAGAGGGCCTGGCGGTCAGTAGCTCCGGGCTTCCAGCGCTGGTAGAAGTCGCGCACCAGTACGGCGGAAAGGCAGTTCAGGTCAGAGGAGAGCATGGCCATGCCTGCACCGAAGAGCGCAGCAAGAAAAATGCCACCCACTCCGGGCGGAAGGTGCGAGGAGAGAAAGAAAGGGAATACCTGGTCATTGCGCGTAATAAAAGTGGGAAGCGCCTCATGGCTGAAGTGGTAATAGCCCCATAGTAGCGTTCCGGCCAGCATGAAGAGTGTCCATACAGGCAGGCAGAGCGCGGCCCCGAGCAGAATTCCGCGGAGTGCCTGACGGTCGCTGCGCGCTACGAGATACCGCTGCACAACGGTCTGGTCTGCGGTGTACTTTTGCAGGTAGAAAAACGTCCCGTATATCAAAAGGACAAGGATGGTAGGCCCGCGCAAATTCCATGCAGTTGGACCGAAACTGAATTTGTGCGCCTGTACGGCTGCATGAAATATGGCCGATGGCGAGGCCGGCGTGAGATAGAGCAGGAACCCAATCGCCAGAAGGACGCCGACCCAGAGCAGTGCGCCCTGAATGACGTCGGCCCAGATGATGGCCTCAAAACCGCCGACGAGAGCGTACAGTATGCCAACAAAGGCCGTAGCGACCAACAGCAGAGTGCTGTTCCAGCCAGTGATGCTGTTGACCGTCAACGCCAGCAGATAAAGAACAAATGCCATTTTGCAGAGATGACCGGCGGCAAACATGGCCGAGCCATAGAGCCGGACTCCTGCGCCAAAGCGCAGGGCAAAATATTCAAAAGCCGACATGCCAACGACGTGCCGGAAGAAGGGAACGACCACTACGCCGATGCTGGCGGGAATGGCCACAATCATGATGCCCGGAACGATCAGAGACCAGTCGCCCGCATAGGCCGCACCGGGATAGGCAATAAACGTGACGCTGGTGATGATAGTGGCGAGCAGAGAAATGCCCATCGCCCATCCGGGAATGCTGCGGCTGGCGACGAAGTAACGGTCTGTAGTGCGCTGGCGGCGCGAGAAATACAGGCCCAGAGCAATGATGGCGGCCATGTACAGGCCGATGATGGCCGGGTTGAGGAAACGAAGCCAGGTCATCGGCTGGGCTTCTCCTGCGGGCATGGTACATGACCTGATCTACAAAGGGCCCTGCCGGAAGATTTTGCGCGTAAGGAAAAATGCATGTTTGCGCCCAGGCTGCCAGTACTTCTGAATATGCAACTGTACCATCAAATATGCAAATTTTTTTAAATTTTCCGAATAATTTGAAAATTATTTTCATAATATCTTGACAATTTCAAAACAGATGATTTTCAATTGCGCCTTGATTTCGAGGGAGTGCCATGCGTTTCAGGATGTTTTTGGGGGCGGTCTGCGCCGCGGCCCTGCTTGGGATGACCGCAGGTGCGCAGGAGTTCCGGGCGACATTGACCGGGCGGGTGATGGATCCTTCAGGAGCAGTTGTGCCGAATGCGGCAGTCACCATTACGAATACGGGCACGGGGGCTGCTACCGTGGTGCAGTCCGGCGCGTCGGGCGACTATTATGCGCCCTTCCTCGCTCCCGGTGCATACAATCTGTCGGTTGTTGCGCCCGGGTTTCAGAAATATGTGAGAGTGGGCGTCCAGCTCGATACAGGCGCGAAGGTGACGGTAAATATTCCTTTGGTTGTGGGCAGCGCTTCGCAAACTGTGACCGTGGCCGCGCAGACTCCTTTGCTGGAAACGGCATCGGCCGATGCCGGACAAGTGCTCACAACAAAAGAAGTAGAGGACCTGCCCAGCAATGGACGCTCTGCGCTGGGTTTTGCGCGCGATGAATATGCAGTGGTGCCCAAGCTGAAACATGCCACTTCGCAGGTGCGGCCTTTTGACAATTCGGGGGCGAGCGATTTTTCTCTGGGCGGCGGAAACTCACAGAGCAACGAAATTGAGCTGAACGGCACGCCGAATATGGAAGACAGCGGACGCGTTTCAGCCTTTAGCCCGATGCTGGATGCAGTGGACCAGGTCCGGGTGGATGTTTTCTCTTCAGATGCGTCGCTGGGAGACACGTCAGGCGGCACTGTAGACATTACGACGAAAGGCGGTACGAACCAGTTCCACGGCTCTCTGCTGGAGTTTTATGAGACATCAGCATTGGCTGCACAGCCTTTTTTCAGTACTACTTCGCAGTCCACGCACCAGAACCAGTTTGGCGCGGCAATTGGCGGACCGGTTTGGGTCCCCAAAGTGTTCAACGGACGCAACAAGCTGTTTTTCTTCTATGCCTATGAAGGGTTCAGCACGAAGTCGCCGGGAACGACGATTACGTCGGTGCCAACGGAAGCGGAGCGGTTGGGAGACTTTTCTGCTCTGCTGGGGGTGAACAAAAGCTATCAGCTCTACAACCCGTACAACGCGACAATGTCGGGCGGCAATGTGACGCGACAGCCGGTTCCTGGAAACGTTTTTGCAAATGCCGGTCTTACGCTTAGTCCTGTAGCACAGGCCTATCTGAAATACATTCCTCTGCCGAACTACAGCGGTCCAACGACCAAATCAGATGGCGAGAACAACTTCATCGCGAACACGCCGACCATTTATGACTACCGTTCCAGCCAGGGCCGTCTGGACTACAACCTGAGTCAGGCCGACAAGCTCATCTTTGAAGTACATCGCAGCAATAATGAGCAGACGCAGACCGGCGTCTTTCCTAACATTGCGGAAGGCTCCTCCAGCATTACCAACATCTGGGGCGGGATGCTGGACAACGTGTACGTCTTTACGCCGAAACTGTTTCTGGATACGCGACTCGGCTTTTCACGCACGCTGCAGCAGAGCGCGATTCCCAGCCAGGGATTCGATGCCTCCGCGCTGGGGTACCCGTCTTATATGGCTGCAAATTCCAAGCTCCCGGCCATGCCACGTATTTCGTTCAGTGATGGAGCGAGTATTCCCAGCCTGAGCACGCAGCCGGGAAGCATTGAGAAGTTTGTCACATATCAGCTTTTTACGAACCTGACGAAAGACTGGGGACAACATACGCTGAAGACCGGTGTTGATTTCCGTCTGAACAAACTCGGCACGCAGAACCCGGGGTATTCGGCTGGAACATTTTCGTTTACGAATGCAGCAGGGAACTGGGTGACTGCGGGAACGAACAAAGCCGCTGCTCCTTTTGGCGATTCACTGGCGGAGTTTCTGCTGGGGCTGCCGATGAGCGGCGAATACGACATTAACAATTCCTTTCTTTATAACAACTGGTATTTTGCCGGTTTTCTGCAGGACCACTGGAAGGCGACCCATGAAATTTCGATGGACTTTGGCCTGAGACTGGAGCATGAGACTCCAATTACTGAGAGCCACGACCGCGCTGTTGTGGGCTTCGATCCGAATGCCGTAAACAGTGCGACGGCGGCTGCGGAGGCGGCATTTGCTGCGGAGTCGTCAAAGTATCCAGCGGTGCCCGGCAGCTTCTCGCGACGGGCGGACTGATTTATGCCTCATCGGGCCACCGGAGCAATTACTCAACGCAAGCGCTTTATGTAAGCCCGCGCATGGGACTTGCCTATGCGCCGGATTTTCTACATGGAAAGACGGTGTTTCGGGGTGGTATGGGGCTGTATTACAACCCATTCAATGACTACTACACGCCACAGGCCTATGGGTACAGCATTGCAAATACACTGGTGTCCAGCAATGACAATATGCTGACGCCCGCCGCTACTTTGTCTGATCCGTTTCCGGGGGCGTCGAATCCGTTGCGGCAGCCGTTTGGGAGCAGCCAGGGAATCAATACGTATCTGGGGCAGGCGATTACGTTTACCAATCCAAAGCCAAGGGCGGCCTACAGCATCCGCTGGAGTTTCGATATTCAGCACGACCTGGGCCACAATACGTTGGTGCAGGTGGGCTATATCGGCAACCACCAGGTCCATATGTCTTACACTGCGCCGCTGAATTATTTTCCGCTCAACCTGCTGAGCCGCTCGGCCTATTACGATCCGGCAGTGACGAAGACATACGGGTCCGCAGTGACCAATCCGTTTTACGGGCTGATTCAGGGCAGCAGCATCGGGACAGGCAAGACGATGACCCTGAGCAGCCTGTTCAGCAGATTTCCGGAATACTCTTCTGTGAGCGAGCAACTGGTCCCTGCGGCATCCTCAAACCTGAATATGCTGGTGGCGCGGTTGACGAAGCGTCTGTCATCGGGGCTTTCAGCCAATGTGAACTATGAGTATTCGCGGCTGCTGGCTGCCGCCAGTCCTCTGAACGCGGGAGGGCCACTCTGGTATGGGACCAACGCTTCTGACTTTCCGCAACACCTGGCGGTGACGGCCACATACGAGCTGCCCTTTGGCCGGGGCAGGGCCTTCGGGAGAGATGCAGGCCGCCTGACGGACGAAATCATTGGAGGATGGCAGGTGGCGGGCATTTATATGTGGGAATCGGGCACGCCGCTGAGTTGGGGAAACGTCATCTACACGGGCAACTGGCACGATTTTCACAACACGCCCCACAATTATCAGCAGTCCTTCAACACATCTGTGTTTGATACGCGCAGCAAGGACGCAAACGGTAATCCGGTGCAGCCGAACCAATACAACTACCGGACGTTTCCTCTGTATGCGCTGCGCTCCGATCCATCGAACAATTTTGATTGCTCTGTGCTGAAGGACTTCAGCGTGATGGAGCGCGCCACGTTGCAGCTTCGCGTCGAGGCATACAACGCGTTGAACCATCCGCAATTCAATTCGCCGAATGTAAGCCCGACTTCACAGTCATTCGGGACATCTACGAGCCAGATCAATTCGCCGCGTGTGCTGCAACTCGGGGCCCGCTTTGTCTTCTGAGTGGATCGCATGGCCAGATGAGAAACTGATTTTCTCAGAATCCGGCACGCTCACCCATCCTCGTCTCGCCCAGTTCTTTGCCCGCTTTGAGTTTTGACCTGGTTGTACCCATGCAAGCCCCCCGAAATGTGAAGGGGCCTGCGTTTTAGGGGCCTGCGTGGGATGGCTGGGTGCTCCACATCTTGAGAAGATTTGGGTTTGCAGCATCTTACGCCCATTTTTCGTCTATGCAGTCTCCGTCATTCTGACGACTGAAGAGAGGAAGAATCTTAGCAATGTGAGGATCCAGCCAATCCTGCCAACACTCTCCTCGCCCCCGAAACGACGATCATACTTTTTCGTGCATCCCAGGGAAACGAAGACTGCAATAGCGGCATTTTCACAGGTTTTGTACACTCCGTTTGCGCTGTGCAGTGTCACCGGATGAGGCCTTGTGACACTGCGCGGATGTTAACACTCTGACAATGTGTTTCTCTTTCATAGGTCTCCTGTTGAAAAGGGTGGATGGATGGGACAGACTGCGCCCCGGGCCGTTGATGCTGAAGGCGGAACAAGGAACTGCGTTCAGGCAGGCTACTGACGACAAGCAGAAAAGGCAGATTGAGCAACCGCAGCGCGGCCCGAGCGGGCCCACTCCATCACCCGCGCGGGTGCGCGATGGTTGTTTAGTTCATTTGCCATGAAGCGCATGTACGGATCAATGTGACGAAAGAAGTGCTTGTATCCGGCGCAGAGATAATTCAGCCCGTACTCGCCCGCAGATGTTTGTGCAAAGCGGTGCTTGGGGCACTCGCCGTTGCAGGCAAAGCGCACATCGCACGTCTGGCAATCGGATGGCAGCGCGACAGCTTTGGCGCGTCCGAAGCGGGCCTGCTGGGGCGATGCAACCAGCGCGCCCATGCTGCCTTCC
>DASRBV010000132.1:0-2139 GCA_035653455.1 Pseudacidobacterium sp. | reverse complement strand
GGGGCCTTTGTCTTCGGTGATGGGGAACTTTGCCCAGTCGAGGTATACCTTGCCCAGATAAGACTGTTTGGCTGCGGCGACGGCCTTTGTCACTTCCGGCTTGTAGATGGTCTGGTCTGTGTCCGTATCTATGCGGTCAGCGCGTGTGTAGACCCATTCGGTCTGGTAGAAGTCCGGCGTCTCTGTAATGACATACCAGCGGAACGGGTTGATGGGGTAAGGCTGGGCGGCAATACGCAGAATGCGTCCATTGACCACGCCGGTATTGCGCACCAGGTTGATGGCGTGGTCATGCTCGCCGTTCCGCACGGCATATAACAGCGCCATAAAACTGAGCGCTGCGATGGCCCATCCGCGGCCGCGAAAGACCGCGCGCTTTGCGCCAATCTCGCGGTCGGCCAGGCCTAGGATGGAGGGCACAACCAGGGCGAGGATGAGCGCAATGAGGATAAGTGGCTCAACGATGAAGACGATGTCCCATGAATACCACCTGGGATTAAAGGGATAGAACGGGCGCAGGCCGTAATTGTTGGTGAAGTCAAGCAGCAGATGGCTGAGGGTAGCAATCAGGGCAAAGCACCACAGCAGGCCCCAGCGCACCGGGGCCTTTGTGGGCTTCTTTCGGAAACGGTGGATGCCCCAGACGACCGCGACTGTAATCAACGCGATGAAGGGTGCGGCAAGAAAGGTATGCGTGATGCCGCGATGGTGCTCAAAGGCAGCAACGGGACCGCGAAAGCTCCAGACCACGTCGAGATCGGGCGCCTCTGCCGCGAGCGTCATGGCCAGAGTGGCATAAGCGGCTTTGCGGTTGAATCCCGAACGGGCCAGGACTGCTCCGGTAAGGAAATGTGTGACCGGATCCATCTGGATGGATGATAGCAAGCCACTTGAAACATGGGATCGCTCCGCAGAGATAGTGCCAAAAGATTGCCTCAATCCACGGAATGCCGCTCCGGCCGGGATGACAACTAAAAAAAATTCCGGCCCGAAAAGGACAAAGTGACGGTTTATGCTCAGGGCGGTAAAGGAGTTGTGGAATCTTTGGATAACCGGGTTTCGGTGGAATTCTGCTCGTCGCGGAACGCGCATCATTCCTGGCAGAGGACGTGGTTTCCACGCTGCCGCCCGGGTTTCCACATTGGGTTTTCCGGATGCTTGTGAAGAATTCGGAGATCGCGGTATGCGATTGGGAGTTTCAACCCAGGATTCCAAGTTTTGCTTTTTGCATAGCACGGGTTTTCTAAAACGTGTACCTTCCGGAACCAATGTCTGGATTGATTTGGGGCGAGCTTTCCACTTTTCCGCACTCATCTACTACTACTGCTGGTTTAAAACTACTTTTCTTTTTCTTAGAAACAGCCGTGGCCCATTCGGCATCCTAAAAAACCGGGCGCACGATTTCCTACACGAGACCACGTTTTCCGCAGGTACAATTGAGGCAATTTATCACTAGAATGAATGCCAAAGGCTGCGTATTTCATTCTTCCGCGCGCAGTGGTGTAAATTGAGGCAAATCCCTAAAGGGGGCAAATGGTATGCCTGGCGTAGGCGTAGAGCAGGAAAAACAAACGGCGCAAGGCGCCTTGGAGATCAGCGTCAGCAGGCAGGAACTGCTGCGCGAATTGACGGCAACGCAGAGCGTGGTCGAGCGAAAGACAACGATCCCGATCCTTTCCAACTTTCTGCTGGAAGCAGAAAACGACAGGCTCACCATTACCGGGACCGACCTTGACCAGAGCATGAAAACATCCTGCGCGGCAAAGGTGAAAAAGCCCGGCTCCTGCACCATTCCGGCGCGCAAGCTGTATGACTACATCAAGCTGCTGGGCGATGGTGACATTTCGATCAAACTGCTGGAAAACCACTGGGTACAGATCCGCGCTGGGCGGTCCAATACGAAAATGGTGGGCATGGCGCGCGCCAATTTCCCGCAGGTGCCTGAGTTTCCTGAGACCAGTCTGACGAAAATACCGGCCTCCTCGCTGAAGAACCTGATCTCAAAAACAATTTTTGCCATCTCGAACGAAGAGTCGCGCTATACGCTGAATGGCGCACTGCTGGTGCTGAAGGCCGAGAGCCTGACGATGGTGGCGACGGATGGTCATCGCCTGGCGCACATTGAGAAGACGGGCGAGA
>DASRBV010000131.1:0-2149 GCA_035653455.1 Pseudacidobacterium sp. | reverse complement strand
CCACAAGTGATGACGGCTGCCATCGTTCCCGGTCAGCGTCAGGATGACGTCAGGGGATAAAAGCGGATTTGTACTCATGGACAAACTGCGCAAAGCGGACCGGCTTACGTCCCACGACTTGTTCCACATCATTGGTAACGGTCGCCGCCTTGCCCTCACGGTAATACCGTTGGAGATCAAGTAACGCATCAGCACTCCACTCGGACATACCTGTTGCCAGCAACGCCTGCCGTAACTGCTCAGGGGGCAGGTTGATGAACCGGATTTCACGACCAATGGCTTCCGAAAGTATTTTTGCGGTTTCGCTGCCCGCAAGGGCTTCAGGACCGGTCAGGGTATATGCCTTACCCGTGTGGCCCTCTTCTGTTAACGCCTTGACGGCAACTGCCGCTACATCACGAATATCTATCTGGCTGACGCGCCCTTCGCCTTCACTGCCGTAAAATGCGTTCTGCGCCTTGATGGTTCCGGCGTTGTAGATGATCATGTTCTGCATGAATCCGTTCGGACGCAAAAACGTATACGGCACACCGGTAGAGCGGATGTAGTCTTCAGACTCGGCATGCAGGCCGGGAAAGATTGCATCGCGCCCTCCCATGGCCGAGAGTTTTATGACATGCCGGACGCTGGATTGTTTGATGACGTCCATCGCGCTGCGCTCAAGCGCGGTAACCTGCGCAGTTGGCGGACCGACCAGGAACACCCGTTCCACGCCCTTAAGCGCCGCTCGAAGCGTTTCCGGCTGATTGTAGTCAACGATCGCGGTTTCAACTCCCGCAGGTGCTTCTGCGGCCTTACCCGCCGACTGGTAAGCTGCCCGCACTTTGACACCTGTTTGTGCCACCTGCTTGAGAACTTCTCTGCCGACATTTCCACTCGCTCCTGTAATCAGAATCATGCAGCCCTCCATATTTGATTTTCAGGCCCCTCGAATGAATCAGGCCTGCGTTGTCCAGGATGTGCCTTCAGCAGGCTGCGTGACCGTGGCCCAGCGCTCCGCAATTTTATCTCCCTCAAACCGCCAGAGCACAAAACCGTGAAATTGCATCTTCCTGCCGGATGCCGGATCGGTCCAGCGCCAGATGTTACGGCAGACTACTTTGTCCCCCTCAGCAATCATCTCTTCAATGGTCAGGTGCAGGTCTGGCATGGCGTTGTACATGCCGAGCATCATCTGCTCGTCTTTGGTAACTCCGGCTGGCCGACCACCGGGGCCATCATGATCGTAGAAATCGGGCGTCATGTTTTTGTGGATCACGCTTGCATTGCGCCTGTTGACGAAATCCTCGAAGTGGTCTCTCACTCGCTGTTTCATCTGCTCCAAAGAGAGCTTGGTTGCCATGTTTTGCTCCTGAAATTATGATGACTCCGACGTATGATTCCCATGCGTTATCAAAGATAGCCCAGGACGGACATTTCCGGAAGTACGCACAATTTTGTAAGTCCGTCGTGTCAGGCCCGTATTTCCAGAAGAACGGCAGGCAGATGAAAAACCATTTTGGATGTCCGGTGTAGGCCACTTCAAATGTGCTTGCAGGAAAGTGGAAGGTACTAATTGTCTGGCATTTGTCCTTCGGGCCCCGCCGCTTCTCCGGGATTCGTGAGCTGTTGCCGGGAGTCAGTGAGAAGGTGCTAACTGCCCAGTTACGGGAACTGGAGCGAGACGGGGTCATAAAGCGCATTCCGGACGGAAACACCCCACCTCGTGTGGACTACATGCTGAGCGATGCCGGGACTGAACTCATCCCGGTCATGGAAGCCATGTGCAGTTGGGGATCCAAACATCTGGGAGTCCCACCTAACCTTGTGCATCGCCCGGAAATGCGGCCTTAGCCTGCAAGCTGGCGAGGATACGCGGGCAGTTTTTGTTTGCTGCGACGTGATTTTATTGTGCATGGAATGAAGTGCCCGGTATTCCAAAATTGACTACTGCTGCTATCGCTGTTTACTCAACAGAAACAACTGTGGGCCAACTTAACGCCGCCTTGCGTCTTTTGTTATGGTGCCAGCATCTGCTAATGTATACGGGAATTCGATTCATAGAAGGATTGAAAAGAACGGATGGCAAAAGCAGTCTGGAACGGAAAAGTGCTTGCAGAAAGTGACACTTACGAGACGGTAGAAGGGAATATCTATTTTCCGGAAGACT
>DASRBV010000130.1:0-11738 GCA_035653455.1 Pseudacidobacterium sp. | reverse complement strand
ACCGAAAGCGCAACCCACGCGCGCGCATTACATCCTTCGTTGAGATAGTAGTCCACCAGACGCGCATGCCGGCGTAATGAGATGCGGCTGCGCGCCGTGCCAATATAGGCCTCCGTGCTGACGGCGTCCTGCTGGTAGCTGAGGTGGTCAGCAGCGTAAGCGAGTGTTTCGATCATCGCGATTCCGATATCGGGAACATGGCTCTCAGACCATCCGGGAACTAAGGTTGCGATACGGTCGAGCATCACCTGGCGAAAGCCGTCATAGTCTTTTGCAAGATAGTTGATATCAGGAGCAGGTCTGACAACTGGTGCGCAGCAATTGTCCGGTGCACAATCTGCGGCGCTTGGGCACCCTGCTTTGAAGGAAAAAGTCACGGTAGAAAGTGCCGGATCAAGCCCCGCAGGCGGTTCGATGGCTCCGGGAAACGCAACGAGCGAAAGCGTGTAGGCAGAAAAATCACCAGTCTGGTTAAGTGTGATGGTCACCACGTTGGGCTGCGCGTCTGTTCCGGTTGCGACGGAAACTACACTGAGAACAGCGCTGTCCGGGCCGCCCGAAATCGAAATCTGCGAAGGCGCAAGCGGAAGAGTTCTCGCATCCTTAAGCATGGTCAGGGCGAGCTGGTTTCCGCATGGGCTGCCAATAACTTCAAGATAATCAATGCCGTTGAGCGATGGACTTTGCAACACGAGCGCGCGGCGGTCTTTTTGCGAGCAGAAGTAGATCATTGCGCGCCTCCGCCGTAAACAAACTGCTGTGTCTGCTGCTGCTGCGACTGGATGATGATATATTGCACGGTGACCAGCAGCGTCGCGTCTTCAGCGGTGACAGTGACCGACTGCACGCGAATCAAATCTGAAAGCCATTGCTGGAGTGACGCCTGAATCACCTGCTGCTGCGCGGCGGCAAGCACATCACTGTTCGGGTCAAAAACAAGTTGTGCGGTTCCAGTGCCAAAAGTCGGACGGTTGACGCGCTCACCCGGCGAAGTGAAGAGCAACTGCTCAATCATGTCCCGGATGTGCGAGGCAGTATCGGTCTGCGCTGTGCGGCCGCCAGCGTCGAATTGGTACGGGAAAGCCAGATTCATCTTTGCCTCACATTGCGGACACACGCGTCTGGGTCACGACTGGGACCAGCGGCGTTCCTGTCGGCGCACAGATGGACGTACCGCTCTGCACTAACAGCGGCTGCCCGAAAGAAGTTACGCGCGTTGTGCCAGTGATCCATTGCGCCGTAACGCACGGTGGAATCGGCGGTGGAACAAGCGGACATCCTGCAACCACCCACGGGCTTGTTACCAGTAGTGACGGCATACCGTCTATCGTTACGGAAGCGTTGGGAACTGTAGGCTGCGCCTGTCCGCCGTGGCTGCACATCACGGTTGCGCCTTGTTGAATCAAAAATCCCGGCATTGAGCTTCCTCCCTTAAATCACTTCCAGGGCGCCTTCGTTCACGGTGACGGCAGGACCATTCATGGCAATGGTTGCGCCTTGTCCATTGCTGATGGTGATGCCCGTGTCTGTAATCGAGATCAGCGCGCCGGTTGCAGACTTCAGCAGGATGCCTCCTGTAGGCCCGGGAACATCGCTGATCATCAGCGTGTTCTGGCCCGTGGTCTGGATGACGATCTGCTGCAACACCGGTGGCCCTGCCAGCGCCAGCGCAGGGACCTCCGCTGCCGAACCCCAGAAGCAGCCCACCCAGATGGGATAATCAATATCGCCCTGCTCAAACTCCACCCACACGCCCGAACCGATTGCAGGCACGGCATACATTCCTGCCTGGATACCCGCAAATGGCAGGCACGGCATGGCCCACGTGGACGGCAGCACATTCGACACGTCTGGCACCTGCACCATCAGCCGGCCCATCTGCATGGGGTCCACGTTGTCGAGCACCGTCCCGCGATATTTGCCGTAATACTTCGCCATTCCTTTCTCCTAAAACGGCATGGTTGGAACAAGCGGCAGGTTTGAAATCAGCGCGTTTCTTCGCAGCGTAAAATCCTGCTTATATTCGCCTGGCTTAATGTGGTGCTTTGTGCTGTTCACGTAATGCAGGCCGTCGAAGGCCAGCCCCGCTCCGCGCACGCCCACCAGGCTCCGCGCGTTGAGTATCTGTCCGTAACGTAGTACGTCGAGCGAACCTTCACCTGTAACAATGTCTGCCGCATCGGAGGCCTTCGCCATTCCGCGCATCAACGCCTGTGCCGGAGTCGCTTTCGCCGTGTCTTCCATGGGAACAATTTTTTGTGGAACGGCCACGGCCAGCCCCAGCGGAGGATTCAGCGGCGTAATCGGCGGAATTGGAATCGGAATGGTGGCCTTCGTGATGGGTTCCTGGATGAAGACAATCGGCAGCACTGCATCCTTTGGCTGGTAATGAAATGTGAGGTTTTCAACATTTGTCCACGCATCGAGATTCACATTCAGCGAAGGCTGCGGCACTCCTGCTTTTACCTGTGGCCCCCAATACGCCTGGCTGGTTCCCGGCACAGGTCCAGGTTGAATGTAGAAGACATATCCGGCCTCCTGCGCAAGCTGATTGATATAGGAGAAATCGGTGCCTTTCTGTGTAGGTATCTTCTCCACTGGAACTTCGATGTCTGGCGTAATCACGGGCACGACTTCAGGAATAATGCCGAAAGCCGCATATTTGCTGAGGATCGTAAGTACGCGCACATCAGGAGTCATGCCCGGAAATGGCAGCCCGGTGAGGTCTATCAGATCCATCATGGCGGAAAGGTCGTGTCCGCTGACAATCAGCTTTGATGAGCCATGCATAGCATCGGGCACAACTTCGTGGTGCTCGACAATGCCGTCCATAATGGCCTGCGGAAGCCCGCCCAGAGTGACAACTAGGACCACGCGTAGCAATGGAATCGGCGAGTTGGCGGTAAGAAGAAAAAATGTTTGCAGGATAGACCTGTCTGCCAGCGTAAACGTCAGCTGAAAACCACTGCGGCCCGTCGCGGACACCTCGATCTCCACCGATGTAAGCGCATCAATGAGAGGCTTGGGCACCGGGAACGGCACCATCGGTCCGGCCAGCAGCGTTAGGTAGAGTCCGCTAGCCATTGCGCGCTCCAGCAGGAATGCCTGCGGCCACCGGAATCAAAATCGTGCGGCCTGCCTGCGCCGTCAGTTCATCAGGATCAGTTACGCCGTTAGCATCACAGATCATCCACCAGAGAGTCGGATCTCCCAGGAATTTTGCAGCCAGGTTGTCGAGACGGTCTCCGTCTGCAACAGCGTAATTCTGCACGGATGCGTAAATATCAGGCTGCGGAATGATGCGGCGCGCAAGGTATTTGACCGGGGTGCCGTTTGCAAGCGTGTATGTCTGCACCGCAGCACCGTAATAGCGGCTGTTGTTGTTTGTCGTAGCGCCATTTCCAGCGGCGGACTGTATCAACGATGCAAGCGCGGTGTTCATCTTCCATCTCCCCTTGTCACGACAACCGGGCCATTGTTTCCTGGCTGATCTGGTAAGCCATGTAAAGCGCGCCTGCCGGAGTCAGAAAGCCGACATCGTTCACATTCAGCACACGCATGTTGAGTGTGACTTTCGCGCGTATAGGATTGAGTTGTGGATCGAATGCTTCCTCTGTCACTTCAATGTCGGTAATGCGAACAGGAGTGATGCGGTTCTTGCTCCAGGCAAAGAGCGTAAGCGCAGATTCCATCGGCAGAATCTCAATCGTACCCAGGAATGAAAGGACCTCGTTTGCAATCAGTACCGCGCTTGACGGATACACCAGCAGCTCAAGCGCCGAAAGCTGCGGCTGAATGCCGAACGCGATCGTGTTGGCATCGCCCTGCGCCAGAAGGTCGGTTGCATCAATTTCTGCGTCGCATTTGATCGTTTCAATCGGAGGGCCCTTCAGTCGCAGGATTTCCGTGCGGTCCGGCTGGTCTCCTACACTTTGCGGTTTGAGCGATCGCGTGATGGAATCAGGATTGTATTGCAGCAGGATCTTTCCCAGCGGCACCCCCGTAGTTGGATCGAGCGAGAGAATCGCACCTTTGCGGAGAATGGGAGAAATATCAGGCATGGAAGTTCTCCTCTTCGCGCAGATTCATAACGATTTGCCGAGCGACCTGGCGTGCTGCCTGCTCTGGTGTGGCCCCCGCGGGCAGAGTTCCTGCATCAATGCGTCCTGTGCTTTTTACTGCTGACCAGTTAAGCCGGACAGTCTGTGCGTAGTTGCGCAGCCTTTTCTCGAGTGTTCTGGTGAACCGGACCTGGTCTGCGTGCGAATAGTTTTCAAGCGTAAGCCGCTCGATGCGGAAGTTGATCTTTGGCATGCGCTGTATTTGTGGCGCATGGAGTGTGGCTGCTGTCTGCATCCTCATACCCAGCCTCGCGTTTCTGCTGTGGTCAGCGGCTTTTCCATCTTTTGATATTCCGTGCGCGCGGCGGCCAGAAGATGTCGCATTTCCACCGGCGAACTGTCTTCTGCTGCAAGAAAAGCAGCATGGATGGCAATGTTGCGGATCGCCCCGCCCGATACATTTAACTGGGCCAGTTGGTCGAAATTGAGTGTGCCGGCCGGCGTTGCAGCAGGGAAAATGCGCTCCCATATCTGCCGCCGTGCTGTCGCATCCGGAAATGGAAACTGCACAAGAAAGCGAATTCGCCGCAGGAATGCCGGATCCAACGCATGCTGCATGTTTGTAGTAAGAATCGCGATACCGCGATACGACTCCATCTGCTGCAACAAATAGCTGATTTCAAGGTTCGCGTAACGGTCGTGGCTGTCACGTACTTCGCTGCGCTTTCCAAACAGCGCGTCAGCTTCGTCAAACAGCAGAACAGAGCCGCTCTTCTCTGCCGCCATAAAGATGCGGCGGAGGTTTTTCTCCGTTTCGCCAATGTATTTGCTAACGACTGCGGAAAGGTCAATCTGGTAGAGATCGAGATCAAGCTCGCCGGCAAGGACCTCCGCAGCCATCGTTTTGCCCGTGCCGCTTGCGCCCGCGAACAGAACACTCAGGCCGAGACCACGCGCATGTTTGTCTGCGAACCCCCAGGCCTCATGCACAACAGCGCGCTGCCGCACGTGCGCGGCAAGTTGCCGCAGTGTTTCCATTTGTGTGGCAGGCAGGATAAGGTCTTGCCACTTCGCGCGCGGCTCAATACGCGTCGCAAGAAGGTCCAGGGAGCGGCGCGCATGTTCGCGGCAGATGCGCCATGTCGCCCTGGCGGGGTCAGGGTCATTTGCATCGCGCGCATGGACCGCAGCGGCGCGTATGGACTGCTCATCAAACTGGAAGTATTCGGCCAGCCTGTCGAGCTGACCGTTCATCTGTGCTGCAAGAGGGCCCAGCGATTCTGCCCACAAGGCCTTTCGTCCGCTGGCATCGAGCGTTGGCACGTGCACGCGCACACCTTCAATATGCTCGATAGGTGAACCGTGTGCTGCCTCCACAGCCACTGGTGTCCGCAGCGAATCGAGAAAAACACTCAGACTGCACGTGTTTTCAAGCGAAGCCGTTGTGATATACAGACCAGCGCCCGTTAGAACAGCCTCACGGGTCCACAGCCGCGCCAATGGCTCCAGATCGCAAGGCGAGGTGGGAAGCGCAGCAGCATCCAGAGTGTATGGGCGCAGCCCCGTTGCATAGCAAAGCTCTTCAAATACAGCTTGACGATCGCTTTCATGCCCTCCTACCAGGAGAACAGGATGCAGTTTGCCCTGTTGCGGACTGCTCCAGTGCCTTGCCGCGTGATAGATTACGTCCGCATAACGCCGCCGTTCGCCTGCCACAGATGGCAATGGACGGACCATCGCTTCCAGATGCTCATCGCTGGTAGGCACGTCCATCAGGAACTGTAGTACACGCTCATCTATGCGCAGCGGCGCGTTCAGCAAAGTATGGTTCGCAGAGACTTCAATCAGCTTCCAGTAACGCAGCGGACGTGTACGGCTGATGGCGCTCCAGTGTGGATCGTCGAGCATCGCCAGCGCCAATCCAAACGTGGGCCAGGTAGCGTGCGTGTCGTTGTGAATAGCTGCGCAGGCCTTCGCGAAGCGGCTTTCAAGACTTGCTCCCGCGCAAAGCAGCAAAATATCGCGCTCAAACGGAGTGATCTGAAATGCATATTCCATCCGTTCCAGCGCAAGGCAGGGTCCAGTTTCCGGCGCTGCTTCAGGCAAATGCGCTTCCGCACGCAATGCATCGCTGAGATTGCGCGTAATCGTCCTGTAGATCCGGTCGAGCGAATCTGGAAGAGAAGCGATTTGCATTTCCGGCGCAATCGTAGTCATGGAGTCACCTTGATCTGCGGCAGAAATTGCCCGAAGGTCGGGCTGCCTTGCGTTGTGTCGAGCGTGAGCCTGCTGTCTGCTCCATCAATGCTTATACGCAGTGGGTAATTCCCAGCAGCACATCCCGGCGGAATGGGGAAGTCCAGCGTTGAAGAAGTAGCTGGACCGGTTGCAGAGCGTTCATCAATCGGGACCGCAAAATCGCCCAGGTACAGGATTGCCTTCTGCGTGTTGCCCACTGGAGGAACAATTGTCAGCGTAAGCGTAGATCCGGCGGCCACACTCGCAGGTGGAGAACTGATCGTGGGCACTAGTTGAAACGCAGCCAGACTGGAGGAAAATCCCTTATGCGGATCAGTCGGTTCGCCAAAGCTCACCTGCCGCAAAATGCGGACCGTGCGGCCGCCAGCCGGAAGAGTGCCAGGGACCTTGACGCGAATCAGATTGCCCTGGATGGTGTCTGGGGCAACAGGATCACCCTGATCGAAAGCAACCAGGGTATCAGCTACAACATCGCCAACGAAATTGCTTCCTGCAATCGTCAGCATTTCTCCCGGCGCAACTGTCGCGGGCGAAATACTGTCAATCACTGGAGGCTGCAAGGGTAGCGCAACCAGCGTGCGCGTTTGGACAGGCAAATTTGTCTTCACCGCCTGCGTTTCCTGAATCAGAACCACTGTGACCAGATACGAAGCCGTCGGGCGATAGTTCGTCTGAAAGGCCATCCACAGGCGGCTGATGTCATCGTTCGAGAGGGCCTCGGGCGTAATGCGCAGCGATTCCACCTGATTGGCCAGCGTGCTTGCAGAGAGCAGCTTGTTTTCCGGTGTTGCGGTGCCAAGTGCAGTCAACGCATCCTGCACAATTTCGCGCGGCACAATGGGCATCTCATGAAAGACCTGCATCCCCCATCCCAGCAGAATTTCCGGGTCGAACTGTGTGCTGCCATACGCTGTGAGCAGATAATGCAAATCAAGCGCAAGCGGCGGATTGCTGGCGCGACGGCCTGCGGAATCATAGGCAGGCAGGTCGAAATTGCGATACGCTGCGTTCGGGCTTGCGTAATACATGAAGAGGTTCAGTCGCGGAATCTCATTTGTACCTGTCGCAACAAGGTCGGGCGAAGTCGCGGTGATGCTCAGCGGCGCGCCGAGAAGGGACGACGGTCCTCCCGTCGTCAGCGCAGTTGTCAGCAGCGACCGCAGCACTGCGCTCACTCCTCCAACTGCCAGGTAGTCGCTCATGGCCGCACTCCGGGCTTTTTGTTGAGAAATTCATCGAGAGACAACTGTGGACGGAATGCAGGCTTGGGCGTTGCTTGCGGCGCGTGTGCAGCCCGTAGTTCGATGTGACCTATGGAGATAGTGATCTCAGGGGCGCGGGAGCCGGGCGCATTTTGCTCGATGGCTTTGGCAGTTGGCCCATATCGCCCAGGCGATGAAGTTGCATGGGGTTCGCGTTTGCGCTGCTTCAGAAACAATGCTGGAGCAGGTCCTTCTTCCGGCACAAATTCTTTCAACGAAACAGGTGATGGGCTTGCGTGTATTTTCAGAGGCCGAACATCGGAAGTGGGCGGTTGCAACTGTTTCGGGTTGTCTGCCTTCTGGTCGGAATCTTCGCTCAAAATGTCCCGCGCCACAGATTGCCGTGTTTTTTGTCGTAGTGAAACCTGACTCGGCGTTCCTGCCTTTTCGCTAGAAGGATTTGGAGATGGTGCCAGATGTTCTGCTTTTGTCACGTTGTGTGATTGTTGTATCTCCAAAGGCGCTTCACCTGAGATTGTTTTCTGCATATGTAACTGTTGCGGATACGTAGTCGCTGGTGCATCTTCCTCAATCTGAAAAGTGCCCCCAGAAATTCCCGCAGGTTCAAAGCGAGAGACAGGGATTGGCTGAATCACTGCCGAAGGTGCCAGTGTCCGCTGCACGATGCGTTGCAATAAGTCGCTCATGCGTTCAGCATCTCCATATATGCGCTGCGCCGCTGTGCGCTCATAGCGGCGATGGCTTCCTCGCTCCATCCATAGGCGCTGGCCAGTTCATGGATTTCACTGAGCAGGCGCGCTGCCGCGCGTCGCGTCTCAGCCCAGAGAAAGCGCGCGATATCGAAATCTGCCATTTCGCGTCTGGAGCAGTTTGGACAATCGAGTGCGAACATCATTTCCGCTGCCGCATTCAATGTTTCAAATTCTTCGCGAATGGCAGGGAATGAAAGGACCTCAGGCCCACCGGAAACCAGGCAGCGGGTAAGCAGCAGGTCCTCTGCGCGTGCGGCATCCTGCGCTGCGAGTATTGCCAACAGATCATGGCTGTTGACTGCCCGCAGATGGCTGTGCTGCACAGTCTCTGCTTTAAGTTGCTCTGCGTGCGTCAGTAATTCGTCTACGCGCAATGTAAACTCAAGCGGTGTTTCGCAGCCTGAGCAGATGGCAAACCCTTTCAGCAAAGGGCCGAAAGTAAGCGCACGAAGCCGGAGCAGCAGCTTGTTCCGCTCTGTGATGGGCAGATCGGCCAGGTGCTCGCGGCTGGCCTCAGGCATGGCGAGCGCGAGCATGGTCAAAGCACGCTCTATGTCGTGCTCCGTCATGCCCTGGTCCCAGGCCGAAAGCAATCGTTCGCCGGTAAGCGCGTGCATGGTACTTGCCCTTGCTTATGCCCGCGTGGAAGTGAAGCTCGGTTCGCTTGGCTCGGTCACAGACGTGTCGCGTTCCCAGCCCTCGTTTTCCAGCTTGATGTGCTGAATGGCGACTGCGTTCGCGTTTGCATCAAGGTCCGGCAAAGCCTGATATTCCGATACCCAGGCGCGATATATTTTGTAACTGATGGCAAGCTGACCGGCCTCGTTATACACATCGAGAATCAGGTCTTTGCGAAAGTCTTTCAGAGAGACTTCCGACCCAAGCCCTGCGCCCAGTTGCCATACTTTGGCCGCCCAGGCTTCAAAGGTGGGATCGTGTGTAACACCGCGCTCAAGGGTAATGGCGTCAAACTCCGTGCGTCCGGGCGATTTGCGGCTGGTGCTGGGGTCGCCGCCTTCGCGGTGCTTTACCACTTCGGTGGTGCGCTTTAAAGAAGACACCTTGCTTATGCCGGCCACATACTGCCCGTCCCATTTCACGCGGAATTTAAAGTTCTTATACGGATCAAAACGCTGTGCATTGACGACAAACTCTGCCATGGCTTCCTCCTCAGTTAGATGGCCGCTGTTTTTGCTTACGATTGGAGCTGGCCGGCCAGCTGCTCAATCTGGATCACGACAAACTCCGCCGGTTTGAGAGGCGCAAAGCCTACCAGAATGTTCACCACACCTTTGTCTATGTCAGACTGCGTGGTGGTCTCGCTGTCGCATTTTACGAAGTAGGCCTCATCGGGGGTTTGTCCCTGGAAGGCGCCTTTGCGAAAGTAATCATGCATAAATGCGCCTACGTTCAACCGGATGGCCGCCCACAGCGGCTCATCGTTGGGTTCAAAGACCACCCACTTCGTTCCGCGGTAGAGGCTTTCTTCCAGAAAGAGCGCCATGCGCCGCACTGGAACGTATTTCCACTGGCTGGTCTGCGCGTCTGCGCCCACCAGTGTGCGTGCTCCCCAAAGGACAGAGCCATACACAGGGAACGTGCGGAAGCAGTTCAGTCCGAGAGGATTCAAGACCCCATTCTCAGGATCGGTGAGCTTGTAGACCATGCTCTGCACGCCATTCAGTGTGGCCTCGGTGCCGGCAGGCGCTTTCCACACGCCGCGCGTGCTGTCAATCCTGGCGTAGACTCCTGCGACTACTCCGGATGGCGCAAACGTACGCAATTGATAATTGTTCAAAGGATCAGGCAACCGCAACCGGGGGAAGAAGGCCGCGCCGTTCGCATCTGAAACCGCAAGATGGGTCGTCTTCCAGTCCACAGCAGACTGCACCGTGCTGACGTTTGGCGGAGCATCCACCAGAAGGAATGCACGGCGCTGATCGCATAGCGCGATGGCGGCAGAATAAATAGCGTTAGGGTCAATATTGGGATCAAGCGAAGATGGATCACCGGTTGCGGCGCGTGTTGCATCGGGAATGCTCAGCAGATTGAACAGGTCTACGCGATTCAACGCATACAGACCAGTGAAGCTGAGTTCATCGCCAATGATGTCCGCGGTGTAAGGCAAATCTGTTCCATCGCTGCCTGTAGTCGAACTGGTCTGGTTTCCAAAGGAATTTCCTGTGCCTTGCGCATAGTGGGCATTGTTGGCTGTGCCGGGAAAACCAAGCAGGTTTGCCCCCGTGCCGCCTGAGATGCTCACAATCGCATCAGGAGTTTGCGGCAGCAGCACGCTCAGACGCAGCGCCTGCCCGGTACCGTTGGCAATGGCACTGCACACGGCGGAGGCGCCCGGCATCTGCAACGCGAGCGCGGAATTGATTCGTTGCTGGACGATTGCTGCCAACCCGGCTACGGTTAGCGGAATTGTGCTGTTCTTTGGAACAACTGTAATGGTCAAAGGCAATGGCGCAGTTGGAGCTGGTTTGGTCGTAGTGAGAACAAGAGTGAAATCAGCATTTGCCGTGCCGGCCAGCAGGGTGACCGTCGAGTTTGCGTCATCTGCCTTGCCATAGGCCGGAGATACTGTGAAAGTCCCGGCGCCAGGAGAAACACCCGTCACCTGATATGGGGTCCCCGGATCTCCGCTAAAAGTCACGTACTGCCCCACACGCAATGACTGGACATCGCCAGTAGTAGCATTCACCTGTGTCTGGTTCTGCTTAACGCCTGCTTTGTCCGGCAGGGCGATTGTGTTGCTCGCAGACGCCAGCACTGCGGGAATAGACAGTGCATTGCCTGTGATTCCTGTAACAGCAGGCGGAGTTGTCGGCGCCGGAGACTTCATCGCGACATTTACAATTTGCGAGCCATTGTCCGGATCATTGATGACCGCAACAACGTAATTGCTTTTGGCCGGATTCAGAGAGAGATTGGGAAAGTACTCAACCGTATTCGTGGTCAGATCGGTAATGGTCAGGTTGAAGGCCGTTGCGTCCGATGTCTGGTTTACTCCCTGATAATCCACGTCAAGCAGGACTTTGCCATTTGCCCATGCGCCGCTGCTCAATGCGGTAAATGTCATGTTGCTGAAGACCACCTGTGCGCCCGTGGCCCCATGTTTTGGCACGCGTACCACCCAGGCTTCCGCGCCGCCGTTCTGGAAAAATTGCTGTACGGCATAGCTGAGTTCGCTGTCTGAAGCGAGTCCGCCAAAGAGCCGCTCATAGTCAGAGAAGCTGAAGAGTTGTTCTGCGCGATTGTCAATGCCGCGCGCAGTGTAGCCCACAAATGCAGTGATGGACGTGGCTACTGCTGCGATCGTGTGGACAGGACTAGGCAGCTCCTGAATATAGACACCGGGGTAAGTATATGTCGTGGACATAAGCACCGGCCTTTCTCACCGTTGTTTGTTTGTGATCGCTTGCCGCAGGGTGAGGGGG
>DASRBV010000129.1:0-24799 GCA_035653455.1 Pseudacidobacterium sp. | reverse complement strand
CCTGAGTAATTGGATTTTCGCCCTGCGCTGCTGTTCCTTATCATTTCCAGCCCGAAAAATCTGAATCTCCACAGCAAAACATGCTTTGAGCGCAGCATCTACTGGGTTACGATGTGAGTGGGCCAAAGTGGTTCAAAGTGGTCTAAAGCGTATGAATTTTGGCACAGACACATCGAAATTCTACGCTTTTCGCCGATAAGGGCAATGAGATGTTTCGGGGTAACCATCCAGCTCGGGTTGATGAGAAGGGCCGTTTGAAGCTCCCGGCGGAGTTTAAGCGCCGGATAGAAGAAAGTTACGGGACCCAGTTTTACATCACGAGCAAGGACGGCAGGGTGGCTGAGATTTATCCCCTGCAGGAGTGGGAAAAGATCGAGCAGAAGATTGCGGCGATTCCGAGTTTTAATCCCGCGAAGAAGAAGCTGCTGGACCGGGTGAACTACTACGGCCAGATGGCAGAGATGGACCAGCAGGGGCGAGTTCTGATTCCGCAGATCCTGCGTCAGACGGCGAAGGTGGAAGGCGATGTGGTGGTGTTCGGGATGCAGACGTACCTGGAAGTGACCAATCGCGAGAGCTTTGAGCATAAGCTGGCGACCGAGCCGTTGACTGAGGACGACGCGCAGACGCTGGCAAGTTTTGGTTTGTAGGGAATGCAAACCCCTGAGGGGGAGCACATGACGGAACGTGAACGGCATGTGCCGGTTCTTTTTAAAGAAGCGATCCGATATCTGAATGTGCGGCCGGGTGGAACGTATTGTGACGCGACGCTGGGGCTGGCAGGACATTCGACGGCGATTGCGCGGCAGATTGGGCCATTGGGCACGCTGATTGCGTTCGACCGCGATCCGGAGGCGATGGCGCTGGCGCGCGGGCGGCTGGATGCATTACGCGAGACGCTGGGGCCGGCGATGCCGAAGGTTGTCCTGCACGATGTGGCCTTTTCCGAGGCGGCCCATTTGATCGGGCCAGAAAGCCTGGATGGGCTGCTGGCGGACTTTGGCGTCAGCTCGATGCAGTTTGACGAGGCGCACAGGGGATTCAGTTTTCAGGCGGAAGGGCCTTTGGATATGCGGATGGATCCGCGTCAGGGCCTCACCGCCGAACAGGTGGTAAACCAGATCGGCGAAAAAGAGCTTGCCGACCTGATTTACGAATTCGGAGAGGAAAGGAGGTCGCGGAGAATCGCCAGAGCCATTGTCAGGGCGCGGCCGGTGACGACGACGGCGCAATTAGCCAGAGTTGTGGCGGCCGCGGCCCCGGCGATGAAATCCGAGCGAATTCATCCGGCGACACGGACCTTTCAGGCCCTCCGAATTTATGTGAATGCCGAGCTGGACGAGATACGAGCACTGCTGGAAGCGGCGCCGCGGCTGCTGAAGCGGGGCGGAAGGCTGGTGGCGATCAGCTTTCACTCTCTCGAAGACCGGCTGGTGAAGGATGCGCTGCGCGAAGGGGCGCGGCAGGGAGTTTACGAGGTACTGACGCGGAAGCCGGTGACGGCCGAAGCGGAGGAGACGGACCGCAATCCGCGGGCACGCAGCGCGAAGCTGCGGGCAGCGGAGAGGAAGACAGTTGTTAGTTATAAGTCCCCAGTTTCTGAATAGCCAGGGACTGGCAACTGGAGACTGCTGATGGAAAGGGATCGGGCCGGGGTCGTCCCACCGTAGTACAAGGCGAAAGTAAGACGACTTCAGTTGTGTTCCTCCTCAGAAATAGCGACCCAGGCCCGGTCGTTCGAGGGGGTAGCTTTTAGCTGACAGCTACCAGCTATTAGCTGTCAGCAAGAGGGAAAAATTTTTTGAAGAAAGAGCCAGAGCTAGTAGCCAGAGGCTGGCAGGAGACACAAATGGCGACACAGGTCATCGCAACACATGCAGTCATCACAGGCGGACGCAAGGGCATTGAGGCCGTGGCCGCCGAGCGGAACCTGTCTCTTATGGCGCAGCAGCAGCGGGCGCGCCGGGGGCCGACGCCGGAGGTTTTCTTTGCAAAGTATTTCGACAATTCGCGGCTGGTGAAGGCGGCCGACCCGCAGCGCGTGAAGGAAATGCGCAGTTTTGCCTGTGCCATGGCGACGCTGCTTCTGTTGGTGATGGTCTATGGATGGCAGCACTTCTCAGCGATTGAATACGGTTATCGCGTTGAAGCGGAAAAGCAGCAGGTGCAGCAGTTAGAGGAACAGAACCGCCAGCTTCGTCTGACGGAAGCGCAGCTTGCTTCTCCGGAACGCATTGACAAAATCGCGCGGCAGTATGGGCTGCAGGCCCCGGCACCGGGACAGGTGGTACGTCCGGACGGTATGGCAGACCCGAATGCTCCGGTGATGGCGAAGATGACGCCGGTTGCGCCTGTGCGGTAGGAGCGGGCTTATCTGTGCCATCCCAAGGATGATTTTGGTGGAGGACGGAGGGAGTAAAACTCGAAAATCTTAGCAGTATTGGCCCAAACCTCACATCACTGAGATTCTTTCTCCCTTCGGCCGCCAGAATGACGGACTCTACATATACGAAAAATGCCAGAGTCCTGAAAAGAAGAACGGGGCTGTAAGCTTCTCGCGATTTGAGCATTTTTAACACGTTCTCTACCGGAAGATTCGCTCAGGATGACGAAGTTTTGGGTGTATGGGGCACCTGATTTAGTTTGTATAGTGTGAAATAAAACTGAGCACGCCTTGAAGCAGTTCTCGTTCCAGTCCGGAAAAAAAGCAAAAGCACAGCCACCTTTATCTGTTGAGCCGGGGGTGGTCACGCCCATCCGGCGGCTGCGTCTGGTGTATGCGCTGGCGGTTTTTGCTGTATGGGCAGGGCTGATTGGGTTGCGTCTGGTGTGGTTGCAGGTCATCCGGCACCATGAATTCGTAGAGCGCGCCGCCAGACAGCAGCAGCGGACATTCGAAGTTGCTCCACGGCGCGGTGTACTGTACGACCGCAATCTGCATGAGCTGGCGATGACGGTGCTGGCGGATTCGATTTATGCCGTTCCGTCAGAACTGGGAGACGCGCGCGCGGCCACGGCGGCCGCATTGGCGAAGGTTGTCCATACGGATGCTTCCGATTCGTTTACCTCAGAGCAGCAGATACTGGCGCGTTTTAATGCATCAAAAAATTTCGCATGGGTGGCGCGCAAGCAAGATCCTTCGATTATTGCCAAAGTGAAGGCGCTGAACCTGAAGGGTGTTTACTTCCAGAAAGAGTTCAAACGGTTTTATCCGGACAATGATCTTGCAGCGCAGGTGCTCGGCTATGTAGGGCTGGATGATACGGGCCTGGGCGGACTGGAGCAGAATTTCGATGACGAACTGCATGGAACGCCCGGGCGCATGTTGACGGCGATTGATGCGCGGCGTCATGTGCTGGGCAGCGAAGAGCGCGACCCGCTTCCGGGAGACAATATCGTCCTCACGCTGGATGCGAACATCCAGTTCATGGCCGAGCAGGCGCTCGACCGGAACATGGAGAGGACGCATTCAGAAAGCGGCACGATCGTGGTCCAGGACCCGCATACGGGGCAGATTCTGGCCCTTGCCATCCGGCCTACATTTAATCCGAATGATTTTCGCCACGCTACAACGGACCTGCTGAAGGACCATGCGGTGAGCGATGTTTATGAGCCGGGTTCGACGTTCAAGCCAGTGACATATTCGGCGGCACTGGAGGAGAAGGCGATTACACCGGACACGATGATTGACTGTGGCGGAGGTCAGCTTTTCATCGCGGGACACACGGTGCATGATGCGCCGGGCGAGCATTACGGGCAGGTCCCGGCGTGGAAGGCCCTTGCAGTTTCAAGCAATGTGGGGGCGATCCATGTAGGGCAGCGGATAGGCCCGGAGAAGCTCTACAAATATATCCGGGCATTTGGATTTGGCGAGCGCAGCGGAATCGAGCTTCCCGCAGAGACACGCGGACTGCTGGAGCCGGTAAAGCGCTGGGGCCCGGCGGAGATGGGGGCCATCCCCATGGGGCAGGGAATCGCGGTGACGCCGATCCAGATTGCCACCATGGTTTCAACCATTGCCAATGGCGGCGTGTATCTGCCGCCGCATATTCTGCTGAAGAGCACGGAACTGATGAAGGGCGACCCGAGATTACAGCCGGTGGCCTTTCATCCTGGAAACAGCCTGCCTGATCCATTGCCGGATGGCGCACATCGCGTCATCTCAGAGATGACAGCGGCCGAGATGCGGAAGATGATGCAGGACGTGGTCACGATTGGGACAGCGCACCAGGCGGTACATCTGAACGGCTATAGCGCCGCAGGCAAAACAGGGACGGCACAGAAGATTGATCCGCGCACGCATACGTATTCGAAGACAAAATTTGTTGCGTCGTTTGTAGGCTTTGCTCCGGTGAATAATCCTGCCATTACAGTTGTGATTGTGATGGATTCGCCGGAGCACAGTATGCACTTTGGGGCGCAGGCCAGCGCACCGGTCTTTCAGGACCTGGCCCAGCAGATCCTGGAATATCTTGGCGTGCCGCATGACCAGGAGATGACGCCGCAAACGATGTCGGCCAGGAACCAGCCTCCGGTGGCGGAAGATGACAATCCGGAAGAAAGCAATGGCGACCTGAACTCGCTTTTTGCCACGGTGAATGACCTTCCGGCAGATGACCCGCTGCGCGCGCCACAGCAGGCGCCGGGGGAGGCCGCTCCGGTGGCAAAAGATGTTGCGCAGGCACAGGCCCCGACGCCGCAGCAGGATGCATCAGGAGGGAGGATGGGCGGGCTTCCGGCAAAATCTGCATTTGAGACACCGGCCCCGCCGATGTCTGCGGCGGTTGTGACGTCACCTGCTCCGCAAACAAAAGGCCCGGTAGTTGTGAATGCGGGCAAGCAAGTCGCCGTGCCGTTGTTTACCGGGCAAACGGTGAGAAACGTGATTGAAAACGCGGAGGCGGCAGGTTTAGGGGTGCAAGTGCTCGGTTCAGGAATTGCCAGGGAACAAGTCCCTGCTGCCGGCACGATGGTCCCCGTGGGCACGGAAGTTGTAGTCCGGTTTACACGGTAAGACGACTTGCTCGACCAATAATTTGTAGTTCACTTTTTGTGGCGGAGGCTTCACAAAGCTCTTCCGGGCCAAAACCAGGGCCGCAATCCAGCCGATGATCGTCCAGCCCAGCAATAGATTCAGCAGAAAGATGCTGCCCCTTTTGGGATGTGTCCTGAGGATGGCCACAAGCGCAGGGGAAAGGTAGAGTGCGATTCCGGTGAAGAGCGCCAGATAGGAAAACACGAAGAGGATGGATGTATTGGGATCCATAGTTCCCGTTTTGGAACGGTCTTGTCTGGAAATCGGAAGGAAATTAGAAAATATTGAGGATGTGCAGAAACAGGGCAGAAGCTTGTTTGCGGCCTGGAACCAGATGAATCTTTTATGAAAATCCATGAAGCATTGCGTGGTGTCGAGGCCGTTCGCTGTTCCGGCCCAGAGGTTGAAATTACGGGCATAGAGTATGATTCGCGCCGGATTGCGCCGGGAGCGCTGTTTGTGGCCATGCGCGGAGGTATGACGGACGGCAACCGCTACATTGCTTCGGCCATTGAGCGTGGGGCGAGCGCGGTGGTGACGGACACGGCTGCGGCATTTGATGAAACGGTGCAGAAGTATCCGCAGATTGCGGTGACGGAAGTTGCGCATGGGCGCCGTACCCTGGCTGTTGTTTCGGCGAACTTCTTTGGTCATCCGGAAAAGCAGCTTGCCCTGAGCGGAGTGACGGGCACCAATGGCAAGACCACGACGGCATTTCTGCTGGATGCGATGCTGAACAGCGCAGGACGCAAGACAGTCCTGGTGGGCACGATTGAGTATCACGTGGCGGGAAAGGTTGTGGAGTCGCCGCATACTACGCCGGAGTCGCGCGACCTGCTGGCGCTGTTAGCGGACGGCGTGAAGGCCGGGGCGACCGAGGCGGTGATGGAGGTCTCGTCGCACGCGCTGGAGCAAGGGAGAGTGTGGTCGCTTCCATTTGATGTGGCAATTTTCACGAACCTTACGCGGGACCATCTGGATTATCACGGCACCATGGAGAACTATTTTGCGGCCAAGGCGATGCTCTTTGATGGCAGAAATGGCCTTCCTCCGCGAGTGGCCGTCGTGAATGTGGAGGACCCTTACGGCGCGGAATTGGCCATCAAAGCCAGAGAAACTGGCGCGGAGGTTTTTTCCTATGGGTTGGGCGTGGGCGAGTTTCGGGCTGAAGATGTAAGTATGTCTGCATCAGGCATGGGTTTTACGTTGATGACTCCTGTGGGAAGAGGGGAAATCCAAACCAAACTAACGGGCCATGTGAATGTGTATAACCTTCTGGCAGCTTCGGCGGCGGCATATGCGCGCGGACTCTCTCCTGAGGAGATTGCGATGGGCGCGGCATCGCTCAAATGCGTGCCCGGGCGCTTCCAGGCGGTGGATGTAGGGCAGCCGTTTACGGTAGTTGTGGATTACGCGCATACGGATGATGCTCTGCGAAACCTGATTAGGCTGGCGCGCGAATTTGTAAAGCTGCAAGGTGGACGGGTGATCACGCTCTTCGGCTGTGGAGGAGACCGTGACCGGACGAAGCGTCCAATGATGGGACGCGCAGCAGGCGAGGGAAGCGACTTTGTGGTGCTGACCTCAGACAATCCGCGCAGCGAAGACCCGGAGGCGATCATCAGAGATGCGCTTGCCGGCCTGAAGAGAACCGGAGTCAAATTTGTGACAGAAGCGGACCGCGCGAAGGCGATTCGGATTGCGGTGGAAGAAGCGAAACCAGGAGACATTGTGCTGCTTGCAGGCAAAGGACACGAAAAAACACAGACGTTGCGTGACCGTGTCATCCGGTTTGATGATGCAGAAGTGGCAGCGAAGGCCATTCGCGAGCGGATGGGAGCGAAGGCATGAAACTTTCTCTCGAGCAGATTGCGCGATGGACTGGTGGTACGCTCCATGGCGCAGACGGTTTTTCCACCGGATATTCGATTGATTCGCGTACGCTCCAGTCCGGCGATTTGTTCTTTGCAGTACGTGGAGAGCGCTTTGATGCTCATGATTTTGCCGGCGGAGCACTCGATCGTGGCGCATGCGCGGCCGTTGTCTCGAAGAACAAGCTCCGCGAACTGCCGGAAGCGGTACGGCAACACGCGCTCATCATTGTTGATGAGCCTCTGACTGCCCTGCAGACGCTGGCGGCTGCGGTGCGCCGCCACTGGGGCAAGCTTGTGGTGGGAGTGACGGGAAGCGCAGGCAAGACGACAACGAAAGAAGCGATTGCCGCCGTGCTTGGCGCGAAATTTCGTGTTTTGAAATCGCAGGGCAATCTTAACAATGGATATGGTCTTCCGCTGCAATTGCTTCGGCTTGAGCAGGAGCACGATATTGCTGTGATCGAGATGGGGATGTCCAATGCGGGAGAAATTATGGCGCTGGCCCGCATTGCTGCGCCAAACTGGGGAGTCGTGACGAACGTGGGCAATGCCCATGCGGAGAATTTTTCTGATGGAATTGCAGGAGTCGCCCGCGCCAAGTATGAATTGATCGCCAGTCTGCCGGCCGATGGCGTCGCATTTCTGAACTGCGATGATGCTTACGTGTCGCAATTTGGGCGGGACTTTCGGGGCAAGACAGTCTATTTCGGCAAGGGGCCTTGCGCCGATCCACGCGCTGAATCCATTGAAGAACTGGGGACGGAGGGACTGCGGATTCGTGTGCGCTCCGGTGAGCAGGTAGCCGATCTTCGGTTGCAATTGCTGGGGCAGCACAATGCGGCCAACGCGATGGCAGCGATTGCAGCCGGTCTGGAAGCAGGAGTTCCTTTAAGAGATTGTGTTTCTGCGCTGGCCGGGCTTGTTCCCGGAGACAAACGGGGCCAGACGTTCCAAGTGCGCGGCGCAACGATTATCAATGATTGCTACAACTCCAATCCGGAAGCGCTGAAGGCAATGATTCAGGCGCTGATGTCAATTCCGGGACAGCGCCATATTCTGATAGCCGGCGAGATGCTGGAACTGGGGTCCGAGGGCGCGTCCCTGCACGAAAGTTGCGGAGAAGCCGCCGCATCCGCCGGAGTAGACCTGGTGCTGGGAGTGCGAGGCAGCGCGGAACGCATTGCAGATGGCGCAAAAAAAGCGGGGACGGAAGGGATCTTTCTGGAATCGCCGGAACTGGCCGGGGCCTGGCTGGATAGAAACCTGCGCGCAGGCGATGTGGTGCTGCTTAAGGCTTCCAGGGGTGTGAGGCTGGAACGGGCACTGGAAGGACTGGTTTGAAGCCCAAGTTATAGAAGTAAAAATAATATTGTCCTGGTTATTTTAATGATGGTACTATCTCTTCTATTAAGAAATTACTCATTGAATATCTTTCCTCTCGTTCTCCCGGTTGCGTAACGTCTGAATGAAGTCAGGGTTTTTGCAGGGCAGTTCTGGCCTGCAGGGACCGGGAGAGCGCGCTATTTAACTTGCATTTCATCAGAGATTTCATCCTTTTTACATTGTGTGTGCAAGACTACGGTCGCACAGAATAGCAATGTTATAAAAGGCCCCCAGTCCACGTTGTAACAAATTAGTAATGTTACTGCTTCTCTTTAAGAGAAGTAATCGGTTTCGTGCCTCAGCTTTCTAAGTCTCAGCTGTATCTGAATAACTGCATATATCTGTGCTTTGTAAACCGTTATGTTACAGAGGGATGTCGGCCTGTTATTGACTTGAATGGAGAACCGAATGATCGAGTGCGACCAGAGCTCATTTCCGTTGACAGTTGCACAACGCGGCCTGTGGTTTAGCCAGAAAATTCATCCAGACGCACTTATGAATATTGCCGAGGCCGTGGAGATATGCGGCCCGGTAAAACCGGAAGTGTTTCAGCAGGCACTTCATCGGGTCATCTCCGAGGCAGAGCAGTTACGCGTATCCGTGATTGAAGAAGACGGTAAGCCGCTGCAAGTCCTGCGAAGCTGCTATGAGGGCGATTTGCCTTACATTGACATGAGTCGCGAACCCGATCCACGGGCTGCAAGCGAGGCGTGGATGAGGGACGAGCTGCGCCGTCCGGTGGACCTTGCTCACGATCCCTTGTGGACTTCAGCGCTGCTGAAAGTGGATGACAACCGGTATTTCTGGTATCAGCGCGCCCATCATATTGTGCATGATGGTTATGGCGGCGGACTGGTGGCCCGGCGTGTGGCGGAAGTATACACAGCGTATATCCAGGGAGAAGAGCCGGCCCCAAACCGTTTCTGCACGGTGAGGGAGATGATTGAAGCTGAAACCCGCTACCGCAGCTCAGACCGTTTTCGGCGTGACCGCGAATACTGGCTCGAGCACCTTGCCCGGATGCCGGAAGCAGTGACGCTCTCGCGGCGCAATTGCCGGCATGAATTGAGCAGCAGCCTGCAGAGGAGCACAGGCCATCTTCCGGCTGCGATTGTCCGCCAACTGGCAGAGTTGGGCAAGCAGGCTGGGGCCAGTCTGCCGCAAGTCCTGATCGGTTGGATCGCCGCTTACTATCACCGCATGACTGGCGCAGAGGACCTGGTTTTTCGGATGCCAGTCTCAGGGCGTCTCAATCCTGTCTTGCGTTCTTCCGTAGGGGTAGAGGCCAATATGGTTCCGGTGCGCCTCTCATTTATTCCGGAGACGACCGCCGCAGACCTGTTTGCGCAGGTATCGCGGGTGGTCTTGCAGGCCTTGCGCCATCAGCAATACAGATATGAAGAACTCCGCCGCGATCTTGGTCTTTTCGGTCAGGAGCAGAATATCGCGTGGCTTGGCGTAAATATTGAGCCATTTGACTACAGGCTCAATTTTGATGGAGCGGAGACCATCACGCACAATCTTTCCAATAGCGGTGCGGAAGACCTTACGGTGTTTGTGTATGACCGCGGCACGGAGACGGATGTCCGCTTTGATCTGGATGCAAATCCAGATTTATACAGCATGGCTGAACTGGACGAGCACAGGCGTAGACTGATGGGTCTTGTCGAGCAGTTGCTGGCGCATCCGGACAAACCGCTACGACAGTTGGATATTCTCGGACAGGAAGAGCGCCGCCGTTTGCTGGTGACATGGAACAATACGGCAAGAGCGCTGCCCTATATCAGTCTTCCAACTCTTGTTGAACAATGGGCACAGAAGACGCCGGATGCTCCCGCTGTGGTATTTGGCGACGCCGTGGTTACTTACCGGCAGTTGAATGAGTACAGTACTCGATATGCGCGCCATTTACTCGCCAGCGGTATAAAACCCGGAGACATTGTAGCTGTAGCATTGCCGCGCAACGAGCAGTTATTGATGGTATTGCTGGGTATTATGCGAGCAGGCGCCAGTTATCTGCCGCTCGATCTGGATGGTCCTATTGAACGAATGTTGCTGGTGCTGGCGGACGCATCGCCGGCGGCGCTGATTGCACAAGCCCAGGTCCATATGCGCCTGGCAAGCGGCGATTTTCTCCGGCTGCTGCCTGAATTGCCGGATACAGCATTCAGCGATACTCCACCGGCTGCTGACCTAAGCTCGCCCGATGACGTTGTTTATGTGCTGTACACATCGGGATCAACAGGAAAGCCGAAAGGCGTCGAGGTCACACACAGAAACCTATGGAATTTTCTTGAGGGCATGCAGGTTGAATTAAAGCCGAAGGCGAGCGACCGGTTTCTGGCGATTACGACTCTTATCTTTGATATTGCCGGGCTTGAGCTTTATCTGCCGTTGACTGTGGGTGCCTGCGTGGTCATGGGCAGCAGCGATGCGCTTCGCAATCCGCCCGTATTGGCAAGGCTGGTGCAGCGCAGCGGTGTTACCCATATGCAGGCCACTCCCTCGCTGTGGCGAATTCTTCTGGCCAACTCGAAGACGAAGATCGAGCACGTCCATGCACTGGTTGGAGGAGAAGCACTCAGCGCTGAACTGGCTGCACGGCTTAAAAGCATGGCTGCGCGTGTAACACAGTTCTATGGCCCAACAGAAACCACAATCTGGTCCACTGCGCAGGAACTGAAAGAGGTTGGAGACACGCCGCCACCGATTGGCCGACCGATTCTGAATACGCAACTGTATGTATTGGATGAAAATCAGCAGCTTGTTGCGACTGGAGTTACCGGCGAGTTGTATATCGGTGGCGAAGGAGTTGCCAAAGGTTATCACAATAAGCCTGAATTAACGGCAATGCGCTTTCTTCCCGATCCGTTTGCAGGGAATGGCCGCCGCATGTATCGCACAGGGGACCTGGTGCGCTGGAACGAGGATGGAGAGCTTGAATTTATTGGCCGCGCAGACAATCAGGTGAAGATCAACGGTCACCGCGTTGAGCTGGGCGAGATTGAAAGTGTTTTGCTGCAACACGCAATCGTTGCCGAGGCAGCAGTTACTGCACATCGAAATGATGATGGTGTGATATCGCTTCATGCTTATCTGGTTCCATTGGGCGGCAGGCCGGTGGACATCAGCTCCGTGCGCCTGTTCCTTGCCAGCCGCCTGCCAAACCACATGATGCCAGCCAGTTTTACCGTCCTCGATGCCATGCCCCTGACACCGAACGGAAAGCTGGACCGCAAGGCATTGCCTGTGCCGGAGCGAGCGATCACGAACATTTATGTTGAACCGGTGACGCCTACGGAAAAGAAACTGGCACAGATATGGCGTCAGATTCTTAAAGTGGAGCGAGTGGGTCTGCACGATAATTTTTTTGATCTTGGTGGCGACTCGCTTTCAGCGGCTGAATTCATCGCACATTTTCATGCCTGCTTCGATATGGAACTGCCAATGGGCAGTTTGTTTGAGGCACCTACTGTTGCCAGCCTGGCAGCGATGGTCGAGCGCCTCAGCAGTGCTGACACCGACCCGCTGGGCGTCGTACTGCCATTGCGTAAAATCCATCAGACTACGCACCGTCCTTTGTTCTGCATTCATCCTATGGCGGGGCTCAGCCTGGGCTTCTCAAGCCTGTTGCGTCATTTGAGTTCCGATCTGCCTGTATATGGCCTGCAGTCGCGCGGGCTGCGTGGCGGCCATCTTCCTTCGAGCATTGAAGAGATTGCAGACGATTACCTCGAGCAGATTCGACGTATCCAGCCCAGAGGGCCTTACCGGCTTCTTGGCCGTTCACTGGGTGGCTTGATTGCTCACTGCATTGCCGGCCAGATGGAGCTACAGGAACTGGAAGTGGAATTGCTGGCGATGATAGACAGCTTTTTGTTTCTTCCTGATGAATTAAGCCGGCCGCTTACCGAATCAGATGAGGTAAAGGCAGCGCTGAGCTTCATGAATATTCATTTTGATGAAGAAAAGACGCAGCGCACTCTGAGGGAGCTTGGAGAGTTTTTGCTGAGTCCCGATCAGGGCCATCCAGTGCCTCTGGCCTATCAGGGAATGATGAGGATGAGGCAGATGGTGATGAAAAACAATCCGGAGTTCCTTGAGAACCTGACTGCGGTGATGCTCAACAACCTGAAACTGGCGCGGCAATACCGGCCATCTCGAGTTGGATCCGGCTTGCTGTATTTTCGCGCGACAGAGATGACGGGCAAGGTGGACGACATCATCCATCGCAGTCCATCGGCGTGGCAGCCATTCGTGGGAAATATGGAGGTACACGATCTGGCCTGCCATCACGAGGCCGTGCTTGATCCAGGGCCTGCCGCACAAATGGGCAAGGTACTGCAGCAGCGCTTCGTCCATCCGGATGTTCGCCAGGTGCTGGAGATTCCCCGGCTTGTCCTTGAAGAAACAGGAGAAAGCTCAGCAGCATATGCCTGAAGTAAAGCCTGTAGTGATTTTTACCATCGGAACGCAGGGCGATGTTCGTCCGTGTGTAGCTCTGGGGCAGGGGCTGCATCGCGCAGGGTATCCGGTCCGCATCGCAACCAGCAGTAATTTCGCTGTGATGGTCCGTCAGGCAGGACTGGAATTCTTTCCTATGACCGCTGATTTTCAGGCCATGCTGGAAACGGACCGTTCCATTGCCGACCATGGCCTGAACATACGCGCGATGGTCCGCATCTTCCGCGAGCGCTATGCGTGCTGGGCCCCCCATTGGGTGCAGGAGGGACTGGCGGCGGCGGAAGGCTCAGGGCTGTTGATCGGCGTCAGCAACAGCATTCTACTGGCCAAAGCACTCTCGGAGGCGCTTGGCATTCCTTTCGCGATCGCGCGGTTGCAACCGTGCACACTCTCGCGGATTTTGCCGCCGATTATGCTGATCAAGTCTCAGCGCAGATTGCCGGGCATGGTGAGTCTCGCGGCGCATTCTGTGATGTTCAAGTTGTTATGGAGTGTGATGCGTCCGGCGGTGAACGATATTGTCCGGCCTCGGCTTGGACTGCCTCCTTATCCGTGGTATGGCCCGTATTTCCGTGATCTGCACCAGTCAAAGGTGATCAACGGTTTCAGTCAGCATGTGCTGCCCCGTCCCGCGGACTGGACGCAGAATTCTCAGGTGACGGGTTACTGGTTCCTGGACCAGAATGAATGGCGTCCTTCCGATGCATTGCTCGAATTTCTGGCTGCGGGCCGGAAGCCTGTCTATATCGGCTTTGGAAGCATGGTGAGCAATCAGGTGAAGGCATTTACGGACACAGTCCTTGAAGCAGTAAAAAAGAGCGGTCTGCGAGCTGTGCTGGCCACAGGGTGGGGCGGTCTTGAAGGCAAAGATGGTCCGCAGGGCGACGATATTTTTTTTCTGCGCCATGCTCCGCATGACCAGTTGTTTCCGCTTATGGCTGCGGCGGTGCATCATGGCGGGGCCGGAACGACTGCGGCTGCGGTGCGCGCAGGGATTCCATCCATCATTGTGCCGTTCTTTGGCGATCAGCCATTCTGGGCCGCGCGTCTGAATTGTCTTGGCGTGGCCCCGCCTGCGTTGGAACGCAAAACGCTGACTCCTGACGCGTTGGCCACCGCGCTGACTGCCGCACAGCAACCAGCGTTGGTAAAGAAAGCAGAATTGCTGGGGCGGGTTGTACGCCAAGAAGATGGCGTCAGTGAAGCGGTGCGTTGGTTGCGGGTATGGAATCTGCTTCCGGCGACAGAGCCGGACATTACGGTGGAACAGAGTGTCGAGGCCACGGCATGACGGAAATGCGCGAAGGAAACAGAAGCTTGGACCGTCCGCTGACGATGTTTGAGCGCGCGCTCTACCATGGCGAGGGTTTCCACGTGAATGTGATGACGACGGTGCGCATCAGCGGAGAGATAACAGAACAACAAATCAGGCAAGCACTGGCGCGAATCCAGGAAAAGCACACCGTTTTGCGCTGTCTGGTTGTTCAGAAGGGTGGCCGCCCATGGTTTGTGCAGCAGGAACAACCTGCACCGGTACCACTGCGAATGATTCCACGCCAAACAGAGAATGACTGGCTGGAAGCAGCTACTCTGGAATCACTCAAGCGTTTTGACGGCAGTAGAGGACCATTGGCCCGGGTGGTCTGGCTGCGGGGTGAAACAGTGAGCGAACTGCTTCTGATTTGCAGTCATGCTCTCTGCGATGGACGGTCGCTGATGACGCTTCTGCGCGAGATTCTTTTGTTATGTGATCAGCCCGATGCAGATATCGGTGACCCAACCACACTCAATTCTCTCGATGAGGTATTTCCAAAAGAGGTGCTGACGGACCGCCACCTGCAACGGCGGATTCGTTGGAAAGCAGCTGGCGCAAAGCTGATGTTGCGGCTTCCGCGGCGCGCTACCGCATGGACCTATGGCAAGGTCTATCGTTGCCTGTGGACGCTCGATGAGCAGGCATCACAGTTGCTGGTGGCGCGGTGCAAGGCTGAGAACACAAACGTGTTCGCTGCACTTGGCCTTTCATGTATGCTGGCCTTTCGCGATGCCTGCGGGCCCAAGCATATTGAGAGGTTCGAGGCCCCGGTGGATTTCCGGCGGTATCTTCCAAACCTGAGAAGCGATAGCCTGTTTGCCATTGCGCCAACCATCACTTTGTCGCTGCAGGAATTACGTAACACAGCACCGGGGCCGGCTGGTTTCTGGGAGATGGCGCGAGCGCTCAGGGGCAGGATGTCCCGTAAGGTAGAGAAGCTGAAATCCACTGTTTTTCCTCTTTTTCTGGGAATCGAGCATTTGCATGATGTATATGACCGCATGGCCGTTTACGCCCAATCCAAACGCGCTGGGCGGAAGGTCTCGCTCAGCTACCTGGGGAGAGTAGACGGAGAGCAGAATTATCAGAAATTCCGTCTTGAGGAGATATGCGACATTTCGGCCATGATGACGCCGACCCCAGCCAATCTGATTGCCATATATAGTTTTGACGGCAGGTTTTATTTCTCGCTTTCTTCCGACGAATCGTCATTGCCCTATGCGAAGGCCCTTGAGATCAAAGAACAAATTATCAGCACACTCCATGCCTGCGTTGCTGATTTTGCCATCAGCGGAGCCATGTCAGTTGCAGTGGGCGCGGAGGCATCATGAAGATTGCCGAGTACACATCGGAGGATAGACAGACAACCATCGCGCCACGCATTCCTTCTCCGATGACCCGACGCTCACGTCCGCTCCTCCTGCCGGAACGCACAATGTTCCGTGAGGGGCGTACGCCGTTCTGTAGTGTTTTCACGGTCAGGCTTTGCGGCAGTTTAGAAGAACCTCAATTGTGGTGGGCGTTGGAGCGTGTACAGAACAAACACCCGCTGCTGCGCTGTGTTGTGGACAATGATGCTCTCAACGGTCCGCATTTCGTGCTACAGGAGCACCCTGCGCCGATTCCGCTGCGTATTGTTGAGCGCAGGAATGAAAATGACTGGCAGAGAGAGGCCCGCCGCGAATGGGTGACCCCCTTCGATACAGGGCGCAGGCCCTTACTGCGTCTGGTGTGGCTGCGATCCATAACGGTCCACGAATTATTGCTCATCGGTCACCACTGTATCTGCGATGGCCAATCAGGCATCATCCTCCTGCGCGATTTACTTGCCGCCTGCGATCATCCGGAACAAGGCATTGGCGCTTACGATGCGCTTGGCGCGATGGAGGACATTGTGCCTGCGGACCTGCTGCGAAGCCCGCGCTTTCAGCGTCGTGTCCGGCTGAAAGCAAACATGCTGCGACTGGCCTTTCACCTGAAGAGGGCCCGGCGCGGAGAGAAGCCCGCGACGCGCATTTCCCACGAGCAGATATATTTTCACCGGTGGGCGCTTGATGAGACATGGGTGCAATCCCTGACAGAGCGCTCCAGAGCGGAGAATGTAACCGTGCTTGCTCCGCTGGCACTCGCTTTGATGCAGGCATTTCGCGATGTGCGCGGCGCCGAGGGATTGCGCAAGACCTACGCCATGGTGAATGCCCGCAGGTTTGTCCCGCGGTTGCATCCGGACGCCCTGTTTGGAATCGTGCCTGGGATTGAATTACGCATGAAAGATATGCCTGCGCCACGAGAAATCTCCGCGGGCGACTTCTGGCTGCGTGCGCGCGTGTTGAAACAAGAGATGACGCGCCGCATCGCACGTCTTGGCGCCAGCGTGTACAACTATCTGGCTGCGCTGGAAACTCTGCATGACAAGTATTCGCGGCTTGTTGCAGATACAGAAAATGCCCCCGCCGTGCGCCATCTCACGATATCGAATATGGGGAGGATTGACCTGCCGCAGCAATACCGGAGCTTTCGACTTGAGGCGGTGTACAGCCCACTGGTCATGGTGTCGCCGACTCCTGCAAATACCGTTGTCCTGTCCAGTTTTGCCGGACAAATGGAGTTCGCGATTATGTCAGACGAAGTCTCACTGCCTTATGCGGATGCTCTCAAAATTCAGCAGCGGACGATGGAAATACTGGATGTATGTATGGAGAAACCGGGCCTCGCCTACAAATCCATCACAGAGCAGAGGGCATGAAAAAATTCGGTGTCATCTTTGTGCTTTATCAGCCAACGGAAGAATTTCTGGGCAATCTTGAGCGTGTGAGCGCTATCTGCCCGACGGTGGTGGCCGTGGACAACTCTCCGGAATGCGATGCCCGCCTGCATGCATCTTTGCGGGAGCGGGGAATTCAGGTCATCTTTAATCGCAATCAGGGAGGACTCGCCGGAGCTTATAACAGAGGGGCCGAAACACTGCTGGCGCAACAGTGCGAGGTCATTTTTCTGCTTGACCAGGACTCTGAGATTGACGGGTCGTTTTTTGAGAAGATGATGCAGTCATGCAGCGAGCTGGGCAGAGATGAGTTTCTGGTGGGCCCCAAAATATATGAGGTCAACCTGCAAAGGTGCATGCCTGTATTTGAGCCTGGCAAGCGTCTCCCTGTGCGGGTGCGAATTGATGATTGCAATGAAGGAATGTTCCCGTCCCTGTGTGTCATTTCTTCCGGTTCTGCCATTTCGGCTGCCGCTTACCGCAGGCTCGGGCCTTTCAGGGAAGACTATTTTATCGAGTATGTTGATATCGAATACAGTCTGCGCGCCATCAGCCAGAACATTCCCGTATATATGAATGCTGCTGTAACACTGCGGCAGATTACAGGCAAAATCGAGCGCCATGGCAAACACTACACGACAAACCATTCGGCATGGCGGCGATATTACGGGGCGCGCAATGCCGTGCATTGTCTGCGTCTGCATCGCGAACACTGGGGACTGCATTGGGTAAGCACATTTCTGGCATATCTGCAGATTGTGCGCGTGCTGCAATACGAGCCGCAGAAGCTGAGGAAGGTCACAGCGATTGTTTGTGGTTATCTCGACGGATTGTTTGGCCGGCTCGGTACATTTGAAGACCTGCATCCGCACATAGCTGCCTTCTGCAAAGCAACGGAGCGCGGACAGGTATCGTTCGACAACAACACATCTGTAACGATGGCAGGAGATGGCGCGTGAAGCGGAAGCTCTCTGCCATTGAGCACATGATTGACGGCAATATTGCCTATATTGCCACTGTGGAAGGAAGTGTTACACCCGACAGACTTCGCTTTGCGCTGCGGCAGGTGCAGCGCAAGCATCCTGCTCTGCGTTCGGTCATTCGGGAAGAAAGGGATGGGCTGTATTACGAAGAGGACTGTGCTCCGGAAATCACTCTACGGGTCCTGCCGCGTATAACGGAGCACGATAGCCAGCGCGAGTGCCGGGCTGAACTCGCAATTCCCTTTGCTTATGGCCAACCTCTGTTACGGATTGTGTTGTTAAGGGCCGAACAGGAAAGCGATGTATTGTTTATATCTTCACACCGCATATGCGATGGTATGAGCATGCTCACGATCGTGAGAGAAGTATTACGGCTGCTCTACAGGGATGAGGATCTGGTGCCATATGAGGCGGTCACGACACGCGACATGATTGGAGACTATGAGCCTCCGCAGCCGTGGAAACGAAAGCTGACAGCGCATCTGCTGAATGGAGCGCTGCGGCTGGTTCCGGTCTCGCACAGCAAACCGGAGAACAAGGAATACTATCTGGAGTGGAGTCTCGACCGCTTTCAGACAGAGGCACTGAAGCAACGCTGTAAGGCCGAAGGTACTTCCATTCATGCAGCTTTACTGGTCGCATTGGGCCGCTCTCTCTTTTCTGTGCTGGGCAAAAAGAAGTTGCCGGCGTGGATTGAAAGCCCAATGGATGCCCGTCGCGGCCGTCTGGCGAGATTGAAAAGCGACATGCTGTTCTTTGGTGGAGGGAGTTTCAAGATACAGACAGAAGGATGTCTTGAGAAAGAATTCTGGACGACGGCGCGCGAAATAAACGAAGAGATACGCAGAAAAATCGAGCAGGAACTGCTCGATATTCCCCGCCGGTACCACTTCAACGAACTGCTCCGGCCTGTGCCGAATGGGCGGATCCAGACCATGGTGCGGGCAGGAGACTTGCTGAAAGTGAATGGAAGCTGGAACCGGTTTGCTTTGTCCAATCTGGGCAATGTTGTGGTGAGTGACGATGCATCTCCATTTCGCTTAAAGGACCTGCGCATTTATGTGCATTCCTTCAATTTCAGGCTGCTTGGGCTTGTTATTTATACACTGCATGGCGAGATGCGCTTTTACTATGCCGGCGATGAGAATTGCCTGGGCCGCGATCAGGCGGATGCGCTTCGTCAGGTGTTCACGAAATTATTGAAGCAGCAGACAGGGGAAACAGCAGAGGAGCGTGGATTTCATTATGCGTTGAGTGGGACCTCTGGCTAGTGCTACATGCCCTGTAAGGGGATTGATTCGCTGGTCCGGCTTGAGGTCCGATATATGGCGATGTTTCGGTAAATGCTCAATTTCTATGAAGGCGATTATTTTTGCAGCCGGGTCGGACGGCGAAATTCATCCTCACCTGGGGATTGGCCGCGCATTAGCAGCACGTGGTCACGATGTAGTTTTCATTACTACGTTTAACTATGTCTCTGTAGCGCGCGAGTGCGGGTTTGATGTTCTGAGTTTTCTTGGCGAAGAAGAAAAGCTGGAGTTTCTCCGCGGCGCGGAGGGTCTGGGCCCATTGGCAAAGATCAAGCAGTACTGCAGGTTCCTGGCCGATAAAGCTACTGAGATTTGCGACCTGGCTGCCAGCCGGATCGACCGTCAAACCGTTCTCATCGCCCCGCCTTTCTTTTACGCGATTGCCAGGTTGCTGCACATTCGATACGCAACACCATACATCTCAACCGTGCTGGTCCCTGCACACCTTTATTCATTAAAAAGCCCGCCAGCGTTCAAATCCACGCAGTGGTTTTCAGGCCTACCTTATTTCTTACGTAAGCCAATCTTCTTCAGCGGAGAACGCCTGGTCCTGGACCCTTTCTTCCGCATGTTGCTGAAGGGGCCTTGTCAACATCTGGATCTGCCCCTGCCCAGACGGGTCATCAGTCAATGGTGGTATTCTCCCCAGAAAATTGTCAGCTTGTTCTATGACTGGTTCTGTCCAGCCCCGGATGATTGGCCGAAGCAGGCGATGTTTGCCGGTTTTCCTATGTTTTATCCGAACGGCACCGGGACACTGAGCGACGGGCTGCTTGATTTCCTTGCTGCCGGGCCGGCTCCTGTTGTCTTCAATCCTGGAACGGAGACGCAAAATCCTCGCCTGTTTTTTGAAACTGCTCTCAAAACTGTCCAGTCACTTGGGGTGCGGGCCATTTTTCTTACGCGGCTTACCGAGCATTTGCCGCCGAATTTACCTGAAACTATATGGCATGAGACATACACTTCTTTGCCGCTCCTGCTGCGGAGGAGCAGCGTACTGGTACATCATGGCGGTATTGGCACGATTGCTCTGGCGCTCGAAGCAGGTATTCCGCAATTGGTTGTCCCCACATGGACGGACCAACTGGACAATGGCCGGCGGGTGGAGCGGCTCGGTTGTGGAGTAGTACAGCAGAAGCCGCTGGACAGCGCCGCTTTGATGGAGAAATTACAGTACCTGTTAACTTCATCACAAATCCGGCAAAGAGTTGACTCGATGCGGGCGAGAATCGAGCCAGGCGCAAAAGTATGTAATCGCATTGCAGAGATGATTGAGCAAAGTGGGCCTATGATGCATGACAGGTAATGAGAAGGTGGATATGAGAATGGTGAAGGGACGGTGATTTTATGGCGAAATCGAGATAGTTTCGCAGGCCAGGAAGTGGAAAGGTTTCCATATTAAACTGTTGAATTTCAGCAGCTTGCGTTCTGTTTTGGGATGTTTTCCCGTTTCGACTACTACCTGAGAATAACTTCTTAAATTGTTCGTGCATGGAGAGGCCGAACTGTGTACAGTAGGAATCAAAAGTTAAATAAAAATCTAAGTTTCATACACTGCTGTACTTGCAACTTTACCCCAGTGTGCGGGAAAGGTACATGTGTGTGCGGATGCTGTCGTCTCAGACTTGGTGTTTGAGTGAAGAAAACGCATACGAAGTCCAATTCCATCCGCAAGGAACTCTAAATCGCAACAGGCCAGGTGTGTGACGGATGGTAAATCCGCAGAATCAGGACGGAGAAGTAGAAGTTGTGGACCACGAATTAGCGCGCGACGTGGCGCGATTGTATTCATGGGCGAATGTGGAAGAACCCGTGTATCGCAGTTTTGTGCGGAGGCGAAAACTGCACTCCAGTCAAACGGCCAGCGATACTGAGGACCGTAGAGAAGAGCCCAAAGGCCACCCTTCAGGGATTTCGGCGACTGCGCCTCTGGTTGAGATGGAAGCTCCTGTTTCTGTACCAGTGCCTGATGTTGGGGCTGAGAAGACCCGCGCGGCCTCAGTGCAGCCAGCCGTGTCGCAGCGGCAGGACCCTGCCCATGCGGCCATTGCTGTTTACTCGCTGGCCGGTGGAGTAGGGAAGACAACGTTGTGCGCGAATCTTGGGCGCATCTTCTGTTCTCAGGGGGAACGGGTCCTTCTGGTGGATGCATCAGGCTGTGGGCTGTTGCCCTTTTATTATGGCGCCAGCGACTTCCGCCCGGGACTGAGGACGTTTGTGGCGCCGGACGGCAAATATGCTCCGGTACAGATATTAGGGGCAGAGGAAATGACCAGTGAATGGCTGGAGACAAAGGTGAAACCAGCCATGCAAAAGGCGCAGAGAGTGATTTTCGACCTCGGGCCGGCATCGGCGGAGATGCTGCCGGAGATTCTGAGTATGTGCGCTGTCGTACTGGTGCCTGTGCTCTCAGACCTGAACTCCATTCTCACGATTTCGCGCATTGAATCCATATGGAAACACGTGCGCGCGAATGGTCTTCGCGTTCCTGATCCGGTTTATGTCTTCAATGAATTCGATGAACAGGACCCGATTGAGCAGAAGGCGCGATCGCTGGTAGCGCGCCAGGTAGGTGAGCGGTTATTGCCTCAGTCCATCCGGTACAGTGCGGCTGTGGCCAACGCCATTGCAGACCGAATGACGGTTGCCGACCATGCACCGGATTCGCCTGTGGCCCAGGATTATATGGAGCTGGCCTATTGGCTGCGCGAGGCCGCCCCGGTTGCTGAATCACCGTCGGTAGTTCGCAGGCGGTGGAGCGAGCAATGAAACGGGCGCTGGCCTTCTGGAACACCCTTGGCACCCGCTCCAGCCTGATTGCCGGTGTGGCGCGCTTTGCCGTTTATGCCGCGCTGCTTTTCCTGGCCATTGAGTGCATTACCATCCGTTTCAACTGGCCGGAGCAGTTGGTGCTGGGCACGCTGACCATTCTGCTCACCTATGCCATCCATCGAGTATCTGATGCAGAAGTTGTGACTCTTGCCCTCATGTTTGCTTCCATGCTGGCGACGGCGCGGTATGCATATTGGCGTGTTGCGACGGTGGCGGAGGCGATTGCGCACCAGGGCAGCGCGCTGGGCTGGGCCAACATCTTTTTTATGCTCGTGCTGCTTTCAGCCGAGTTCTACGCATTCGTCATTCTATTTCTTGGGTATATCCAGACCATACGCCCGTTGCGCCGAAGACCGGTTCCACTGCCGCGCAACATTGAAGAATGGCCGCATGTGGATGTTCTGGTCCCTACGTATAACGAGCCGCTTTCGGTTGTGCGTGCCACGGCATTTGCTGCTTTGAACATGGATTATCCGCAGGAAAAGCTCCATGTCTATGTTCTGGATGATGGCCGCCGCGAGGAGTTCCGCAAGTTCTGCGAAGGAGCGGGGGTGGGCTATATCACCCGCAAGGACAATAAACACGCCAAAGCGGGAAACATCAATCATGCACTGAAGCTGCTTGGTTCTCCGTATGTCGCTATTTTCGACTGCGACCACGTGCCGACGCGCAGTTTTCTGCAAGTAACGCTGGGCTGGTTTCTGAAAGACAAGAAGCTGGGAATGCTGCAAACACCACACTTCTTTTATTCGCCTGATCCGTTTGAGCGGAACCTGCACCAGTTCATGTCTATTCCCAATGAAGGGGAGCTGTTTTACGGAGTGGTGCAAGACGGCAATGATTTGTGGAACGCGACGTTTTTCTGTGGATCGTGCGCGGTGCTGCGCCGGACGGCGCTGGAGGAGATTGGCGGGATTGCGACGGAAACGGTCACAGAAGACGCGCACACCTCATTGCGGATGCAGATGCGGGGATGGAACACGGCATACATCAATATTCCGCAGGCGGCAGGGCTGGCGACGGAAAGCCTTTCCAGCCATGTGGGGCAGCGTATCCGCTGGGCGCGCGGCATGGTACAGGTGATGCGGACGGACAATCCGCTGACAGCGAAAGGGCTGAAGTGGCCACAGCGGCTGTGCTATTTCAACGCGATGGTGCATTTTCTGTATGCCGGACCCCGGCTTGTTTTTCTTACGGCACCGCTGGTCTACATGCTTCTGGGCAGGATCAATATCCCAGGTTACTGGATTGCGATTGCCGCATATGCACTTCCGCACCTGTTTCTTGCCAATGTCACGAACTTCCGGGTGCAGGGAAGGCACAGATATTCGTTCTGGAATGAAGTGTATGAAACAGTGCTCGCACCCTATATTCTTGGTCCAACTCTGCTGGCATTTCTCAATCCAAAGCTGGGCAAGTTCAACGTGACAGCAAAGGGCGGCATTGTCAAAAGAAGCTATTTCGACAAACGTATTGCTCTTCCATACATCATTCTGATTTTGCTGGATGTCGCCGCACTGGTGGTAGCTCCTGTGCGCTTTTTCTACTGGAATGCGGGCCATCCCGGGACAGTCCTTATGAATGTCGTCTGGGTGCTGTTCAACATGGTCATTGTAGGAACGGCGAATGCTGTGGCCTTTGAATCGAAGCAGTTGCGCAAGGACGTGCGTATTTCTCTAAAAATGCCCGTGCAGATAAAACTGCCGAATGGCAAAAGCCTCTTTGGTGAAACTGAGGACATTTCTCGCGGAGGCGCGTGGATCAAAATGGAAATTCCCCTTGACCTGCCACCTGCAACGCGTGTGCAGGTGGTCTATCCGTTACGTGGACAAGAGGCGGAATTTCCTGCGGAAGTGGTCAGGGCAGACGGGTTGAATCTCCGTCTGCATCATGCCGAGCTGTCTCTTGAAGAAGAGGAGCTTTTAACTCTGGTGCTTTATTCCGGCGCAGACACATGGTTGAGCCGCAGCGAATTCCGCGAGCCAGACAAGCCGATGCACAGCTTTCTACGCCTCGTGCGGCTTTCCGTGAAAGGCGTTGGGCTTGCTTTGTCTGTTCTTCTTCCCAGAAGAAAGGCTGTCAGCCTGAAGACGGCGCGGGTGGAAGCCGTGATTTTGCTGGCGGCTGTGTTGATGGGAGGATGTAGTTTTCTTCATGCACAATCTTCTGTAAAAGGTGTTTCTGCGCCGGTCCAGGCAGAAGGGACTTTTCACACAAGCTTTTCGCTGAAAGACCTTGGCGTCCCGGAGGCAGTGGTCTTTCGCGGGGTGGCCTCGGGGCGCAACATCAGCTTTGCGTTGCCGCCGTCGAACATTGCGCAGCAGGCGTCACTGCATCTGCAATATGCGTTTTCGCCTGGGCTGATTCCGCAGATGAGCCATCTGAGCGTGCTGCTCAACGGCACTCTGGTGGCAACGGTGCCGGTACCGCAGGACCGAAACCAGGTACAGAGCAATCTATCGCTGACAGTGCCGCTTCCGGCAGAGCTGCTGGTGCGCAACAACGTGCTGGGGTTCCAGTTTGTGGGGCATTACACGCAGCAGTGCGAAGATCCGGCCAACACTACCCTTTGGGCGCGGGTGGAAAATACTTCACAGGTCGAGGTGTCAGGCTCATTGCTGCCTCTGGCCGATGATCTGAAGATTCTCCCGCTGCCGTTTTACGATGGCGCGGTGAGCGGGACCTCGGCCGCGGTCCCCTTTGCCTTTGCTTCTTCTGTGGCAGACCCGGCTGTGCAGCAGGCCGCCGGGATCGTGGCCTCATGGTTCGGAGTGACGGCAAAATCGAGGCCGCTGAGTTTCCCGGTAAGCACGGGAGACATTCTGCCGAAGGGCAATGT
>DASRBV010000128.1:0-6020 GCA_035653455.1 Pseudacidobacterium sp. | reverse complement strand
ATGTGCATGTGCTCACTCCGGGCACATATACGTTTCTTGGGCTGGATGCCCAGCACAAGCTCGGCGTTACGCTGGACAATGTTTTTGCCGATGGGCTGGAGCAGTCGAAGATCATCGCAAAAGACGCGGAAATCACGTTGCGCAATCGCGGCAATTTCGCTCCGGGCGGCGAAGATGTAACTGTAACTGAATCAGATACAAATAAGGGAAGGCCGCTTCCGTGCGAAGGGCGCTTTGTTCCTTTTCCCGAGATAAGGACTGCTCCAGAGGCAGCCAATACCGTTCTGCCGGAAGACAAAACCTTCTATGTGGCAGCCGATGGAACAGGTGACTATTACTCCATCCAGAAAGCACTGGATGAAGCTCCGGCAACGGGCGGTGCGACTGTCCTGGTTGCTCCGGGAACATACCGAGAGGTGCTGCACATTGATAAGCCCGGCATTCGTCTGCGCAGTGCTAAGCCGGACGCAAGCAGGACGGTCGTCGTCAACGATCTGAGCGCGGGTACATCGGGCGGGACATTGCATTCCGCGACGGTAAATGTGACGGCAAATGATTTCTTCGCCGAGAACATTACTTTTCAAAATGACTGGAACCGGACGCATCCGCAGCTCCCGGCTGGGTCGCAGGCACTGGCATTGCTTGTCACAGGTGACCGCGCAGTGTTTCACAATGTCCGTCTGCTAGGCAATCAGGACACGCTGTATACGGGCAGTCACTGTCTTGCTGGGGAAACTACATGTGCACCAACGCGGCAGTATTTTTCTGATTGCTACATTGCGGGCAATGTGGATTTCATCTTCGGAGACGGAAAATCTTTTTTCGACCACTGCGAGATCCACAGCACGCCTCACTCTGAGGGATTTGTGACGGCGCAGGGCAAGCATGAGGCGAAGGAAGACTCGGCGTATGTCTTCCACCAGTGCAGACTGACGGCAGATGCCGGAGTGACAAACGTCTATCTGGGGCGCCCGTGGCGCCCTTATGCGACGGTGATTTTTCTGAATACATGGATGGGCGAGCACATTCAGCCTGCAGGATGGCGCGAGTGGCATCCGGGAGAGACCCACTCGCTGGACACGGCCTTCTATGCGGAATTCCAATCCACTGGCCCAGGGGCGCATACGCAAGAGCGGGATCCGCACACGAAGTTTATTACACAGGCAGAGGCAGCAAAGTACACAGTGCAGGCATTCCTGAGCGGCAATGATCACTGGGACCCGATTGCCGTCATTGCAAAAAACAAACTGGAGTAAACATGAGCATTGTTTCCAGCCGCCGTGATTTTCTGAAGGGCGCGGCGACCGCAGGGCTTCTGTTTTCTACACGCGGCCTGTTGGTAGCAGAGGCACAAACGCCTTCGGCCACGCGCGAACTCTTTCTTCCCGATGAAGGCTGGCGTATGTGGCCGGACACGAAAGCTGCTTGGAAAGAAGACACGATCTATCTGCCGGGTGAATTTTCTCTGTCGCAATTGCCAGTGAATCCGCCAACAGGAGGATGGGCGGCCCTTTCTTCTTCGCAAGGCACGAGCGTGACGCTACCTGCGACAGTGGAGCAGTTCTATTGGGGAGCGTTCGGCCATCGTCCTTACAAAAACGAATATAAATTTGAAGAGACGGACCACGAAGTAAAGAACGGCTCGTACTGCGGGGTCTCATGGTGGTGGCGTGAGATTGAGATTCCGGAAGACTTCAAAGGTAGGCGCATTTTTCTCCATGTTCGCGCGGCGCGCTTGCGCGCCGAGGTTTATCTGAACCAGAAACTCGTGGGCTACAGCATTCTCGAAGAATTGCCGTTCGAGTGCGAAATCACAGATGCGGCCCGACCCGGCGAAAGGAACCAGCTTGCCATTCGCATCACGAATCCAGGTGGCGAGATGGACTGGGTGGATGGCCGTGAGCTTCAGTGGGGCGATGTCCGTTTGCAGAGCAGTCATGGCTTCGGCGGGCTGGACCGCGCGCTTCGCCTGACTGCGCATGGCGATGTCCGGGTGAAAGACAGTTGGGTGCTCAACACGCCGGACGCTCGCGCCATCACTGTACATGCTGAGCTGCAAAACCTTAGCACTCAGCCTGCCGCGGGCAGCATTGTGTTTTCTGTTATAGATCCTGCATCGGGCCATGCTGTTGCGAAGAAGGATCTGCCTGCGCGTGTGGAGGCGAATGCTGCGGCCACTTTCCATGCAGACCTGCGCTATGACGGCGCAAAACTCTGGGACCTGGACACTCCGCATTTGTATCATCTGCGCGTGGAATGGGAGGGACCAGGTGCCTCTTCAGATTTTCAGCAGATCTGGTTTGGCTTTCGCTGGTTTGCTCCCGAGGGCATCGGCACGAACGCGATGTTTCGGTTGAATGGACGACGCACGCGCATCTACACATCCATTTCATGGGGTTTCTGGGGGGTGAACGGAATATTCCCTACGCCGGAACTGGCAAAGCGTGAGGTCGAGGCAGCAAAGACATTTCATCTGAACTGTCTGAACTTCCACCGCAATGTGGGCAAACCCGAGGTCTTCGATTTGCAGGACAGAATGGGCCTGCTGCGCTGCATGGAACCGGGCGGCGGATACCAGGCCGTCAGCGCCTCAGGCTTCGCGCAGCGATACATGGAAGCGAAGATCGTGCACATGATAAGGGCCTTTCGCAGCCATCCATCCCTGGTCGAATACATTCTTCAGAATGAAGCGAAGCCTGATCTGAAAAACCCCAATCTGTATCGCATCCTCAGGCTGATGCATCAGGAAGACCCGAGCCGTTCCATTGTGGCGAATGATGGTTTTGCCTCGCGCTCAGCGCAGGCATGGATGGGGCCGTATTCAGACCGCGTGCGCACCTCTGCTGAAGGCGGCGCTGGCGGATGGTGGGACGAGCATCAAGGGCCGTTCTCTGATGTCTGGAACGACCGCTATTACAACGGGCCGGACGATTTCCTGTACCGCTCCACCGACCAGGGCGAGATTGTCGAATGGGGTGAGATGAAGGGTGCGGCCTCGCCGGATAATCACGCGCTGCTGATTCAACAGATCGAGCAGCATGGTGGCAAGAGCTACGACCTTGAAGACCACAAAGAGATTCTGGCTGCATATGAAAAGTTTCTCGACAAGTGGGGATTCCGCACGGCGTTTCCCTCGGCCAGCGCGCTCTTCCGCTCCATCAGCCGCCGCGCGTATGAATCCTGGGGGCAGTTCATGGAGAACATCCGCATCTGCGACGTGAATGATTACGCAGCCATCAGCGGATGGGAATCCACAGCGATGGAAAACCACAGCGGCCTGCTTGACAACATGCGCGACTTCAAGACGGACCCGCAATTGCTGGCGAAAAGCCTGTTGCCCGTGCGCCCTGTGGCGAAGCAATATCATTTGGTGCTCAGGAAAGGCGAGCGCGCAAAGTTTGATATCTATTTGCTTAACGATACGGGCAGACCGGTGATGGGAAAGCTGGTGTTTTCTATTACAGGTCCTGAAGGCAAGAGGACGAGGCTTGGAACGTGGGCGTGTCCGGAAGTAGAAAAAGACAAGCTGTCATATCTTGTGCAGAAGGCAGTGGAGTCTGATCCTCTGAACGGAACAGGGGTATGGACGACGCGACTTGAACTGAATGGGTCCGCGTCATCCGCGCATGAGTGCAGGCTTTGGGTGGTGGAGACGGCTCCATATTCTTTATCTGGTCTGAAGATTGGTCTGATTGGGGCTGAACAATCATTGCCCTTCGCTGGCGTAACCGCCGAACCATATTCGGCAAGTCAGAAGTACGACATTCTTCTTGCGATGGATGCTCCGCAAAAGTCCGAGCCTCTTGTGCCGACGGACGACATGGGGGCCTATCGCCAATCGGGCCAGGTGAGAGAAGACGTGCTGCCGGAGGGAGTCATCGAACAGGTCCGCAATGGGACTCCACTGGTGGTGGTTACGGGAAAAGACAGCATTGCCAGCGGTTTTGCAAAGCAGCTTGCTGGTGCGGGTGCATTTACCTTTTACGGAATGGTCGGTGCTTCACGCGCAAGCTGGATGGGGTCATGGTATTTTGTGCGCCGGCATCCGCTGTATGCGGGGATGCCGGTGGACGAAGGCATGAGCATTCATTATCAGGTGAAAGGTGCTGGTTCGAACGGATGGCTGGTGGATGGACCGCAGGTGGAAGTTGTGGCCGGATACAGCCGCGACCATGACCGCAACATCGGCGCGGGCACATTCACTGCCTCTTTGGGGCAGGGGCGCATTGTGATGCAGAGGATTGCAGATATGCATCCTGTTTTTCAGGAACGGTTCCTGGCGAATGCTCTGGCGTATGGAATGGCGCGGTAATCGCCTTGCTGTCTGGTGTGCAGGAAACTGAAGGGGTGGCAACCGCCACCCCTTGTTTGCATCTGGTTGCAGATATGCTTCAGTCCGCGCTGACGGGCTGGCGTGATTCGAGTTCGCAGAGGCGCTTGGCAAGAAGCTGCTCAAGGTTTTCGAGCGCTTTGCTGAAGCCCTCGATGCCTTCGGAGAGCTTGTCCGAGGCCATCTTGTCTTCAGCGTGCATCTTGTCGAAGGTTGCCTTATCTACGGTAATCTTCTGGATGTCCATTGTTTTGGCTTTTTCCGGATCGAGCTTGCGCGGCAACTCGCCCTGCGTGGCCTCAAGCTCGTGCAGCAGTTGCGGCGAGATGGTCAGCAGATCGCACCCGGCAAGTTCAATGATTTCGCCGGTGTTGCGGAAGCTTGCGCCCATGACCAGCGTCTTATAGCCAAATTTCTTGAAGTAGTTGTAGATGCGAGTCACAGACTGCACGCCCGGGTCTTCTGCGCCCTTGTAGTCCTTGCCGGTGTTCTTTTTGTACCAGTCAAGAATGCGTCCCACAAACGGAGAAATCAGCGTGACGCCCGCTTCCGCGCAGGCAATGGCCTGGTGCAATCCGAAGAGCAGCGTCAGGTTGCAGTGGATGCCTTCTTTTTCAAGCTTCTCAGCCGCGCGGATGCCTTCCCACGTGGAAGCAATCTTGATCAGGATACGCTCGCGCGAAATTCCGGCCTTTTCGTAGAGGGAGATAATCTCGCGGGCGGTCTTGATGGTGCCTTCGGTGTCATAGGAGAGGCGCGCATCTACTTCTGTCGAAACGCGGCCGGGAATGATCTGGAGAATGCGCTTGCCAAATTCGATGGCGAGGTGCTTGAAAGCGAGATTGGCAACGTCCTTATCGCTGGCCCCGTCGCCGAGCTGCTTGTGTGCATCGAGCAGCACGCCATCCACAATGGATTGATACTGCGGCATTTGCGCAGCAGTGGTAATCAACGACGGGTTCGTGGTCGCATCCTGTGGCTTGACCTTTTCGATGGCTTCAATGTCTCCGGTATCAGCGACGACGGTGGTCATCGAGCGGAGTTGTTCAAGCAGGGTCTTCGGCATGGTTCCTCCTCATCTGGCGCGGGGTGTCTATCTTTTGGATGCCGCAGAGCTGATAGCGGTCTCTTTTCATTATCCCATGACTACAGGGTTCGAGAGTGTTGCAATGCCGTCAATCGTGACTTCGACCGTATCTCCTGCCTGCATGGGGGCCACGCCTGACGGAGTTCCGGTGGGGATTAAATCGCCGGGAAAGAGTGTCATCGCAGCGGAAATATGCCGCAGCAGGTGCGCAATAGAGAAGATGAAATCGCGCGTGTTGCCGCTCTGTTTCAGCGCGCCATTCAGACGCGTCTGCACGGTCACTCCAGCTTCGGGACCAATTTCATCAGTCACGAGAGGACCTACAGGGCAGAAAGTATCAAAACCTTTGGCGCGCCACCACTGACCGTCCGGCTTTTGCAGGTCGCGCGCAGTCACGTCGTTCACGATGGTGTATCCGCGAATGTACGGGCGCACGTCTTCGTCCGGGCCGAGCTTTGAACAGCGCTTTCCGATGACGATGGCGAGTTCACCTTCAAAGTCCACACGCTGCGAGATTGCCGGAAGGCGGATCTCCTGCTTGTGCGCAAGGAGAGAAGACGGCGCTTTGAGAAAAATCAGCGGCTCTTTCGGGACTTCATTGCC
>DASRBV010000127.1:0-2987 GCA_035653455.1 Pseudacidobacterium sp. | reverse complement strand
TTTCTCCATAAGGCGGCACGATGTTGCCTACATCGCGGCAGATGAACAGATCTCCCGGCCCGGTCTGCAAAACCAGATCGGGAACGATGCGGGAATCGGAGCAGGTAAGAAAGAGGGCCTGAGGGCTTTGCGTCTGGGCCAATTGCTGAAACAGTTCCTTCTTTTCGGGAAATACTTCTGAACGGAATTTTTTGTATCCGGCGATGAGTTTTTCCATGGCAGTTTTATCTTACTGAAGCACGGAGATGGATGGCACCACATTCGACGGGACAAAGGCGAAACAGCCAGCATTCCCGGCACAAAATCCAACTCGTATAATCATGGTTTGACCGCAACCACTTCCAGCAAAACTTCTTCCTCGAAAGCGGCGGCCGTTGCTGTAGCTGCCGGAATTTTTTCAAGTCGTATCGTCGGTCTGGTCCGCGAGCGCGTATTTGCCCATTACTTTGGCACTTCGGCGGCGGCCGATGCCTTCCGTGCCGCTTTTCGCATTCCCAATTTTTTGCAGAACCTCTTTGGCGAGGGCGTGCTTTCGGCTTCATTTATCCCTGTTTATGCCCGTCTACGCGCTGAGGGGCGGGACGAGGAAGCAGCGAAGCTGGCTGAAGCCATCTTCGCGTTGCTGTTTCTGGTTACGTCGGTGCTGGTGCTGGGCGGGATTTTTGCCGCTCCCTGGCTGATTGACCTCATCGCCCCAGGCTTTCGCGGCGACACGCGCCTGCTCACCATCCATCTGGTCCAGGTCCTGTTTCCCGGCGCTGCGCTGCTGGTTTTCTCTGCCTGGTGCCTGGGAATTCTCAACAGCCATCGCAGGTTTTTTCTCTCTTATGCAGCCCCGGTGGTGTGGAACCTCACCATCGTCGCAGTCCTGTTGTGGAAGGGCGGACATCAGGCAGAGGCCAGGCTAGCGGTTACAACAGCCATCGGCTCGGTCATTGGCAGCGGACTCCAGTTCATCGTGCAACTGCCGACAGTCCTGAAATTTTTGTGGCCTCTGCGCCTGCATCTGCAATTTGCCTCGGAGCAGGTGCGTGCGGTTGTCCACAGCTTTACGCCCGTATTTTTCAGCCGAGGCGTCGTCCAGATCAGTGCGTATGTAGACTCTATGCTTGCGAGCTTCCTGCCACAAGGTGCCGTTGCGGTGCTTGGCTATGCGCAGACCCTGACCCTGCTGCCGGTCAGTCTCTTCGGCATGGCGATTTCAGCCGCCGAACTGCCTGCGATGTCGAGCGAACTGGGCACGCAGGAAGAAATCGCGGCCGCCCTGCGTCAGCGCCTTGCGCGTGGTCTTGAAAATATCGCCTTCTTCGTGGTCCCTTCCGCGGCTGCTTTTTTCATTCTTGGCGACATGGTCGCGACAACTATTTACCGCTCCGGGCACTTTCAGGGACACGACGTTACTCTCGTCTGGAGGGTGCTGGCGGGGTCGGCCGTTGGCCTGCTCGCCTCCACCTCGGGGCGGCTCTATTCTTCTGCTTTCTACGCGCTGCGCAACACGCGCACACCGCTGAATTTTGCGATCGTCCGGGTAACGTTGACGCTCGCGCTGGGGTATCTGTTTGCTTTGCCATTGCCGCACCTGCTGGGAATAGACCGCCTGTGGGGTGTGGCAGGACTGACGCTTTCTGCCGGAATTGCCGGATGGGTGGAGTTCGCGTTGCTGAGGCGCGCCCTTCATGCCCGTATCGGGGCCGTGCCTTTTTCCGGAGCCCGTCTGGCCAAACTCTGGCTGGCTGCAATTGTTTCCGCGGCCGTGGGATATGGCGTGAAACTTATCTTTCCCATACGGCAGCCGCTGGTGATTGGCCCGGGCGTGCTGGCTGTGTTTGCCGGATGCTATCTGGTGCTTGTGAGTATGGCTGGGGTAGCGATGCCTGGTCGTCTAAAAAATCTTTTGCGACGTTAGGCCTTGCGATCGAGAGACTTACGGCAATATCAAAAAAAATCTGATTGACAAGCAACCGATTCCAGCCTAACGTCATCTCAGTGTTGCCTTCGTGAAAGCCCACAAAAATGAATTCAGCCGTTGTTAAGGCTGCATCGCTTTTTGCTGTCGCTGTCCTTGCTTCTCTCGTATGTGCCTGCGGCCCCGTTACCGGAAGGCCCGCGGCCTCTGCATCCCCACCGCAAATTCCGCTTTCTGCCTCAGACCCACTCGCCAACTATGCGCTAACGGGGAATGTTCAGCCGGTACATGATCCAAGCATCATTCGTCAGGGCGATACCTATTACGCTTTTACCAGCGACATGCTTGCGCTTGTTCCCGGCAATTATCTGCCGATTCGCTGCTCGCAAGACAAGGTGAACTGGAGTTCATGCGGCAGCGTTTTTCCGAAACAGATGCCAGCATGGACCACAGGCGCAGTCCCGGGCACCCTCTGCCTATGGGCGCCGGATGTTTCCTATTTCCACGGGCTTTATCACGTATACTATGCCGCGTCCACGGCAGGATCGCAGCTCTCTGTGATTGGCCTGGCAACAAATCCGACGCTTAATCCGGCGGACCCCGATTATCTGTGGACCGATCAGGGCAAGGTGCTTTCATCGCAGCCCGGTGATGACTTTAACGCCATAGACCCAAACATCCTGGTGGACACGGATGGCAGCGTATGGCTCACGTATGGCAGCTATTGGGGTGGCATTCAACAAAGACGCATTGATCCGGAGACAGGGAAGCTCTCGATGACAGACACAACGAGATACAGTCTCGCCGCCCGTCCTGGTGTAGCCAATGATCCTGTCGAGGGCGCTTCGCTCGTCCAGCACAATGGCTACTACTATCTGTTTGTTTCGTTGGATTACTGCTGTAACGCAAATTATCAGACGGACAACTACAAAGAAGCCGTTGGGCGCTCTACCAGTCCGCATGGTCCATTTACGGATGAGCAGGGTGTGCCGATGATGCAGGGCGGAGGGACTGTTCTGCTGAAAGGCGATGGTGTGTGGATGGCTCCAGGCGGCGGTACAGCTTATGTGGATGCAGGCAG
>DASRBV010000126.1:0-10155 GCA_035653455.1 Pseudacidobacterium sp. | reverse complement strand
GGGACTGTATGGATGACTACATCGGCATCCGGCAAAACACGGCGGACGGCAGAGGTCGCGTCTTTTACCAGTTGTTCCGAGCGTTGGAACGTCATCTGCCTCGGCAGAGAGAGCGTGAAGTCCGCGAAATATGAGTTGCCGGAACGGCGCATCCTCGCTCGATCTACTGCAAGCACGCCGTTCGTATGCCGAAGCTCGTAAAGCACGCGGCGCCGTGTTTCCGGAGGGATGGTGTCTACCAACTCGGCCACGGTACGTCGAGCCAGCTTCCATCCAAAGTAGAGGATCAACACAGAGACGCAGATAGCAGCAATTGGGTCGGCAATCCTCAGTGCGGGAAAGCCGAGATGAGAACCAAGCCATGAAGCAGAAAGTCCGGCAAAGACGGCAATGCTGGACCAGATGTCTGACCGGAAATGCAGCGCGTCAGCCTCAAGCGCCTGGCTTCCATAACGATTGGCGACCGCCATTAACTGCTTCGATCGCCAGTAATCTACTGACATAGAGAGCGCCAGTACCAGTAGTGGCCAGAAAGAGTAGCGAATCTCAACCGGATGAAAGAAGATGCGGGCAACAGCTTCGTAAGTGATCCAGACACTCGAAGCCAGCATGAGAAAAGTCTCGACAAATGCCGAGACATTCTCGATCTTGCCGTGCCCATAGGGATGGTTTTCGTCCGCGGGCCTGTCTGACACGCGGACCGAAAGAAACGTAAGCCCCGCGCCCGCAAGATCAATGCCGGAATGCGCCGCATCGGAGAGCATACCGAGACTTCCGGTAATGACCCCCGTCACGAGCTTCAGCAGCGTCATTAAAGTCGCTGCCATGACAGACACGATGGCGACCGCGCGCTTTTCAGCGCCTGCTCGATGGCTGGCATGGGCTGTAGCAGCCTGCATTGTTCTTAGGGTTTCATACCGCGGTAGAGGCCCGCAATGCCAAAGCTGTAAGGCTCCCATGAACTCCCCGTAAATCCGCTTTCGTGCATCAGCGCCAACATTTCCGCCGGAGGAGGAAAGCGGTGGACCGACGCAGGCAGATAGGCGTAAGGTCCGGAAACTCCCGAGATGCGGGATCCAATCGCCGGAAGAACGCGGCGGAAATAGAAAGCATAAAGTTTGCCCACAAGCCCTCCCGGTTCGCTGAAATCCAGAATGCCCAATTGCCCGCCTGGCTTCAGTACACGATGGAACTCTTCCAGCCCGGCACGATAATTCGCCAGATTGCGAAAGCCAAATGCAGTGGTAATCAGGTCAACCGAGCCGTCCGGCAATGGCAGGTGCAACGCATCGGCCTCCAGAACAACAGCGTTATGGCCAGCGAGCTTTGCCTTTCCGCGCACGAGCATCTGGTGAGAAAAATCTGCGGCCAGCACAGGGGCTGCTTTTTCCGGACGCAGCCGCAGCAGCGCGAGCGTCATGTCTCCGGTCCCGCAGCAGATATCGAGAACGGCAGCATCAGGACGGGACAGAACATCGCGAAACGCCCTCGCCGTTCGCCGCCACCACAAACGGTCAATATTGCAGGAAAGAACATGGTTGAGCAGGTCGTAACGCGGCGCAATGCTGTCGAACATTTCGCGTACGGCGCTGGCTGCGCTGGATGTGTCGGTGGCCCCGGCGGGTTGTGCTCCTTGTGCTGGCATTATGCTTTGCGCGCCTGTTTCAGCATCCATTCCGATGCAGACAAAAGTTCCTGGTTTGTCACGTCTTCCACGACCTTCGCATCACCGATGCCAACCGGAAGGATGAACCGTCGCACGCCCAAGCGGTTCTTTTTGTCGCGCCCCGCCGCTTCCAGCAGTTTTTCTGCGCTGGTTTTGAACGATGGCAGCGGGCCATACAGATGAATGGTCCTGTTCATGCGCAGTGCCTGTTCCGGCGTAATGGTTTTGCGCGCCTCGGCCACATGCAGCGCCGCAATCATGCCCCAGGCAATGGCTTCGCCGTGCAGCAGCTTTTTGTATCGTGTGACAGCCTCGATCGCATGTCCAATCGTATGGCCAAAGTTCAGAATCATACGCAAACCCGACTCGCGCTCATCTATGACCACCACTTCGGCCTTCATGCGGATGGAGGCGGCAATCACATGCTCGAGGGCCTCTGTCTGCCGGCCAAGAATGGCGTTGACATTCCGCTCCATAAATTCAAAGAGCTGCTCATCACGAATGATGCCCGCTTTGATGCTCTCGAAGAGTCCGGCGCGCAGCTCGCGGTCCGGCAGGGTCTGCAACAGGTCAATGTCCGCAAAGACTGCGAGCGGGTGGTGAAAGCTGCCGATAAGGTTTTTGCCTGTTGCAAGATTCACCCCCGTCTTTCCGCCCACCGACGAATCTACCTGAGCCAGCAGGGTAGATGGAACCTGAACATAGTCAATGCCGCGCATGTAGATGGCAGCGAGAAATCCGCCGAGGTCACCGATAATGCCGCCGCCGAAGGCAATCAGCAGCGAGCTGCGGTCTGCCCCTGCGGAAGAAAGCTCCGTCGCCAGCCGCTCTACCTGCGCCATCCGCTTGTGCTGCTCTCCCGGCGGCAGAAACAGCACGACTGGTTGTTCATTCTTTGGGAAAGATGCAAGAAAGCGCTCCGCCCACAGCCCCCATATCTCCGGCGAGGTCAGGACAAAGACGCGTTTTTGCTTTGGCAATTTCTCGTATAAATTGGCAAGCAGTCCGCTGCCAACATGTACGGGATAATCCGCAGAAGCTGTTTTGACCTGAATCGTATGCACGCTTCTTTCATCGTATCGCAGTCATGATAGCCTCAAATTTTATGGCAGATTTCGTTGTTGTGGGCGCAGGCATTGCCGGTCTGCGCGCGGCCATTGGACTCGCCGAAGCCGGACACGTCCTGGTCATTACCAAAGAGCAGCTTGGCGAATCAAACACGCAGTATGCCCAGGGCGGCATCGCTGTCGCCCTGGGTGGCGAAGAGGACGTCTCGCTGCATCTTGAAGACACCGTAAATGCAGGCGATGGCCTTGTGAATCGTGAGGCCGCAAAGGTGCTTGTTCAGGAAGGACCGCGCCGCGTAGAAGAACTGCTTGCCTGGGGTACGCGTTTTGACCGCGAAAATGGCAAGCTGATGTTCACGCGCGAGGGCGCGCACAGCCGAAACCGTATCCTGCACGCGCATGGAGACGCTACCGGTGCTGAGATTGGCCGCTCACTGCTTGCACATGCCCGCTCCATCAAAAGCATCACTCTTATGGAATGGACGATGTGCGTGGATCTTTTGGTGGAGGGCGATGAAGTCCTCGGCCTGACCGTGCTCGATCGCAGCGGTAATCTGCAAACCATCTGCGCGCGTGCCGTTCTGCTGGCCAGCGGAGGCGCAGGTCAGGTCTACAGTGATACGACGAACCCTGCGGTGGCCAGTGGGGACGGCATCGCCATGGCATACCGCGCCGGCGCTGAAATCTCTGATATGGAGTTTTATCAGTTTCATCCAACGGCGTTGGGCCTGCCCGGCGTCCCGCGCTTTCTGCTTTCAGAAGCCTTGCGCGGCGAAGGGGCATATCTGCGCAATGCAAAGGGCGAGCGCTTTATGGAGCGGTATCATCCATTGCTCGAGCTTGCTCCGAGAGACGTGGTGGCACGCGCCATTACGCAAGAGGGAATTGGCCCCAATCGCGAAACTTTACCCGTCTACCTCGACATGCGGCACGTCAAGGGAATAGACCTGCATCAGCGCTTCCCCGGTATTTCAGGGTTCCTGTCAAAATACGGACTCGAGCTGGGCCGCGACCTCATTCCTGTGCGTCCTGCGGCGCACTATCTGATGGGCGGGGTCAGGACCGATGTCCACGGCAGGGCTTCGCTGAAGCGCCTCTACGCCGCAGGAGAAGCGGCATGCACCGGTGTCCACGGCGCAAACCGTCTGGCGAGCAACTCGCTTCTCGAAGGGCTTGTCTTCGGCGCGCGGGCAGCAGAAGCGATGAGCGAAGAACCGGACCCGGCTGCTCCTGAAATCCTCGATGTTCCGCTGCCCGCCGGGAAGTTGACCAACACCGGAGATCTTTTGCAGCGATTACAGCAGACCATGTGGCAAAAAGCGGGCCTCCTGCGCGATGCCGCCGGATTGAACGACGCCGTGAGCGTGCTCAGGCAAATCCAGGAGCAGACGCCAGAGGGAAAGAATCGCGCATCTCTGGAGTTGCGCAATCTGCACACAGTGGCGGAGCTGATTGTGAAGTCAGCTCTGGCGCGGGAAGAGAGCCGCGGCGCGCACTATCGCAACGACTTTCCCCAAAAGGATGATTCGCATTTTCAGAAACATTCCATTGTGAGCAGGGCCAGGGATTCGGTGGAGTTCTCGCTTTTTTAATTCGCCCGGGCCCGCGGCGTTAAATCTGAACCAGGTCCTGTTGGATACGTCCGGTGACTTCGGCCTTGTCGCGCGTGGTCATCATGTTCACTTCGCTGCGCACGCCAAATTCCGGAAGATAAATGCCCGGCTCCACGGAAAAGCAGGTAAATGGAAGAATGCGCCGCTCATCGTGTGTCTCAAGATTATCGAGGTGCGCGCCATTGCCGTGAAGCTCGGTTGCGATATTGTGTCCGGTCCGGTGGGTAAAGTACTGCGCAAAGCCTGCTTCTTTGATGACGGCGCGGGCAGCATCATCGGCCTGCCATCCGGCAATGGGCTGCTTCTTTGCAAAGGCATCCTTCACGGCGCGAATAGCAGCGTCCCGCGCATTCCTGACCGTCGTAAAGACCTGCTGTTCGCGCTCAGAGGGCGGGCGGCCTACCACTCCGGTCCATGTAATGTCATACCAGCAGGATCCCGGGCGGTTTATGCGCGACCAGATATCAATCAGAAGAAAGTCGCCCTTCCGGATTTTGCGTGAGCGCTCTGCCGTGGGCTCGTAATGTGAATCTGAAGAATTTTCATTCACTGAGACATTCGGGCCGTTTTCCGTGATCATTCCCGCGCGTTCAATCGCTTCCAGAAACCATGTCTTCATCTCGTATTCCGTAATTCCGGATGAGGAGCGCTCGCCGATTCTGCGAAAGCCTTCCGCCAGAATCTCATCCAGGGCGCGCTGGGCCTCATAGTGGCTGGCCACCTGTTCCTGTGAAAGCACGGCCTCAAACTGGCTGACCAGATCGGCAGAGCTGATGATGGTTTTGCCGATTTCACGTAGAAATTCAATGGTCCCTGCGTCCACCATTGAGACATACATGATCGCGTTGCGCGGTGAGTACTGCATGGCGATGCGCAGATAAGGCGCAAGCATCATTTCCAGGCCGGATTGCAGTTCCTGCCATGAGGAATACTGCGTTTTGCCTCCGGGCAGGACGTCAAGCCGCCCCTGTTCAATGCGATGCACCAGCTTATGCGGTTCTCCCTGCGCGGGAACCACGTAATACCAGCGCCGCGTGATGTGCGCGTGCGGGTCCAGGCCGAGGATGCGTTCGGCGATAGGGTCGCGGTGATGATGATCGTAAAAAAGCCATGCATCGAGCTTCTGCTCGCGGAGTGCCGATTGAATCGCAGACAAGTCCATAAGGAAAGAGTGTACCGGAGCGGGAAACTGTGCGTCATGGCCGGACCTTGCTCCATTACAATCAGTGCGCAGACACTTGAGAGGTGGCTATGGAGATTTCACGACGGGGGCTTTGTCAGATGCTTCCCCTGCTTTTCGGTCCGCTGGCATGGGCAGACCATGATCAGCCGGTCCCATCATTCGCCAAACCCTTTGATCAATTGCCCGTCCACGCGAATGGGGCAAACATCTCGCGGCCGATTCTGAATGGCATGACGCACTCAGGCACGCATCTTGAAGTGCATGAGACAACACTGGCTCCTGGTGCGATGCCCCATCCGCCGCATCATCATGTGCATGAAGAACTGTTTCTTCTTTCCAAAGGAACGGTCGAGGTCACGATTGCAGGCAAGAGCACGGCCCTCGGACCGGGATCAGCGGCCTTTGTTCATTCCGGGGAAGAGCATGGTGTTCGCAACACCGGGCAGGAACCGGCGCAGTATTTCGTAGTTGCGATTGGGCAGGAGAGCTGACATTCCCAACGCTTCTTAGCCCATTGCCAATAGCCGCCTTAATACGTCCGGTTCGACATTCCCGCCGCTCATAATCGAGACGCAATTGCGGAACGGGAGCAATGCTTCCCGGTGGAAGAGTACCGCTGCTGCTGCTACGGCGCCGCTTGGTTCTGGCGTCAGACGTGCCTGATACAGCAACACACGCATGGCTTCGGCGATTTCTTCTTCTTTCACCGTGACGATGTCATCTACATAAGCGCGTATGTGTTCGAAATTCAAATCACCCATGCTTTGCGTGCGCAGGCCGTCCGCGGCAGTGCGTGTGGTCAGTTCTGCTGGCCACGTGACCAGCCTCCCAGTGCGGAAGCTCTCCTGCGCATCGGCGGCCAATTCGGGTTCAATGCCCAAGACGCGCACATCGGGTTTGATCAACTTGATAGCTGTGGCCACGCCGCTGAGCAGTCCTCCGCCGCTGACAGGAGCGAGGACAAGGTCCACGTCTGGCAGGTCTTCAAGAATTTCAAGACCGCAGGTGCCTTGTCCGGCGATGATGGCGCGGTCATCATAAGGAGGCACCATCACATATCCAAACTTCGCCTCCAGATCTTCGGCTTTCTGCTTCCGCTCTGAGCTGGAAGGGCCTACTTCGACAATTTCGGCCCCTAATGCTGCCGTTGCGCGCTTTTTCACTTCTGGAGCATTCGATGGCATTACGATTACTGCTTTTGTCCCCAGCGCCCGTGCCGCATATGCCACTCCCTGCGCATGATTGCCGCTCGAATAGGTAATGACCCCGCGCCTGCGCTCTTCTGCACTTAACTGCGCGATCTTGTTGTATGCGCCGCGCAGCTTGAAACTGCCAACAGGCTGGAGCCCCTCGGCTTTCATGAACACATTTTCCGCTCCCCCGGAAATTTGCAGCCGCACTAGGGGCGTATGCATGGCGACGCCCTGAATGCGCTTTTGGGCAGCGCGGAACTCTTCGAGAGACACGAGCATGGCTTATATCTCAAGAATCACTGGCATGATCAATGGCCTGCGGCTGGTGTTCTTCTGGATGTACCGCTTCAGATCAATCCGGATCTTTTCTTTGATGACTCCGTAGTCCGCTTTTTCTTCATCGCTGGAGTTTTCGAGCGTCTGCGTAACGACCTTGCGGGCAGCCTCTAACAATTCCGGATCGGCGCCCACAAAGCCCCGGCTTACAATTTCCGGCATTCTTTCGACCTTGCCGCTGAGCTTATTGATAGTCAGGATGGGCAGCACAATGCCGTCCTCGCTCAGATGTCGGCGGTCGCGGATGACGAGATCTTCCACCACATCTGCCGTCGAACCGGAATCAATGCAGACGCGGCCGGCGGTGACTTTGCCGGTTGTGCGCGCATCGTCATGGTCCAGTTCGAGAACATCACCGTTCTCAATGACCAGCGCCAGATCAACAACACCCATGCTCTGGGCCAATTCGGCGTGTTTTTTCAGGTGGCGATAATCGCCGTGCACAGGGATGAAGAACTTTGGCCGCAGCAGGTTGATCATCAGTCGCTGCTCTTCCTGGCTGGCGTGCCCGCTGACGTGGATGAGGCCGGATGCGCCGTCATCGTAAATCACGTGAGCGTCACGGCGGCAGAGGTGGTCAATGACGCGAAAGATGCTCTTTTCATTGCCGGGGATGACGCGCGAGCTGAGGACGACAGTGTCTCCGGGCTGGATGCGCGCGTGCTTATGATTGTCCACGGCGGCGCGGCTCAGGGCGCTCATCGGCTCGCCCTGCGTCCCGCTGATAAGGACCATGACCTCTTCTGGCGCATAGTCCGCAATCTGACCGGGGTTGATGATGACTCCGGGCGGCACGTCCAGATACCCGAGGTCCTGCGCAATGTCCGCCGACTCAACCATTGACCGGCCGACAATCGCTACCTTGCGGCCGTGCCGGTGCGCCAGGTCTACCGCAATGCCAATACGGTAAATAGACGACGAAAAGCAACTGAAGAAGAGCTTCTTTTTCGTGCGGGAAAACAGTTCATCCAGACGGGGCTTTACCGCCCACTCGCTGGGAGTATAGCCGGGACGGTCCACGTTGGTTGAGTCCTGCAACAGGGCCAGCACGCCACGCTTGCCATACTCGGCAAACTTGTGCAGGTCAAAGGCCTTGCCGTCCGGTGGGGAGAGGTCAATCTTGAAATCACCCGTATGCACCACCACGCCGACCGGAGTCTCAATGGCCAGGGCCACGCAATCCACAAGACTGTGGGTAACGCGGATGGGATCAATCGTAAACGGACCGAGCGAGAACTTTCTGCCCGGAATGATCTCAATCAGCTCCGTCTGGTCGAGCAGTTTGTGCTCTTCGAGTTTGCCTTCCACATATGCCAGCGTGAACTCGGTGCCATAGACCGGAACATTCAGCTCGGAGAGAATCCAGGGCAGTCCGCCGATGTGGTCTTCGTGTCCGTGCGTCAGAATAATGGCGCGTACGTGTTCACGGTTTTCGATCAGATAGGTGATGTCGGGGACGACAATGTCCACGCCAAGCAGTTCCGATTCAGGGAACATCAGCCCGGCGTCAATCACGAGAATGTCGTCTTTATAGCGGAGGACGAGGCAGTTCATACCGAACTCCCCCAGCCCGCCCAGCGGGATCAATTGCAGTTTTGCGTCAGCCATTGGACTTGCCGTCCAGGCGCACGCGCCTCTGGCGCATGAGTTCTTTGAGGACGGGTTCTTCTCTTAGTAAACCATAGAAATGGACCGGCACTGATAGGGAGAGCCATACCGTTTCATGAGCAATCTCTCATCAGGAGCGTGAAGGCAGGCCTGGGAAGGACAAAGCAAACTTCATCTCCTTGTTAGAATGAAGAAAGACAGACAAGATGAAATGTCCTTACTGCGGGTTTACGCAAGACCGGGTGGTGGACTCGCGCGAGAGCAAAGAGGCTGATTCCATCCGCCGCCGCCGCGAGTGTGAGCGCTGCAACAAGCGTTTTACCACGTATGAACGCATAGACGAAATCCCATACATGGTGGTGAAAAAGGACGGCCGCCGGGAGCGCTTTGAGCGGCAAAAGGTGTTGAGCGGTCTGCTGCACGCCTGCGAGAAGCGTCCGGTTTCGGCCAGCAAGCTGGAATCACTGGTAGACGAGGCCGAGAGCTTCCTGATGGATTCGCCCGAGCGCGAACGCACCACGACGGAAATCGGCGAGCTGCTGATGAACAAACTCAAGGCGCTCGATACCGTGGCGTATATCCGCTTTGCCAGTGTTTACCGCGATTTTAAGGACGTGCGCGAATTTAAGGAAGAACTGGAACAGTTGTTGAGCGGGAAGGAAGCGGGAAAGAAGGGGAAAGGCAGCTAAACGGCGGTCGGCGAAGGCTGACAGGCGCAAAGCGCCGCTATCCGCTTTTTCGCTGACAGCGCCGACTGGCTGACTTGCTGACATGCGCCGTTTTGTGGCGCGGCTGAAAGATTATGACCAAAACAAAAACACACAAAGTAACGCTCATTCCCGGCGATGGAATTGGCCCGGAGGTAACCGATGCGGTGGTCCGCATTCTGGAAGCCACAGGGGTGAAGTTCGACTGGGAACGTTTTGCAGCGGGAGCTGAAGCCTTTGAGAAATATAAGGAGTACATCCCAAAGGAGCTTTACGAATCCATTGAACGGAACAAGCTGGCGCTGAAAGGCCCGGTGACCACTCCGGTGGGCGGCGGGTTTCCATCCATCAACGTGACCCTGCGCAAGAAGTTTGAGCTATATGCGAACTTCCGTCCTATCAGGAACCTTCCTGGTCTTGAAACGCGCTATCCCAATGTGGACCTCATCATCATCCGTGAAAATACTGAAGGCGAGTACGTCGGCCTGGAGCACGAAGTGGTCCCGGGCGTTGTCGAATCTCTGAAGGTCATCACGGAAAAAGGCTCAACGCGCATTGCCAGATTTGCCTTTGAATATGCGCGCAAACATGGACGCAAGAAGATCCACGCCATCCACAAGGCCAATATTATGAAGATGTCCGATGGCCTGTTTCTGAAGTGCGCGCGCGAAGTGGGCAAGGGCTTTCCCGAGATCACCTATGGCGAGCACATCATTGACAACACCTGTATGCAATTGGTGCTGAACCCATACCAGTATGATGTGCTGCTGCTTGAAAACCTC
>DASRBV010000125.1:0-3541 GCA_035653455.1 Pseudacidobacterium sp. | reverse complement strand
TTCGATTGGCACCGTGTTTTCCTGATGCTGAAACCGGGCGTTGATCCGGCCACTGCGCTTGGGCCGCTTAGTCAGCACCTCTCAGCAGTCAATCACGCCTTTGAGGCCGGATGCTCTACGTGTTTCCGCGGCGCGACCCAGGAGTCCATTGCCCGCTTTTTAAATCAACAGCTTGTGATCGCTCCAGCCGGCGCGGGTATCTCTGATCTCCAGAAGGACTATCGGCGGTTCCTCGGCATTCTCGGATTGATGGCCGCTCTTGTCCTGCTCATTGCCTGCGTCAATATTGCCAATATGACCACGGCCCAGGCAGCCGCGCGCGGGCAGGAGATGGCGCTGCGAATCTCCATCGGCGCCGGACGCCGCCGTCTCGTCCAGCTTGTTCTCGTTCAGAGCGCGCTGCTTGCTTTGTTCGCGTTCGGCCTGGGAGCTGTCTTCGCTGCGCGGTCAGCGCCATTTGTACTCAGCCTCATCAATCCGCCTGAGGACCCTGCGCGTCTTGCCCTTTCCGCCGACTGGCGCGTGCTTTTCTTCGGCTTCGGACTTATCCTTGCCGTCGTTCTGCTGCTTGGATTGTTTCCTGCTCTGCGTGCCTCTGCAGTCCGGCCCGTTACCGCGCTGAAAGGCGGTGAAGATCCGCATTTGCCACGGCGACTTATGCACGGGGCCATCGGCCTTCAGGTCGCTTTCTGTTTTTTCGTCCTATTTCTGTCTTCGCTTTTTCTCACGTCGTTCAAACGCCTTGAACATCGTCCACTGGGTTTTTCTACCGATCGGCTGCTGCTGCTCGAAACGGTCGCCGATAAGGGCCAGCCCCCTGTCGTCTGGAGCCAGACAGCCGAGGCGCTGCGTGCTGTTCCTGGCGTTGATTCGGTTGCCATCTCGGGCTGGCCGCTTCTGGGGCACATTCGGATTAACAGCGACATCTCCATCCATGGCGCGCCTCCGAGTCCGACTCCTGCCTGGTTTCTGAATATTTCTCCGGGCTGGCTGGCGACGATGAAGATTCCCCTCGTTTCCGGCCGCGATTTTCGCCCCCAGGACACTTCTCCCGGAGCTGCTATTATCAACGAAACCTTTGCCAGGACCTTCTTCCCCGGTCAGGACCCCATCGGCCTTACTTTCGCACGCGGCGCCAATCAACCACTCAATACGATTGTCGGCGTTACCCCGGACGTCCCTTACAGCGATCTGCGCGAGCCCAACCGCCCCGTGTTCTATGTTCCTTTCAACGAAATGGACGGCAAGTCCGGAATGAGGACTATTGATTTTTCCACTTTCATCGTTCATACCGATACCCAGGACCCGCTTGTGCTTGCCAACTCACTCCGCCAGCTTATTGCGCAGCGCCACAACGGCCTTCGTGTTTCAAATGTCACTACGCAGCTTGATCTGGTGCGCGACCAGACCATTCGCGAACGTCTGATCGCCATGCTCGCTATCTTTTTTGCGGCTGTTGCGCTGCTTCTTGCAGGCATTGGGCTCTATGCTGTCCTCAACTATTCCGTGCAGCAGCGCCGGCGCGAGATCGGTATCCGCATGGCTGTGGGCGCTCCGCGAAGCCGGATTGTGGGCCTCGTCACACACGACGTCTTCCTTACGGTTGTACTCGGAAGCTGCGCGGGGCTCGCGCTCGGATTTGGGGCCGCGCGCTATGTCGAGTCGCTCTTCTATCAGGTAAAAGCAACCGACGCGGAGATGATCGCTCTGCCCGCATGCGCCATTCTGCTGACTGCGGTTGCTGCTATGTTTCCGGCGGTGCTTCGCGCGCTTCGCACAGACCCGACAGAAATTCTGCGCGCAGAATGAGCTGTTGGTGTCTACATCAGAAACTTCGGGGTTTTCTTTGGAAGTCCCGGCATTCTCTTTTCGAGTTCCTCGCGTACCTGGTTCAGTCCGTACATGCAGCTTTCAAAGGCCTCTGACAAGCGTGCAAACAGCGGCGCTTCTTCCGCATACTCAAACAGGTCGAACTGCGAAACAATGTAATAGCTCTCCTTGCCCGTGCGAATCAGCTCATACAGGTTGGCATTTTCGTTCTCGCGCCATTTATGGACAGCTTCCGGATACATTCCCGTGCAGAACAGCGCGTAATCGCCGATGTGTTTGCGGATGCGCCGCTCTACGTCAAAAGATGCAGCCGTTCCATTCACGGGGTCAGATGCAAGCAGCATCTCGCCTATATCTTTCAGCCGGCGGCCTTCAGCGTCACGGATCGGATAAAGCCGGTCAGACGAACAGAAATCAGTCAGCAGATCAGCCACATAGCTCGCAATCTCACTGTCGTCCATCTGGAGATATTCGTTATAGCAATCGTTCACTACATCGTGAAAGAACTGGCGCAATGCATGATCTTCGGGAACCATATCTGACTTCTCCTTCCCTGCTGCTCCGGAAAAGCAACTACTGTTATCAACCCGCTTTCCCCGGAAAAGTCATCACTCCTATGGATTAGTGATGAAGCAATTCGTTGCGAAGCACAAGATACTTCTTTGATTCCGCCAAAACTTTGTTAGCAGTTTCATCGGCAGAGTGCGCAGCCTTCTTGAAGAGAGGTTGCCGCAAATGTTCCAGTCCAGGGGAAAGTTCCCTGGCTTCACCGATGGCAGAAATCCATGGAGGATTTACGACCGGGACCGGCGCTTTTCCAGGCCCATGTCACGTTTTCTTAATGACCTTCACTATGGCAATGGGCGTATCTTCAGGGTTGAGCATCTAATACGAGAAGCACTTCCATGAAAAAGCACAATCCACCATATCACCCTCAGAAAACCACCCATCCGAAAAAGCACCATCCAGTAAAAAAGCCAACCCCGTCGCCCTCTTCGAATGCGACTGACCCAGTGTTCGGGCAGCCGCAACCCAGCCCCGATCCTTCGTCGTTCAAAACGCCCCATCCGTCCGATTCCGGCCTCTACAAAAAGGTCAACAACAGTCTGGTGCAGCCCATTCCCACTGCGCGTGGCGGTGCCACAGAGCCTGTGCTCACGCTTGAGGAAGTCTATGGAAGCCAGGGGACGGCCAAAGTCGGCGCAATCCAGCAGGCGGGGCAAATTGTGTTTCATTCTGTGGGGGACACGGGCAGCGTCATTGGGCCAAAGACGGAAACGCTGGTTGCCGACAAAATGATGTCGGACTTCAATGAACCAAATGCAGCTGACGTGCCCTCGTTCTTCTTCCATCTGGGTGACGTGGTCTACAGCTTTGGCGAGGCGAAGTATTATTTCGATCAGTTCTACGAACCATACCGGAATTATCAAGGTCCTATCGTCGCCATTCCCGGCAATCACGATGGTCTGGTCTATACCGGCGATCCTGCTCCTTCGCTCAATGCCTATCTGCGGAACTTCTGCGCTGATGCTCCGACGCACACCAGTGATGCAGGCGGCCTTCTGCGCACTGCGATGATTGCGCCCGGAGTGTATTTCACCTTCGATGCGCCGTTTGTGCGTATTCTTGGCGTGTATTCGAATGTGCTCGAAGACCCCGGGGTGATCTCCAGCGAAGGCGGCACGCGGCCCTTAAGCGATGTGCAGCTCAA
>DASRBV010000124.1:0-3162 GCA_035653455.1 Pseudacidobacterium sp. | reverse complement strand
TCTGGCCATCGTGGTGATTGGCGGACTGGTCACATCTACGCTGCTGACGCTGGTGATTGTGCCGTGTCTGTACGCATTTTTTGAAGGCAAACCACAGGATGTTGCCGATGTAGAAATGGAGCATCATCTGTTAAGTTGACTTTTGCCGTGCACATCAGCATCTAACTTTGGCAGATGTATTTTCGACCGGAGGAAATCAGATGAAATGTGCACTTTTGACCGTTTGCTGCATCGTTCTCTGTTCTGCGGCTGCCTTGGCCCAGGAGAAGAAGGCCGCGGCGGGAAATGCGATGAGTGATCAGCAGTTTGTGGATTTCGCCGCACAAACCGATATGGTGGAAGCCAATCTTGGTCAGTTGGCAGGAACTGTGGCCTCCTCACAGCAAGTCAAGGACTACGCTCAGATGCTGGTCACCGATCATACGAACGACTTCGACCAGCTATACAAGGTTGCGCAACAGGCCAATCTGAACAGGCCGAACGCAATTGATGCCCAACACAATAAGGCAATGATTGACCCTTTCCAGAAACTGAAAGGCGCTGCATTTGACCACCGCTATGTCCACGAGATGATCGCCGGACACACCAAAGCACTCGCCGTCTATAAGAAAGAAGCGGCAGAAGCCCATGACCCAGCCCTGAAGTCCTATGCGGAACAGAGTCTTCCTGTTCTACAAAAGCATCTCGATGGCGCCAAAGCGCTTGAAAAAGCTAAATAGCAGCCAGGAATCAACGTCGCCGCACAGTTCTGGAAAAAGGGCACGAGAAGCATTGCAAAGGCCGTTGACTGACGTGACTGTCTATAAAAAATCTCTGGAAGCAGTTTCATTCAGTCAAAAATAGACTTTGCCCAACATCGCCAATCGCGTCACCAATACCACCGTGCCGAAGAAAGTATTGATGATGAATCCGGTACGCTGCCTCCCACGGCTGCTGCAACCAGCAGCCACAGCGAGCAGAAGGACAAGGATGTCCGTGCTCACCGGCACAGGAAACGGAATGAGAGATGCGTCCAGGGCCGAGACCACAAACACTCCGAGCGCACCGTACTGAATCAGCCAGTGAGGGAGAATGGTGCCTGCGCGGAAGCTCGGAAAAACTCACGCACTGTAGGACGCGAGTTTCCTCCGCCAGGCTTCCATACTGCGCAGATTCAGGGGATTGAAAAGTGCCGCTTGAGACCTGGATTATCGCGCCGCTTGGGCGGGCGCCGTATTCATCCCACCACCCTGCGCCGTAAGACCTGTGCTCTGCTGTCCCGGCTGCGCAGGAGCATACTTTGACGCGCATTTGGCCTGGAGCTGCGTGGCATGGAAAACGCCATCGCGTCCGAAGGTGCCAATCGCCAGTGCCTGGGAATTGTCCTTGAATGTGTCCGGCGGAGGCTCATCACCTCTGTAAGTCACAGGCAGGGTCAGATTATTTTCCACCAGAACAAACTGGGCGTCGGAACCGTTGCGCTGGATTGAGCCGGGCTGCACAAATCCGGCCACGCGCAGATGTCGCGTATAGGCCTTGTCTCCCATCCCGTGCAGCTCCTGAATGGTGACGTAATAGCTCTTGTTGGCCTGCACTCCGCTGATGGCAAGATAGATGATCACGCCCAGTACGATTACGACTGCGGCGCTGATTCGTGTGCCCTGATTGCTCTTCATGACTGTGATTTATTTTACTCCGGAATTTATAATCCCCTCAGGATTCATCCTGCATTCATCATCAGACATCTAACAGCAAAACGACTTCATACGAGGTGATTATGAGCACCAACGGCATCAGCACTCCGCAATCTGTCACAGAAATCCTGAAGCCACGCGCGGAGTGGATCGCTAAACGCAAAGCCGAGGCCGCGCGCACCGGAGACACCAACATGTCGCAAATGCACTTTGCGCGCAAAGGCATCATCACCGAAGAGATGGAGTTCGTTGCCCGGCGCGAAAACCTTCCCGCCGATCTCATCCGCTCAGAGGTGGCCGCAGGCAGGATGATCATTCCTGCCAATATCAACCACCCCGAGCTGGAGCCAATGGCCATTGGCGTCGCCTCCAAATGCAAGGTCAACGCCAACATCGGCAACTCTGCCATCACTTCAAACATTGACGAAGAGCTGCGCAAGCTGCACATGGCTGTGCATTTCGGTGCTGACACCGTGATGGACCTCTCCACCGGTGGCAATATTCCGGAAATCCGCGAAGCCATCCTGCGCCACTCGCCCGTGCCGATTGGTACGGTCCCCATCTACGAGGCCCTCAACCGCGTCAAAAAGCTCGAAGACCTGAATATTGACGTTTACCTCGAAGTCATCGAAGAGCAGGCCCAGCAGGGCGTGGACTACTTCACCGTCCATGCCGGTGTGCTGATCCAGTACGTCCCGCTGGTCGCAAAGCGCATCACCGGAATCGTCAGTCGTGGCGGCGCGATTCTCGCCCAGTGGATGACCCATCACCACAAACAGAACTTCCTTTACGAAAACTTTGACCGCATCGTGAAGGTGATGGCCAGGTACGACGTCAGCTTCTCGCTGGGCGACGGGCTTCGCCCCGGCTCTGTCGCCGACGCCTCAGACGAGGCCCAGTTTGCCGAATTGAAGACACTCGGCGAGCTGACCAAAGCCGCCTGGGAAAGCGACGTCCAGGTCATGATTGAAGGCCCCGGCCACGTCCCGCTCGACAAAATCAAGGAGCAGGTAGACAAGGAAGTCGAACTCTGCCACGGAGCACCTTTCTACACGCTTGGGCCGCTCGTGACCGACATCGCCCCCGGATACGATCACATCACCTCGGCCATCGGGGCGGCGCTCATCGGTTGGCATGGCGCCTCCATGCTCTGCTACGTCACTCCGAAGGAGCACCTCGGCCTTCCTAATGAGAAAGATGTGAAAGACGGCATGATTGCCTACAAAATCGCCGCCCACGCCGCCGACATCGCCCGCCACCGCCCCGGCGCGCGCGACCGCGACGATGCTATCAGCTACGCCCGCTACACCTTCGATTGGGAAAAGCAGTTCGCGCTCTCCATTGATCCGGAAACCGCCCGCTCCATGCACGACGAGACGCTTCCGGACGATTACTACAAGGAAGCAGCCTTCTGCTCCATGTGCGGCCCCAAGTTCTGCTCCATGAACTGGTCGAGCAAAGTGGACGAGTACAACAAGACCGTCCACGG
>DASRBV010000123.1:0-2026 GCA_035653455.1 Pseudacidobacterium sp. | reverse complement strand
CTTGAAACCCAGGGCCTTCTTCCCCACACGGCGGCCAACCACGCGCTCCAGTCCTACAAACGCGCCGCCGCAGATGAAGAGGATGTTGGTTGTGTCTACAGGAGTAAATTCCTGGTGCGGATGCTTGCGTCCTCCCTGCGGAGGCACATTGGCTACGGTGCCTTCAAGGATTTTAAGAAGTGCCTGCTGCACACCTTCGCCGGAGACGTCACGGGTAATGGACGGGTTTTCGTCCTTGCGCCCAATCTTGTCAATTTCATCAATGTAAATGATTCCGGTCTGGGCGCGGGCCACATCACCATCGGCGGCCTGCAAAAGCTTCAGAATGATGTTCTCAACATCTTCGCCAACGTATCCCGCTTCGGTGAGTGTAGTCGCGTCCACAATCGCAAACGGAACATCCAGCATCTTGGCCAGTGTGTGTGCCAGAAGGGTCTTGCCACTTCCAGTCGGCCCAACAAGCAGAATGTTGGACTTGGTAAGCTCAACATCATTGCCGCGCATCCGGTTCATCTGAATGCGCTTGTAGTGGTTATAAACGGCAACCGCCAGCTTCTTCTTCGTTTGGTCCTGCCCGATGACGTATTCATCCAGAAACGCGCGGACCTCGGTTGGCTTGGGCAGATGTGGCGGGGCTGCTCCCTGCTGCGTTTCACCACGGTCATCTTCCAGAATGGAGTTGCATACGGCGACGCACTCGTCACAGATATACGCACGCGGGTAGTCGCTTGGCGAGGAAATCAGTTTTGCCACGGCGTCCTGCGACTTATGGCAGAACGAGCAGCGGAGGGCATCGTCGGGTCCCGTGCGCGTTTTCATTTGTTACCTGCTCCTACAGAATACTACTTTTTACTCATACTCATGTTCGCGGCCTGTCAATAATCTCGTCCACGATGCCGTATTCCTTCGCCTGCTCGGCATTCATGATAAAGTCGCGCTCGACGTCGCGTTCGATCCGCTCCAGAGACTGCCCGGTATGTTTCGCTGTTAATTTATTGATGATTTCCCGGATACGAATGATTTCTCTGGCGTGGATATCAATGTCCGTTGCCTGACCGGACAACCCGCCCATCAGAGGCTGATGGATCAGAATACGCGAGTTGGGAAGCGCAAAACGCTTGCCTTTGGTCCCGGCAAGAAGAAGCGTCGCTGCCATGCTCGCCGCCTGACCAATGCAGTATGTCACAACATTGTTCTTGATGAATTGCATTGTGTCATAGATGGCCAGTCCCGCGGTAATCGAGCCGCCTGGAGAGTTAATGTACAACTGGATGTCCTTTTCCGGGTCTTCTGCTGAAAGGAAGAGCATCTGCGCAATGATCAGGTTCGCCACCTGATCGTCAATGGGCGTTCCGAGAAAAATGATGTTGTCGCGCAGCAGACGGGAGTAAATATCGTAGGCGCGTTCGCCCCGGTTCGTCTGCTCTATCACCATTGGTACCAGTGCCATATTTCTACTCTCACTCCGGGACAGTCATTCCCATTCGTAAAGGCCAGCGGCCAGCCAATCCAACGCCTCTTTTTAAGCAGTCAGCTTTTCATAAAGCAGATTGCCTGTTTTTTCCCTGCGAATTTGTTCACGGATTCTAGCGATACCACCGTCCTCAGTCAAACGGTGGCGCAGACTCTCCAGAGGTTCACGCGATTGCAGCGAGAACAGCTCCAGCTCGCGGTCTACTTCCGCGTCAGAGACCTCGACTTTCTCCTCCTCCGCGATACGGTCCAGCAGCAGCGATCCCTTCACTTCATTCACGGCCGAATCGTGCTGCGCCTCGCGCAACCGCTCAAAATTCAGCTTGCGCATGTCTTCGGTTCGCATTCCCTGTGCAGCCAGCGCCCGCAGTCCACGGTCAAGACGCGCATCCACCTGTTGTTGCACCAAAGATTCCGGCACCGGGAACTGGAACTTCGCAATCAGCGCCTCGATAATTTTGTCCTTTGTCTCGGCTTCGAGCTTGCGCCTCTTATCGTTTGCAATGTGTTCCTTCAATTTCTTCTTGAAATCTTCGATGCCTTCGTACTCACC
>DASRBV010000122.1:0-3175 GCA_035653455.1 Pseudacidobacterium sp. | reverse complement strand
CTCTGGTGTAGGTGAAGAAGCCAAGAGCTTTTGCAGGGATTATCACCTGACAAAAGCAGAAGTCAGGAAAATGTTTCGTACGTACCGGGAACTAAGGCCACGCGAAATGCACGACAACTACCTTTACGTCCCTTGTGGAATAGAAGGAACAGTCATCGTGAATGGAAAAACCTATACCTGGCGCACCCAGATAGGGGGCACTCTGGACACCACATGGCCAGACGGGATTGAAAAGACCCTGGGCGGTGAAGCAACTGACGGTCTTAGTGAAGGTGAAGCAGGGAAAAAATAACAGGAACACTCCTGACACCTGAATTTGCCTCGGATAACTCCTATCACCTATGCTAAGGAGTTTCGCAAATGGCCCCTCCATCCAACCCGAACACATCCGAAGCCAGAAAGCGCTGGGAAGAACAAACGCTGAATCCGGCGTTGAAAAAATCTCCGGAAAGGCCCATTGGCGCGGCCTCCGGCATCAATCTCGATGAAAACGGCAACGCTCGCTTCACCACCATCTCCGGCGTTCCCGTCGAGCGCCTCTATACCGAAGACGACCTGCCTCCAGACTGGGCCTCGCAGCAGGACAAATACCTCGGCCTGCCCGGACACCCACCCTACACGCGCGGCATTCATGCCAACGGATACCGCGGGAAGCTCTGGACCATGCGCCAGTTCTCCGGCTTTGCTTCGCCGGAAGAAACCAACGAGCGCTACAAATATCTGCTTGCTCAGGGAGGCAGCGGCCTTTCCGTCGCATTCGACCTTCCCACGCTGATGGGCCGCGATTCCGACGACCCGGAAAGCGAAGGCGAGGTCGGCAAGTGCGGTGTCGCCATTGATTCGCTCGACGACATGGAAACGCTCTTCTCCGGAATCAACCTCGAGCAGACCACCGTCTCCATGACCATCAACTCGCCCGCGAATGTCATCTGGGCCATGTATCTCGCGGTCGCAGAAAAGCAGGGCGCCAGCTGGAAGAAAATCTCCGGCACTCTGCAGAATGACATCCTGAAGGAATACATCGCACAGAAGGAGTACATTTACCCGCCCGCGCCCTCCATGCGCCTTGTTGTAGATACCTTCGAGTTCGGCGCGCAACACGTGCCGCGCTTCAATCCCATCTCCATCTCCGGATACCACATCCGCGAGGCCGGCTCGACCGCCCAGCAGGAATTGGCATTCACGCTCTATGACGGAATCGAGTATGTCGAATGGGCGCTCCGCCGCGGCCTTGGCATAGACGATTTCGCTCCACGCCTGAGCTTCTTCTTCAACTCGCACAACGACTTTTTTGAAGAAATCGCTAAGTTCCGTGCTGCGCGGAAAATCTGGTATCGCGTCATGACCGGGCGCTTCGGAGCGAAAAATCCGCGCTCCACCTGGATGCGCTTTCACACGCAAACCGCAGGCGTCTCTCTCACCGCACAGCAGCCGAAGAACAACATCGCGCGCGTGGCCATCCAGGCGCTGGCCGCTGTGCTCGGAGGCACGCAGTCCCTCCACACAGACGCTTACGACGAGGCCCTTGCCCTGCCCACAGAAGACGCGGCCCGCATCGCCCTGCGCACCCAGCAAATTCTCGCCTATGAATCCGGTGTGGCCGATGTGGTAGACCCGCTCGGGGGCTCCTATTTCGTCGAGCGCCTCACGCTCGATATGGAAAAAGCCGCTCTCACTTACTTTGAAAAGCTCGACAGCATGGGCGGAATGGTGCGCGCCATCGAGCACGGCTTTCCTCAAAAGGAAATCGCCGAAGCCAGCTATGCCTATCAGCGCGCCGTCGAGGCCGGAGAAAAGATCATCGTAGGTGTAAATGAATACGTCATGGAGGAACCGCAGCCACAAATCCTCTATATTGACGAATCCGTCCGGGAGGCCCAGACCGCAAAGCTCAAAAGGCTGCGCCGCGAACGGTCAAACGATGCCGTCGCCCGCTCACTGCTTGCTTTGTCCCATGCCGCTGAGAATGAGGAAGAAAACACCATGCCCTGCCTGCTCGATTGCGTGAAGGCCTATGCAACAGTCGGTGAAATATGCAACGCTCTCAAGAAAGTGTTTGGGACCTATGAGGAGACCAGCATCGCCTGATCCGAATTATCTGGTAGCGTTCCCAATTCCAAACGTGCTACAAATCGCCTATGAGTGAAGACAAGAAAGAAAAGCCAGTCGCGTTGCCCAAAGACGGCGAACCCATCAACCTCAAGCAACTGGCCGCAATTCTTCAGCTTTCGCAGACCACCGTTTCACTGGTCCTGAACAACTCTCCCGCCGCAAAATCTATCCCTGAGCACACACGCGAGCGCGTCTTTCAGGCCGCCAGAAAATATCACTATCGCCCGAATTATTTCGCGCGTTCGCTGCGCAAGAACCGCAGCATGTCCATTGGTGTGCTCGCGCCTGACCTCAGCGAAGGCTATTTCACTATGGTCATGAACGGCGTTGAAGAATACCTCATGCGCGCACAGTATTTCTACTTCACCGCCAGCCATTACTGGGACCAGGACCTGATGCAGGAGTACCCGCGCCTGCTGGTTGAGCGCGCCGTAGATGGCTTCCTTCTGCTGAACACGCCGTCTGAAATTCGCAGCCCGCTGCCTACAGTCGCCATTTCGGCGCATAATCAATCCCCTGGCGTCACCAATATTATTCTCGACCACAAGCGCGCCGCCGAACTCGCGTTGAAGCATCTGTATGACCAGGGCCATCGCAACATCGCCTTCATGAAAGGCCCAAATATCATTCCGGACACTGAGTACCGCTGGCGCTCGATTCTGGAAGTCGCCCGCGATCTGGGCATCAAGGTCCACGCTGAACATTGCATTCAACTTGAAGCCGACAGTTGGTCCCCCGGAGTAGGCTATGGCCCCATGCGCGACCTGCTCGCCCGCACGCGCGACTTTACCGCCATCTTTTGCTTCAACGACATTTCCGCCATCGGCGTGATGCGCGCCATTTTTGACGCCGGACTCAGTGTCCCCGGCGATATTTCCGTCATCGGCTTCGACGACATCATGAGCGCGGCCTTCCACAAGCCCAGCCTTACAACGGTCCGCCAGCCTCTCCGTGAAATGGGCCAGCAAGGCGCACAGATCCTTCTCGACATGATCGCGCATCCTGAAAACAACTTCCCTGAAGAAGTCGTCATGCAGCCGGAACTGATTGTGCGCGAATCCAC
>DASRBV010000121.1:0-6272 GCA_035653455.1 Pseudacidobacterium sp. | reverse complement strand
GGAGGCCTCGTTTGCCGAGCCGCTTTCAAAAACGGGCTACAGGCTCTGGAACATCACCTACAACGATGCAGGCCGTATTATCGCCGTCAGCGATGATCAGCACTCATACGGCGAGCCGGTCGTACTGCATCCTTCTGAACCTGAGCTGAAGCTGAAACCGGTTCCCCCGGCCCCTCAACCCAAACCCATGCCAAAGTGATTTCCCGGTCGCTTTGTCACTCGCCGGTACAGCATTTTTCGTATATGTCGCGTCCGTCAATCAACAACCGCAGGGAGGAAGAATCTCAGCGACACGAGGCCCTGGCCAAAACTGCCTGGATTTTCCGCTCCGCACGGAATGACAACCATCCTCTTCGTAGACCACAGTGAAACGGAAACAGCCTTAATTTCCACTCCCCGTAATGGTTATCTCGTGTTTATGAATGCTCGCCTGTACTTCCGGTACTACGCCATCATTCAGAACAACCTCCGTCGGCAGCCCTGTAATGAGCATGCGGCGCGTCACTTTGGAGCGCGCGGGAAGCTGCACGCGTTCAGTTTGTGTCCCCTGGCGCGTGTGCACCGTCACTGGCACTTCCGCTGCCGCATACCCATCGTTCGCAAGATCAATCGCAACGAGATACTGTCCTGCCTGCGAAGTGGCGCTGGGGTAGACCGCAGCTATCGAGAGGTCAGGCAGACCCCGGTCATGGTAGACCCAGTCATCAAAAAACCATTTCAGGTCCTTGCCGCTTGCCTGCTCTACTAGGTGCTCGAAATATTCAGGGGTTGTGTCCTGCGCCGGATCATATCCACGCAATGCAGCAGACAACGCCTTGTCTCCGGCGAGATCGCGCAACATCCACAAAACATATGTGGCCTTACTGCGGTAGTAAATTGCATCTGATGCTGTAACCAGCGGCTCGCCCGCGCTTTCCCCCGGACTGGCCGGCTCTCCGATTGCCAGCGCTCCGCGTGAAGACTCCAGATATTCGAGTGCCGCAGTGCGGCCTTTACTCTGCTCCAGCCAGAGCGTCACAAGAAAATTCGCCACACCTTCATTCAGCCACTCCCGCGGAGACTGAAACGCCGCATGGGCAAGGCCATGGCATACAGTCCCTGTCAGCTTTTCCGGATCGAGCGCCTTCAGGCCCGTCACCGTAACACCGCCTTGCTCAAATGATGCATCTTCCCTTTCCGGCAGATCGAAGATGGTCAGTGGCTGCTTTAATTTGCCAAGCCACTGCTCGACCAGCGGCTGCACCATCGTGGCCGCTGTTTGATACGCCTGCACATCCGGCTCATCGTCAGCCGAGGTAAGAATGCGCATTCCGTTCGCTTCATGGACGGTGCGAGGCGCAAGAAACAGGCCCAGCGTGCCAAAGCCCAGGCGTTGTTCAGGAACGGAAAAGGTAACAACTCCGGGAAACGATGCCGTCGGCGTGACCTTTGGAGCAGGTACCGGAACATAGTGTCCGTTGATAACGGCTGCGTTCGGCGCTGCGCCAACGTATTCCGCCGTAACGCGCACGGCAACACGCGCATCCTGTTGCCGGAACTTCTCGCGTCCGATTTCGGAAAACAACTGCGGCCCATCGCTCAACAGGTGCGGAACTGAGGACACCGGGTACCAGACCACATCGCCAAAGCCGCGCAGCCCGGTGAAGTCTTCCGATATCTGGTCCCAATCTGACTGCTTCGCAATATCGGCAGGTGTGCCGATCTGCTCCAGCCGTTTCGTTGAGACCGTGATTTCGCCGCTGTAACCTGCGTCCAGCGTGATTTCCGACTTCGGCGCAAGCGCCTCCGGCAATTCAATGACGGCTTCATGGAGCTGCCCTGTATGGTCCGCATCGCTGTTGATCAGGTTCTGTGCAAACTGGAGCTTCTTTCCATGCAGAGCAATCGTCTCGAAATGAAGCGAAGACGATACTTGCAGCGGCAGATGTGTCAACGGTGCGTTGCCGTCATTCCGGAGCGTCACCCGCGCCTGTGCGGCCATTGCCTGCTGCTTCAGCATCAGGTGAACGTCAAGATCATAGCGGGTGATGGTAATCGCAGAACGTTCAGCATCCGTTGCCTTTGCCTGAATGGTCTGCGTTTTTTCGGGAGTGGATTTCTGCGCTTCATCCTCGGTGCGCGAAAACAGCACTTTGCCATGGCCCTGCTCCGCCTGCTGCGCAAAGGCAGCCGCGCCGCACAAAAATGCCGCCATAAGCGGCCTTGCAAACATCATCAACTTAAACCCAGACCTTTTTTCTCTTTCTTCTTCGGCGGAGAAGCCGCCTTCATCTGACCGGCGCGTCTTTGCCTTGCCGCCTCATAGAGCACCACCGCGCCGGCTACAGACACATTGAGCGAAGCCACCTTTCCCGCCATGGGAATGCGCAGCAGATGGTCGCAATGCCTCTTTACCAGATCATGCAGGCCTGCTCCCTCGCGCCCCAGCACAATTACGGTATTAGACGTGAAATCGAACTCGTCGTAAGACATCGTCCCGCGTTCATCCAGCCCCACGCACCACAGGTTGCGCTCTTTCATTTGTTCGAGAGCGCGGCTCAGGTTCACAACACGCGCAATCGGGACGTGCTCGGCCGCTCCGGCTGAAGCCTTGATGGCCACCGGACTCAGCGGTGCAGACCGCCGCTCTGTCAGAACAACACCATCCGCGCCCGCCCCATCAGCCGACCGCAACAACGCGCCCAGATTCTGTGGATCTTCCACGCCGTCCAGCGCAAGAAACAACCTGGCCCTTCCGTCCTCAGGAGCATCCAGCAGGTCTTCCAGTTCCAGTGTGGCCTTCTCCCGCACAACCGCTACAACTCCCTGATGACTGGGCGTCTTCGCCAGACGGGTCAGGTGCTCGCGCGGCTCAAAGCGCAACCGGACGCCCGCCTCCCGGCACGCATCAATTACCCGCTGCAGCCGCTGGTCTACATGCGTTCCAGCCCGCTCCCGGGCAAAGCAAACATGATCGAATCGGCGGCTTCCCGCCCGCAGCGCTTCTTCAACAGGATGCACGCCATAAAGGACTTCCATCCCCTCAGTTTATCGCTTGCCGCGCCCCCGCTATCTGCCGGATAATGAAAGGAATAGTTCTGGTGCTGGGCCTATTATCGTTTTAGTAAATGTAGCTGCGAACTGACGGCCAACAATTCACTACTGTTCTCATGAGTCCTCTCAAAAAGCTCGAAAATATTTTGCAGAAGCGCGTCCTTGCCGATGGGTCTTCCGTCTCAAACAAAGGAATGAGCACCGCATCCATCACCCTGACCGGGCAGGCGCGCGAAGAGAGCGCGCTCATTGCGCAGGGACTCAAGCGCCATGATGCCGGTCTTCTCGATGAGCTGATCGTGCAATATCAGCACCGGCTGCTGCGGTATCTTCTCTACCTCACCGGCAACCGCGACCTCGCCGAAGATCTCTTTCAGGAAACCTGGATGCGCGTGCTGATGCGCGGCGACCAATTTAACGGCAATGCCCGCTTTGAAACGTGGCTCTTTACCATTGCCCGTAATCTTGTGATTGATCTCCGTCGCAGGCGCAGCATGGTCAGCCTGGAAGAACTCTGCGATTCCAGTGAAGATGACCGCCCGTTTGAAGTACCCGGCAACGACCTGAATCCGTTCGAGCTTTACCAGAGCTACGAAAACAGCCGCATCGTCGCCGAGTTGCTCCTGACGCTCGACCCGCTGCACCGGGAAGTCCTCGTGCTCCGCTTCCACGAAGAGCTTGCGCTTGAAGAGATTGCCCAGATTACCCGCGCGCCTTTGTCTACTGTCAAGTCCCGGCTTTATCGTGGACTCGCGTCGCTTAAGCCCCGTCTGGAAGCCATGACCAGCGGAAAGGAGGCGCAATGAACACACAGCGCATTCCGGATCCGCAGTTGATTGACATGCTTGCCGGAATGAATACCTCTGCAAGTACGCCGGTAGTACAGCGCACACGCCGCGCGGTAATGCAGGCAGCCAGTGAATTGCGCGAGCAGCGCCGCCGTAACCGCCGCAATATTGCCATTGTGTCCCTGGTCTTCATTGCGCTCTCCGCGCTGCTTACGCCGGCCATCTGGAGCACCATTGACGATTACTTTGGCGGAGAACAGATTTTTGGATTGTCGGAGATGATTACGGTCCTGGCCCTGGTTCTTTTTTCTGCCGTACTCGGCGTGCTCCTGATTAGTTTCAGAGACCAGGCGCCTTTGCGCTTCGGGCGCCATGACCGCCGGTAATGCAACATGGGAACAAACTACCCAATCCGTCAGGAGGCAGAAACCTCCTTCTCCAATGAACTAAGGTTGATTCCGCGCTGGTCTATCGCCGCTGCGGTCCTCGCATTCGTCGGAATGGAGTACCTCTTCTGGGTCGTCTTCCCGCGCGGCGCGCACCATCATCCACCCATCGGGATCCGGCTCTACCTGGCCATCACCTGGGGCCTTCTCGCTTCTCTTTACATGCTCATGGTGGGTTACGTAAGCAACGATTCGCCGCGCCGCGGCATGAGCGCGCGCATCTGGATCATCATCTGCCTCGTCATGCCCGGAGGAATTGGCGCCGTGCTGTATTTTCTTTTGCGCCAGCCCATCATTTCGCTTTGCCCTGCCTGCGGAACACGGGTGCAGAGTGAGTACCACTTCTGCCCGCAATGCGCGTATCAGATTTCCGCCTCCTGCGGAAAGTGCTTCCGCAGCGTGCGCATCACCGATGTCTACTGCGTCCACTGCGGACATAACCTTGCTTCAGACAATCGCCCCGCGCGTCTGCACGCTTTTCAGGATTGACGCCCAGCGCGGAAGTTTGCCTCGGCTGGCGAGTCCTTCCTATACTTTAAGTTCCACCTATGGCCATGACTGCGCTCATTATTGATGACGAAGAGCTCGCCCGCGAAGAGCTGAAATACCTCCTCGACACCACCGGCAGTGTCGAAGTCCTGGCGCAGGGGACCAATGGAATCGAGGCCGTGGACCTCATCCGCACACACCAGCCTGACGTCGTATTTCTCGACGTGCAGATGCCCGGCCTGGACGGCTTCGCCGTCCTGAAAAAATTGCTGGAACACGGCGAAAGCGAGCACCTTCCGCAGATCATCTTCGCCACGGCCTACGATCAATACGCCGTCAAGGCATTCGACGTAAATGCCATTGACTATCTGCTCAAGCCTTTCGACCGTGACCGCGTCCTGCAGGCCATAGAACGCGCCCGTCAGCGCTTGCAGGAGGTCCACGGACACGAAAAAATCGGCGACTTGGGCGACAACGCCAGCCTCAGCGCCTTGCTCAAGCTCATCGAGCAGCAGCAACAACCGCAGCGTCACAGCGGAAAAATCGTCCTTCAGGCACACAGCCGCCTCTTCTTGATTGACCAGAAAGACATCTGCTTTGCCTCAATTGACGAAGGCGTCATCACAGTCGCAACGCCCACGCTGGAAGGCCAATCCAAATGCCGCACACTTGAAGAACTGCTCGAACAACTCGACCCGGCCATCTTCTGGCGCGCCCATCGCTCTTATGTGGTGAACATCAACCACATCAAGGAAGTCGTACCGTGGTTCAAGAGCAGCTACCAGCTTCGGATGGATGATAAGAAGCAGACGGAGATACCGGTAAGTCGCGCCCAAACAAGACGTTTGCGCGAATTGTTCAAGTTATAAATGAATGCTGGGCCACCCCGAGCTGCGGCCCGCTTGGCATCATTCTGCAATCACCCGCATCTCTTTGAGGATGTGGCCGCACGTTCCGTTCTCAATGCTCAGATATAGGTGGCAGGTTGTACACCTCAAGCGCGCCCTCACGCAAAATAACAAAACGCATACCATCCGGAGAAAGCGCATAATTCTGTCCCGCGCTGAGTATCGGCGTGGCATTCTTCACCAGAAGCAATTTGCCTGATGCGGTATCAAACACCCCCACCATCTGCTTCAGAATCGAATCCTGGTCCACCGGATCCATGGGGCCAACCGGGCGCGACACCTCCAACGAGCTATAGGCGAAGCGGCTGCCGTTCTGCGTGAGCTGGAACGTCGGCCAGATGTAGCGTGCGTCCCATCGCTGTTGCCACAGAAGTTTTCCATCCAGATTGATCGCGCTGACCAGGTGGTCATTTCCAGACCGTGGGCAGGTAAAGATAAGCGTCACATCATGGCTCACCGGTTCTTCCGTCGGCTGGCATGAAGACTCGACTTCCGTCAGTAGTCGCGCTTCTCCTTTAAAAGGCAGATAGCGGATCATCCACTTGTTCCGGTTTCCCGCAATGGCCTGCAGATGACCATCGCCGATCATAGGGACTTCCACCGCATTC
>DASRBV010000120.1:0-4423 GCA_035653455.1 Pseudacidobacterium sp. | reverse complement strand
TATGGATGGCCATCGGGCGCGATGCTCCATGCATGGAACGAGAGCAGCTTTTTGCCCATGCCGTTTCCGGCAAAGAGTTCCCCATATTCACGCCCCTGAGGGCGCAGCAGTTTGATGACTTCTCTGCGGCGGATTCTCGCTTGTCCATCGGGCTGTACTGTAAGCAGTTCGTCGCGCAAAAGAACGATGGCCTTTGCTCCGGCTGGAGGAGTTACCGGAACAGACGCGGCTTGTTGCACCCAGTCCGGAACAGGCGGTGTGGAGCCGCGGGCGCCTGCGACAGAAAACCATGCCGCCAAACCGAGCAGACTGAGTGTTTTCATGCGCATTTACTGCTCCTTTGTTGCTGCTGCTTCCATATGGAGCACGATCTGTTGCTGGTCCTGCGCATTCACTTTCGCATAGAAGCCCCTCAGGTCGGGGTATTCCTTTGCTTCATAGAAAATATTCGCCATCACCAGGAGGCGGCCATAGTTATAACTGTTTGTCGAGCCTTTGTATTTGGCCACATAATCGGCAAATTTCGGCAGCGGAATCTCAGTGTCCTTCGGCGTATTTTCAATGACCATGCCGGCAGGCAGAGTGAGCTTCACCTGGTCTGTCACCATGTAGGGGTAATGGAGGTCTACAGGGCTTTCGCGTTTCTCATGCGCGAAGAGAGGCTTTGCGCCCGCTTCAAAAAACGTCCCGGGCAGAAAGATGCGCTTCCCTGTGGCCGTCCCCATGCCGCCGCTGACGTCTACAAGCGCCATCAGGACGGTGTTATAGTCCGCAAGGCCGATGAAGTGGTTTGTCTTGACCACGATGCCTGGCGGCATGGTCCGCTGGAGCGCGTCTTCGAAGGCCTTCTTTGTCTCCATTTCGTCATTGCGCAGGGCAAACTGTCTCCAGTACAGGGCATCGCTTCCCGTGTAGTTGATACGGATGACGCCGCTGACCTTGCCTTCGGCGTCTACGGTCAGATCGGCAAAGCGGCTTACCACCGTGTCTTTGTAAGTAGGCGACGGCGTATTGGTAATTTCTGTTCCGCTGTCTGTCTGGCGAATACCCTGCACCATGGTGTGCTTCCAGTGCAACTTACCGAATTCGCAGTAGCGCTGGCCGGGATCAAAAAACATTTCCTTTCCGTTGACGGGAACAATCGCAATCTCATCGTCCAGTTGGTCCCAATCCAGATACGACTTGACGAACAGATCGCGGTCCCGGTTGGTCACGATCATGTCATACGCCTTCATTCCCGCAGCACGCACCATGGCGATAAAGAGGCGCGTCAGCTCATCTTCATTGCCGCGCTTCTGCTCCCAGATGTCGTCCGCCGTCTTTATTTTCAGCCCCAGCGCTTTGTTTTCCGCCGCCGTGCGCTCGCGGGTAAAGCTGGTGTTTTCAAGCTGCATTACAGCGGCGTAAATCTTTTTGAGCTTTTCTTCCTCAGTGCCGCCGGAGGAAACAATCTGCTGCACGGCCTGCTGCATCTTTGCCGAAGGCGCAGCAAAGCGATTGACGTCCTTTGACCAGTATTTGCCCATCTCCTTCCAGTAGTCGTCACCGGAATAGGCGGCGGTGTAATAGAACAGCACGCGATAGGAGACACTGCGCATCGGAGGCATGTACTCCTCATCGGAAATGGCCGGAATGTTTTCTACCTCCAGATCGAAGCCATCAAGCCCGTCCCGCACCTTCGCCCCCGGAGGCAGCACCTGCGTGTACAGTAGCCTGTTCACCACGTTGCCATGCTCGCTGTTGCTGACCAGTTCATGCGTCGTCGGGTTGAAGTGATAATGCGCCTTGTGAACAAACAATGGCTGCTGAATGTACCATTGCGGCGAAGACGCGATGTTGTCTTCATAAGCGAGCACGTAGCGGTATTCGATGATGCTGCCTACCTGCACGTCCGGCAGGCTGAAGACCTTGCTCATGATGCGCCTGTCGCCGCTCTTGAACAGCAGCTTGTCTATGGGCTTTCCAGTAAAAGGAATGGCGGTCCCGTCCGGATGGATCGTGCGCCCCTCGACGGCGCGGATGGTAAACGTCCGGCCTTCGTAAGGAATTTCTACGTCCGCATATTTCTTCCCTTTTTCGGTAAGGATTTTGATCCGCGCATAGAGCGAATGGAAATGCAGCTTGTCGTCCGATGTTTCCTGCCGGAACAGATACACCGCATCCGAACCTGGGGCCGCCGGATCGGAGGTCATGCTGAGTTCTTCCCTCGTGGGTTGCTGAAAATCAGAAGCGGTTGCAGAGAAAAGGGCGATGGAAGTGAGTGAAAGCAACAGAAATCCGCGCAGAAGTAAGTTCAAAGGAATGGCCTCAAGCTGGATTCAGGCGTTCGTGGGGGGCGAGACCTATATCACCGTAAGTGGCTCTGTTTTACTCGAAAAAATCCATTTACGGCAAGTAAAAAATTCGGTATGTCCGGCCATGCCGTACCCTATAAGAGAGAAACGAAATTCCACACGAATGTCCTGTATCTTGTGTCTGACTTTGCGCAATCAGTAAAACAGCAGGCCGACATTGTGAAGATCATCGGCGAATACGTGCGCCTCAGGAAGGCCGGCGCTCAAAACTACACCGGACTGTGTCCATTCCACAAGGAAAAGACGCCGTCCTTCTCCGTCCACATCACCAGGCAGATCTTCTACTGCTTCGGCTGCCACGAGCACGGCGACGTTTTCACCTTTATCCAGAAGATCGAAAACATCAGCTTTCCCGAGGCCGTGCGCTTTGTTGCGCAGAAGTGCGGCATCCCTCTGCCGAAGCGCGAATTTTCTTCAGAAGAAGAGGCGAAGGAAGGCCGCCTGCGGGCAAAGCTGCTCGAGCTGCACGAACTCGCCTGCGCCTGGTTTGAAGAGCAGTTGCGCTCGCCTGAAGGGGCCTTGGCGCGCGAATATCTCTCCGGACGCGGCCTCAGGCCCGAAGACATCAAAACGTTTCGCCTCGGCTATGCACCAGACAACTTCCACGCCTTGCGTGAGCGCCTGCAATCCGTGGCGGATACTGAAACCCTGCGTCTTTCCGGACTCTTCTCCTTCAAGGAGCAGGAAGACGGCTCGCCGGGCCCGCTCTATTCGCGCTTCCGCAAGCGCGTTACATTTCCTATTGCGAATGAATCGGGCCGCATCATCGCCTTTACCGCCCGCGCTCTCGAAGCAGGCGAGAAAGCCGGACCAAAGTATCTGAACTCGCCTGAGACGCCGCTCTATTCCAAAAGCAATGTGCTTTTTAATCTCGACAAGGCGCGACAGGCCATCCGCGAACTGAATTTCGCCGTGCTTGTCGAGGGCCAGATGGACTGCATCTCAGCGTATCTGGCGGGCGTCCGCAACGTGATTGCCACCAGCGGCACAGCATTTACTGAATCACAGGTGCGACTGCTGGGCCGCTACACAAAACAGGTCATCGTGAACTTTGACCCCGATACAGCAGGCGCAAATGCAGCTGAAAAGTCCATCGCGCTCCTCACTGAAGAAGACTTCAACGTGCGGGTGGTCACGCTCGAAGGTGGACTCGACCCTGACCGCTACATCCGCGAGCACGGCGCGCAGGCATACATCGCCGCACTGCGCACAGCAAAACGTCACCAGGATTATCTTGTAGAACGCGCGCGCCAGCTTTTCCCGCCCAACACGGCCAATGCAAAAATCGAAGCGCTCAATTTTCTGCTGCCTCACATCCGGCGCGTGCCCAGCCGCATTGCCCGCGATGAATTCGCTGCCGATGCCGCGCAGAAGCTCGGCATTGATTCTGCTTTGGTGCGCGAAGAGCTGAAGCAGGCCGCGGCCAAACGGCGCGATTCGCTTTCAAACACCATGCCCCAGTTGAGCGAGGCAGAAAGGATGATGCTGCGCGCGCTCGCCTCATCGCAAACAGATGCTGTTTTTCAGGCCGCCGCCGCAGGCTTTGATGCCAATGAAGCGCACTTCTCCGGGTTGACTACCTCCCACATCCTCGCGCAATTGCGGCACCGCGATTCGCAGTCGCCGATGGATGCCGTCCCCGACCCGCGCGACCGCAGCCTTCTCGCCCAGGCACTGATGGACGAGCTGACCCCGCTCGACAAAGAGCACATCGCCGCCGCGCTCGAAACCCTGCGCCGCCTGTACTTCGAGCGCCGGCAGCGCGAGCTGCGCGCTGCCATCTCAGAGGCAGAGCGCAGAGGCGACACTACATCCGTGCTGCAACTGACAGCAGAGAAAATCTCCGTAGACCGCGCCCTCCGCGAATGACCCGGAGAAATTGGACATACCCGGAGAATCCTCTCCTCTAAAAGACCACCTTGGCCGCGAGCTGTACCTCTCTCGATACACGCTGCAATGTATTTGGAGAACCTGCTGAAGAGATGGTCCCAAAACCAACCGTGCCAACCGTGGCATTCGGATTGTTGAATTGCGGAGTGTTAAAGAGGTTGAAGAACTCAGAGCGTAGC
>DASRBV010000119.1:0-13015 GCA_035653455.1 Pseudacidobacterium sp. | reverse complement strand
TGCTGCGCTACCCAGCCTGTGATGCCCTGGCCCAGACGAACATCGAGCCTGTCCACTACATCAGCATGAGGGTTTTTGCTGGCGCGCAGCACCAGCTTGTCCTGTTCGAGCACGTAGATGAAGCAGGAATCGCATGGGATGACACTGGAGACGAAATCAACGATACGGTCCAAAACGGCATGGAAGGCGTCAGCCGACGCGATGCGACTGGAAATTTCGTGCAGAAAATCAAAGGCGGCGAGGCCATCGCGAAAGCCAGCCATGGCCGGAGTAGAAGGCGCAACGCGCGGCACTCTTTGTATTTGCAAAGGTGATGGGGCCGCATCCGGATTTTTATTGCGCTTCTCTTCTATCAGACGTCCTGCATACTGTGCTGCTTCATTCACCAGAAAGCCCATCTTTGGATGGGACGGCTCGAAATCCGGTGTGATGCCATAATGCCGCAACTCTTCCGATGTAGTCGGTCCAATGGAGACCACTGCAATGGACTGTAGTCCGCGCCGCAGCTCTTCTACATAGTTCATCTGTTCGGCAACCTGAAACAGGTGGATCACCTGTACGGCCGTCATGAAGAGGGCGATATCTATGCCGCCATTTGCAATAGCAAGTACGGCTTCGCGCAGAGGTTGCACGTCCTCCGGCAGGGCCCACTGATAGACGGGGACCTTGGTGAGCTCTTTGCTGCGTTCTGTAAGGCCCGTGAGTAACTCCGGATTCGACGCGCCATATTCCTGTACAGCAACACGGAACTGTTTAAGCGAATCTCCAAAAGCATGATCGAGCGATGACAGCACTTCCCGCCAGGTGCATGGCTCGGGCGCAGTCACGGCGATCGGTACTTTAAATTCCTTTAAAACACTGGATGGCTTGGGGCCCCGGCTTGCTACTTTCACCGTGCGAAGAGCGCCAAGAAACGCTTCGCGATCGTACCTGGTTTCAACCACGTTTACCAGTGTGCGAACGCCGACACCCGTAAGAAAAACAACAAGATCGAAATCGCGATGGATCAGGCGGTCAGCGAACTCAAACGCCTGTTTGTTTGTAGATGCAGGGACTTCTCGCATCGAAGGCACGACGATCGGTTCGCCATCATAGGTACGGATGAGCTTGGCAACTTCTGTGGCGCGGCGGGATTCAAGCGACAGGACACGAAGTCCGTTGAAGCTTGCATGCGCCATGGTTGTCCTCCTGCGGTTTTGCTGGACGGGCGGCTTACGTGGCCGCCTGGATAGTTCTATCTTGTCATGAATCGTTGTCAAGGCCATCTGGAATTGAATTTGTTTATTGCTTCCATAAAAGTCTTTTCGTTCGCGCTTTGAGACGAAAACTTCATTGCAATCACATTTGCACCATGGTATTGCTCAATGAAAGCAACAGTTCCGAAGGGCACCTCGCAGTGTCCACTGTTCTTTCTCCTGCTCTCCGTTGAGCAATCCAAAGAAATTTTTTCTGCACCGATCAGTTCTGTGCATGCGTGTATCACTTTCACGACCCATCAGGAGTGTCTATGGATTACGTCAAACCCGTGCAAGTTGCGGAAAGCTTTCTGGCCAACGCCGTCAGCAAGTCGCAGTTGCCTGTGGGGCAATTGTTGATGCGCGGATTCCTTTCCGGCGCATTGCTTGGATTTGCGACCACCATTGCATTCACATCTACGTCGCAAAGCCTGCCGCCGCTCGTTGGTGCAATTCTCTTTCCAGTTGGTTTCGCAATGATCGTCGTTCTGGGACTCGAACTGGTGACGGGCAGCTTCGCCATGCTGCCAACAGCATGGATTGCAGGGAAAATTGGCCTGCCGCGCGTGCTGGCAAACCTTGCTCTGGTCTTTCTCGGCAATCTGGCCGGAGGGCTTTTCTACGCGTGGATGTATGCAATGGTCATCACGCAGTTTCACCACACCCCGGTTGCTGGAGCAGGCGCGCTGATTGTGGCGGCCGCTCAGGCCAAGACGCTGGCGTATCAAAAGCTGGGCGCGGCAGGCATCGGATTGTCAGTCGTCAAAGCGATGCTCTGCAACTGGATGGTTTGCATGGGCGTTGTGATGGGCCTGACCTCGCGCTCGACTTTGGGCAAGATCGTCGCCTGCTGGCTGCCCATCTTTACTTTCTTCGCCCTGGGATACGAGCACTCGGTCGTAAATATGTTCATCATCCCGGCAGGAATGCTGATGGGCGCGCCTGTGTCTCTGCGGGACTGGTGGTTATGGAACCAGGTTCCAGTCACGTTGGGAAATCTGTTGGGTGGCCTACTTTTTGTTGGCCTGCCCATGCTGTGGATGAGCGGGGCAGAGCTTAAATCTGAGTCAGCAATAGCTTCTGCTGCACAACCTGAGGTTGTAGAGGTCTGAAGACAGGCTGTTCCTTCGCAATCAGCAGGAAGAAGGAAGAGGCGTATCTGAATCACTCAATTTTATGGGGGCAAGAGATTATGAAAAGACTATTTCGATGTGCTTTGTTTTTACTGGGAGTAGCGATAGCCGGGGTCCCGGCAGCTTCCATTGCGCAGAGCAAACCTTCAGGTGGGTTGCCATTCAGCGTTTCTGTCTATGACCGCGCGCGTGTGAATGCATGGCAGTGGTTTGCTGCTCCGCCAGAGTCTGAGACCTATGGATATCTTGAGAACCTTCTGCGTATAGGGATTGCGCAACGGCTTCAGCATTGGGACTGGCAATTAGAGGTTGCGCAGCCCTCTGTACTTTGGGCGCCAGACAACGCTGTTTCCCCCATAACTGCGCAGGGCCAGCTTGGGCTTGGCGCTACTTACTATGCCTCGAATAGCAACAACAGCAATGCAGCCGCCGCATTCTTCAAACAGGGATTTCTGCGCTATCACTTCAACGGCACGGACAAAAACGTGCGCCTCGGGCGTTTTGAGTTCATTGATGGACAGGAGATGCAGCCGAAAAACGCGACTATCGCCTGGCTACAGGCAAACCGCATCACGCATCGCCTGATTGGAAACTTTGGCTTTTCAACTGCCCAGCGCAGTTTTGACGGTGCCGACGCGCACTTCGGCTCCAGTTCATGGGACATCACAGGGTTCGCAGCCCGCGCCGACCAGGGCGTCTTCAACATGAACGGCAATCCTGAGCTGAATGTGGACTTGCAGTATCTTGCCTTTACGCAGACCACGGCAAAACAGCACGTCTTGTGGCGGGCCTTTGCCCTTGGCTATCACGATGGACGCACAGGCATCACCAAAACAGACAACCGCGCTCTGGCTGTACGCGCTAAAGACCACGGCAACATTCGTATTGGGACTTACGGCGGGGATTTGCTCGCTGCCGTGCCGGTAGGCGCAGGCCAACTGGATTTTCTCTTCTGGGGAGCAGTGCAGAACGGAAGCTGGGGCAAGCTTGATCACAGTGCCAATGCCGTGGCCCTCGAAGGTGGATACAAGTTCAGCAAGGCCGCACCGTCCCCGTGGCTGCGTGCCGGATGGTTTCGCGGAAGCGGCGACAAGAACTCTGCCGACAATACGCACGGAACGTTCTTTCAGGTCCTGCCTACGCCCCGCATCTACGCGCGCATGCCTTTCTACAACCTGATGAACAGCACAGACAGCTTTATTCAGGTAGCTGAAAAACCAGTAGGAAAACTGGCCCTGCGCACAGACCTGCACTGGTTACAACTTACTTCAGGAAAAGATCTCTGGTATCTCGGCGGCGGGGCCTATGACAACAAGGTTTTCGGCTACCAGGGCCGCCCGGGAAACAACAGTACATCGTTCGCTTCCATGTTTGACATGAGCGCAGACTGGCAGACGACAAAGAACATTGGTTTGAACTTCTATTACGCGCATGCATGGGGAAAACAGGTCATAGAAAAGATTTATCCAGCCAATCACGATGCGCAATACGGATACGCAGAATTGGTATATCGCTTTGATGTGGAGCAGAGAGGAGCAAAGAAATAATGCGAAAAACCGCGTATTTGTTCCGGACGCATCTTGCTTCGCAAAAACAGCCGAAGTATGATCAAAATCATCAAGTCCGCCTGACACCACGCCGTGTCATGGCAGAAATTCCTGAACAACTTACTGCGCTCCGTGAAGAGCTTTGAACAGCTGCTCGATTCAGCGAACGCATATTTACATCGAAACAAGGATTTCTGTCATGGCAACACAGGTGTTCACCAACACGCCGGATTTCACAGAAGAGCAGAAGTACTATCTGCAGGGTTTCTTTGCCGGAATCACGCAGCGCGGCAAGCTCCCTTATGTCGGGCACACAGCAACCGGCCTGATCACGCACGATCCTGCTTCAGGTGGTGCAAACCAGGCCGCCAAGTCCGATGAAGCGGAAGAGACAATCTTCGGCACACCACTGTCTGATCTAAGCAAAGAAGAACGCTGGAAGTATGAAGAGAATCCGCTCGACATTTGGGACAAGATTCTCGCGCACGCAAATGAAAACCGTCCGCCCTCTGGTGGAGATGTTTTTCGCTTCAAGTTTCACGGTCTCTTTTACGTGGCTCCGGCGCAGGACTCCTTCATGCTGCGGCTGCGCATTCCCGGTTGCATTCTGCACTCGCATCAGATGCGAGGGCTGGCCCAGATGGCCGAAGACTGGGGCTCTGGCCGCGCGGACATTACGACACGCGGCAACATGCAGATCCGCGAATTTCAGCCGAAGGACATCGTCCGCGTGCTGAACAAGCTGCAAACGCTCGGGCTGACTTCGCGCGGCTCGGGTGCGGACAACATTCGCAACATCACTGCTTCGCCCCTCACCGGGATTGATCCAGTCGAACTCTACGATGTGGCCCCGCTGGCCGAGGCCCTGCACTTCTACATCCTCAACTCGCGCGATATGTATGGAATCCCGCGCAAGTTCAATGTTGCATTTGATAATGGCGGCTCGCTCAGCGTGTTGGCGGACACCAACGACATTGGCTTTATTGCAACCCACGTAGATGAAGGCAATGACATCCCGGCAGGCATCTATTTCCGCGTACTGCTGTGCGGTATTACCGGGCATAAACAGTTCGCAACTGATTGCGGAGTGCTCCTGACCCCTGACCAGACTGTCGCAGTCGCCGCTGCAATGGTTCGGGTCTTCAATGAAAACGGTGACCGTACTGACCGCAAAAAAGCACGGCTCAAATATTTAATTGACCGCTGGGGTGTTGAAAAATTTCTGGAAGAAACAGAAAAGCGCCTTGCGTTTCCGCTGCTGAGATTTCCTGCGGAAACGTGCGCACCGCGCAGGCCAATTGACCGCACGGGACACATCGGCGTGCACCCGCAAAAGCAGCCTGGGCTGCATTACATCGGTATTGCTGTTCCTGTTGGCAAATTGCCCGCAGCGCAGATGCGCGCGTTGGCAGAAGTCGCTGACCATTTTGGCACAGGGGAGATGCGGCTTACCGTATGGCAAAACCTCATCATTCCCAATATCAGGACGCAGGATGTGGAAGCGGCTACAGCGGCCATTCATGCGGCTGGACTCAAGACCACGGCAGGCACAGTCATGCGCGGCACGGTCGCATGCACCGGAAACAAAGGTTGCCGCTATGCCGCTACTGATACCAAGCACCACGCAGTAGAACTGGCCAACTTTCTTGATGAGCGCTTCGTCATAGACCAGCCCGTGAACCTGCATGTTACAGGCTGCCCGCACTCCTGCGCACAGCATTATGTCGGCGACATCGGCCTACTCGGTGCAACAGTGCAGGGCGAAGAAGGCTACCAGGTCGTGGTCGGAGGCGGTGCGGACAATGAGCAGGGCCTTGCGCGCGAATTGATTCCCTCCATCAAGGCCACAGACCTGCCTCCGGTCATGGAGCGACTCTTTACCGCATACATGGAACGGCGTGATGCAGGAGAGTCCTTCCTCTCATTCACGCGCAGACATGACATCGAAACTCTCAAATCCTTCTGTATGGAAAAGGCGGTTTAGCAGCGATGACGCAAATGGTCCCATTTGTTCCCGACGACGCACCTTTCTCAAAAGAGCAGCGCGCCTGGCTCAATGGCTTTCTTGCCGGAATGTTTTCAAGCGCCCCCGTACCGGAGATTGCCGCGAAACCTGCACCGCTGAAGATTGCTGTCTTTTACGGCTCGCAGACTGGTACGGCTGAAGGTCTGGCGCGCAAATTAACAAAAGAACTGAAGGCCAAAGGCTTTGACGCAACACTAACATCGCTGGAAGCATATACGTCTGCCGCGCTCGCGCTGGAGCGTTACGCCATCTTTCTTGTCAGCACCTATGGTCAGGGAGAAGCGCCGGATTCTGCGCAGTTCTTCTACGAGCAGGTCTGCGTCGAGCACTTTCCGCGCTACGAAAATCTGCAATACGCAGTCTTTGCTCTTGGTGACCGCCATTACGAAACCTTCTGCAAGTTTGGAATTGACCTCGACAACAAGCTCTTGTCGCTTGGCGCAACACGCATACTCGACCGCGTGGAGTGCGATGTAGAAACAGACGGACCGTTTGCGCGCTGGAAGGACGAACTGTTCAAACGGCTCGATGCCATCTCCAAAGGAGGTCAACAGCCCGCAGCAGCCACTCCCGAAATGCCGGCAATGCCGCCGTCGGTTGCGATTGCGTCTCCGGCACTGGTGAGAGAAGCACCGCCCGCAACCGTCACACGCGACAATCCCTACCTCGCTCCGCTTAAGGAAAAGCTGCCGCTCACGCGCGATGGCTCAACCAAAACGACGCTGCATCTCACCTGGTCCATCGCTGAATCGGGCATAAGATATGAACCGGGTGATGCCTGCGGAATTATTCCGCAGAACGATCCTGCACTCGTTGAGGACATTCTCAATTTGCTGCGCTTCTCCGGAGAAGAGCAGGTCGAAATCCAGAAAGCCGGGCAGGTCTCTCTGAAGGATGCCCTGCGCCATCACCTGGTGATTACAAAATTGAACCGCAAGCTCATCGAGCGTTATGCAACGATAGGCCAGTGCAAGCGGTTGCTCGGCCTGCTTGCGCCAGAGCAGCAGACGCATCTTGAACAATATGTTTACGAGCGCGGCCTCATTGACATTCTGGAAGAGTGCCCGGGAGTGATTCACAATCCCGTGGACCTCGTCACCATGCTGCCAAGGCTCACGCCACGTCTGTATTCCATCTCTTCCAGCCCATCTGTGCACGCTGGAGAAGTACATACCACTATTGCTGTCGTGCGCTACCGCTCTTTAAATCGCGAGCGCGGCGGCGTGTGCTCTACGTTGGTTGCAGATCGCGTACCTGTCGGTGAGCGGGTGCCGATTTACATCCAGCCCAACAAGAAGTTCCGGCTGCCGGAAAATCCGGACACTCCCGTCATCATGATCGGTCCGGGAACAGGGATCGCGCCTTTCCGCGCCTTTTTGCATGAGCGCCGCGCGCGTGGTGCAAAAGGCAAAAACTGGCTCTTCTTCGGCGACCGGAACGCGGCCAATGATTTTCTATATCGTGAAGAACTCGAGAGCATGGTTGCCGATGGACACCTCACACGTCTGGACACTGCTTTTTCGCGCGACCAGGAGCACAAAATTTACGTGCAGGACCGGATGCTGGAAAATGCTCCGTTGTTCTGGTCGTGGCTGCAGGACGGTGCCAGCATCTATGTTTGTGGCGATGCATCGCGCATGGCAAAAGATGTGGACGCCGCGCTGCACACGATTGTTTCCAGACAGGGAAACATGGACCACGATGGCGCGAAGGAGTACGTGCGCCAGTTGAAAGACGACCATCGCTATCACCGCGACGTGTACTAGCGAACATCCAATGCAGGGCAAACCCGGATCTCCGCGAGATATGGGACAGCCGGAGTCTATTCAGTCGAGTCCCGATTGAAAGGAACGCACACGTGTCATTGCCGCTACATGAACGGATTGGAACAGACGAAAACTTCGTGCGTGTGACGCTTGCCGAAATGGATGTGCCGCCGCCGCAGAGCACATCGCTTGTCCCAGACCGCCTGCCTGCAAATGGTGAGCAGTACCGCTTTCACTTCGATATGACCAAGTGCATCGGCTGCCGTTCGTGCGAGGTTGCATGCAATGAGCAGAATGGCAATCCGGCGGCGATCCACTGGCGGCGTATTGGCGAAATTGAAGGCGGCGCATGGCCCAATACAAAGCGGCATTATCTCTCGATGGGCTGCAATCATTGCCTGGACCCCGACTGCCTGAAAGGATGCCCCGTCAATGCATACACCAAAGATCCGATGACAGGAATTGTCCTGCATTCGGCAGAAGCGTGCATCGGCTGCCAGTACTGCGTCTGGAATTGTCCTTACAGTGTTCCGCAGTTTAATCCTGAGCGCGGCGTTGTCGGCAAGTGCGACATGTGTTACGGGCGTCTCGCGGACGGCTTTGAGCCTGCGTGCGTCAATGCGTGTCCTGAGAAGGCAATCGAGGTTGAGATTGTGAACATCGCAGAGTGGCGTGCGGACTACTCGGCTGCGGAATCTCCCGGAATGCCCGCAGCCGGGCAGACCATTTCGACCACGCGCATCACGCTGCCGGAAAACACGGCGACTGTCCTGGAGCGCGTAGACACAGACCGCATTCATCCTGAGCATCCGCATTTGTCACTTGTGGCCATGACTACGCTGATGCAGGCCATCATTGGCACACTCGTTGGCGCGCTTTTGCTTCAAGGTGCAGGGAAGCTTGCATTCACAGCATTACTGCTCGCAACCGGAATCGCACTGAACATCTCCGTCTTCCATCTCGGCAGGCCAGCGTACGCATGGCGTGCCCTCAAAATGTGGCGGCGTTCATGGTTGAGCCGCGAAGTGCTCCTGTTCGGATTGTTCTCCGGCGCGCTGTTCATGGCCACGGCATTGTCCTGGCTTCCGCGGTCACCGCACTGGGCCATTCTCAGTTTTGCATGGATGGCCGCGCTTCTCGGCATCGCCGGAAACACCGCGAGCGCGTTCATCTATCTCGTTCCGGCCCGCCCGGCGTGGAACATGGTGCATACGCCCATAGATTTTCTTATGAGCGCTGCGCTGCTTGGGTTTGCTTCTGCGCCTCTGCTTTCAGCCAATCCTGCTGGATCTTCTGCATGGCCCGTCATACTTGCCGGAACACTCTGGCTGGCCAACTTCGGTGCAAAGCTCGTGCGGCTGGGCCGCGCCTCACTCTTTGAGAAACGCGCCAGCGCAGCCCTGCTGAATACGCCGCTATTGCGAGCACTTCTGTTTACATCATGTGGTCTGGTGGCCCTCTGCATGGTGCTGACCGCCAATCATCTGAATGTGGCCGCTGCTTTGGCAGCAGTTACAGGGGTGCTCCTCTCGCGCTGTCTCTTCTTTATTTCGGTTGTGCCGCTCAACATGGCCCTCACTTTCGTGCGCGGAGGCGGAGAATGAACGCAATCGCGCGCCTGCGCCGGGCGCTTGGGCTGGACACGCTCCAGGGTAAATATGCCTATGGATACGACCCCGAGGCCGGACCCGTCTCCGCTTCGCGCATCGCTGAAAAGTGGGTGAAGACCACCTGCGGCTATTGCTCCGTAGGCTGCGGAATGTTAGTGGGCATTCGTAAAGGCAAGGCCGTCGCTGTACGAGGCAATCCTGACCACCCGGTGAACGCAGGCAAGCTGTGTCCGAAAGGGTTAAGTGAGCACCACATTCTCACCGCGCCCGGACGGGCGACCAGGCCATTGCTGCGCAAAAACGGCACGCTGTCCCCTGTTTCATGGGACGAAGCGCTGGACACAATGCTCTTGCGCATTCGAGCGATTCAGCAGAAATATGGCCCGGAGTCCTTCGGCGTCATCAGCACAGGCCAGCTTGTCACAGAAGAGTTCTACACACTGGGCAAACTCGTGCAGCTTGGCTTCGGAACGCGTAACTACGATGGCAACACTACTCTTTGCATGGCGAGCGCTGTCAGCGGATACAAGCTCTCGTTCGGAAGCGATGGCCCTCCCGGCGCGTATGCCGATATGGAGCATGCCGACGTCATTCTGCTCATTGGCGCGAACATCGCAGATAATCATCCGATTCTGTGTCAACGGCTCGATCGCAACAAACATCGCACACTTATCGTTGTTGATCCACGTGTAACCAAGACAGCAATGATGGCAGACATTCATCTGCCCATCAAGCCGCGCAGCGACATCGCACTGCTCAATGGCATCGCACACGTTCTGATTCATGAAGGCCTCATAGACGCTGAATACATCGCGCAGCACACCACCGGATACGAAGAACTCGCCACGCATGTTGCCGAATACACGCCCGAGCGTGTTGCTTCCATCACCGGCCTCACTCCAGAGACCATCCTCCACGTTGCGCGTTTGTATGGCAGGGCGAAGGCATCGTTCATTGGATGGACGATGGGCGTCAACCACTCTACGCAGGGAGCGGTCACAGTTGCTGCTATCAATAATCTCGCTCTGATGACGGGCAACATCGGCCGCATGGGTGCAGCACCGTTCTCTATTACCGGACAGTGCAATGCAATGGGCACACGTGAAAGCGGCTTTACATCCAGTTTGCCGGGATACCGCAAATTCGAGAGCGCCAAAGACCGAGAAGAGTTGGCACAGCTCTGGAATATCCCGGTCGAGCGCATCCCACCAGCGCGCGGCCTTGCTTATCCAGACATCATCGAGGCCGCAGTCGCGGGCAAGATCAAGGCGCTCTGGATCATCGCGACGAATCCCGCCGTTTCATTTCCAAATTACGGCCTGTTTGAAGACGCAGTGCGCCGCCTCGATTTTCTTGTCGTCCAGGATGGCTTTCATCCCACGCCTACAGGCGAGTTTGCTGACCTGGTTTTGCCCGCCGCCATCTGGGGAGAAAAAGAAGGTACCTTCACCAACTCCGAGCGCCGCGTCAGCAAAGTCAACCGCCTCGTCGCTCCGCCCGGAGAAGCGCGCCCGGACTTCGACATCTTCCTGGACATCGCAGACCGTCTCAGGGTGCGCGATCAACTTTATCCAAACTGGCGGGGACCGGAAGACGCATTCAGAGAGTGGCAGCGCGTTACGGCGGGACGCCTCTGCGATTACAGCAAATTTTCATGGAAGGAAATCGAAGAGCGCGGCGGAGTGCAATGGGGCGGCCCGCGTTTGTATCAAGACGGGATCTTTCAACATCCTGACGGTAAGGCGCGTCTCTACGCAGTTCCATGGGAGCCGTTCATTGAGCAGCCCGATGAAGAGTATCCCTTTGTTCTGAACACGGGCCGCACCGTCGAGCACTGGCATACGCGCACCAAGACCGCGAATGTCGCACTGCTGCACAATATGGTGCCAAACGCCTGGCTTGAGATGAATCCTTCCGACGCGTCACGCCTGCGGCTAAAGCCGCACGACCGTGTCACCATTTACTCGCGTCGCAGCAGTGTAAAAAATGTCGAGCTGCGCATTACTGGAATTGTTGCGCCGGGACAAGTATTTATGCCGTTTCATTTTGCGGAATCGAACTCAAATCTGGTCACGCTCGGAGCATACGATCCGATTTCGCGCGAGCCAAATTTTAAGCAGTGCGCCGTGCGCGTAGAGCGCTCGACACCGAACTAGAGGAGAAAACAAAACAATGGCAGGACTGAAAGCATTCCGGGAATCAGGGCACATCCCCACGTTGTTTGCTGCTTTCTTATATTTCGATTTCAGCTTCGCAGTGTGGGTGCTGAATGGCGCGATGGGGCCGTTCATCTCCGAGCAGTTTCATCTTACGCAGGGCCAGATTGGGTTGATGGTCTCAATCCCAACGCTGGCCGGGGCGCTTATGCGCTTTCCACTCGGCGTTCTCTCCCAGTACATCGGCAGAAAGAAGGCCGCGATTGTTGAGATGTCAGCGATTGTCATCGCGCTGCTATACGGGTTTCTGTTCGTGAAGACCTATCACAGTGTGCTGGCGATGGGCGTCCTGCTGGGCATTGCCGGGGCGAGCTTCGGCGTGGCGCTTTCGCTTGGCTCCGGATGGTTCCCGAAGAAATACAAGGGGCTGGCCATGGGCATTGCCGGAGCAGGGAACAGCGGCACCGCAGTTGCGGCCCTTCTGGCCCCGCGGCTTGCCCAGCATTTTGGCTGGCACAACGTCTATGGATTTGCCGCGCTCTTTATGCTGCTGCCCCTGCTGGTCATGATCTTCATGGCAAAAGAGCCGCCAGACATCGAGCACCAGAGCCTGAAAGAACACCTGAGCTGCCTGTGGGAGCGTGATGGATGGGCCTTCAATTTCATTTACATCATCACCTTTGGCGGATTTCTTGGGCTGGCCACCTTTCTGCCGTCGTTTTACTTCAAGCAGTTCCATGTTTCGAAAGTGCAGGCCGGAACACTGACCGTCTTTGCCACTCTGACCGGCAGCGGAACGCGCGTCCTCGGCGGATGGCTAGCCGACCGCTTTGGCGGTATCAACACCCTCACGATTGTCTTCCTGGTTGCCATTGCCGGTCTCTTCGGCCTTACCACTTCGCCATCACTGGCCATCACCACACTGCTCTTTATGCTTTGTTTTGCGGCGCTGGGAGCAGGCAATGGCGCGACCTTCCAGCTCGTACCGCTGCGCTGGCCCATTACAACGGCCGTTGCCGGAGGAATGATCGGAGAAATCGGCGCGCTCGGCGGTTCCATCCTGCCCAACCTGCTGGGGCAGGCGAAGCAGCGCACCGGGTCCTACTCGCCCGGCTTCCTCATCTATATCGGTATCGCATGTCTGGTGCTGATCATGATGCGCCTCATCGCGCGTCAATGGACACGCTCCTGGGTGGGAGCAGGCGGACGTGCGCACGCCAGCGTTGAAGCCGAAGCCGTTACCGTTATTAGCTAAACAACAACTATGCCGGAAGAGGTTCCGGCGGCATAGGGCCAACGTCCGGCGTCTCCTCCGGATCATCGTCCGGGCCGGGCGGAAGGACCACGTCCGGCTCATCGCCCGGCCGTGGTTCCGGGTCTGGCGGCGGTTCCGGCTTGGGTTGCGGGACCGGAGGGGTCATCAACGTCCGCATCATGTACGAACTGGATCCTGCCATGATTACTTGGATGCAGACAGGCGCGGTCCCCACGAAACCTGTGCATTTTCTTCAATCGTAATCGCGAGTGAGCCTTCCTGGTTCT
>DASRBV010000118.1:0-5040 GCA_035653455.1 Pseudacidobacterium sp. | reverse complement strand
ATCTATGCTGCCTGAAAACGTTACGGAGAAGGCAAATATTTTCTTTTAAGGGATGAGCAAGAATACTTATCAAATCGCAATTTTTTCCTCTTCTCATACGCATGCTCGCATGATACTGTGGCCGCATTCTTGTGGAATGTCTTTATGTCTCTGCTTGGTCTGAGTGAGTATTCGCCATTACCTCCGCTGGAACCGGAACGCCCAGAGAAGCCAAAATCCGCAGCAATTGCCTTCCTGCTTTCAGTTCTTCTCCCCGGGATTGGCCAGGTTTATGCAAACCGCAGAACCGCAGGATGGGTCACCTTTACGTTTTTTTATCTTTCGCTTCTGATGGGGATTGCCACGCTCATCGCAAAACAATTTAACTTGTCCGGCATCGCTATTTTCATTGCCATATCGCTGTATATTTTTGGTTTTCTTGATGCTTATTTTTCCGCGCTGGAATACAACCAGGGCATTTCAACCTATCTCATCGGTGGAAATCCTCGCATCGCCTGCTTCCTGAATTTACTGACAAACGGGTTTGGCTACTTCTATCTCGGCGATCGCGGGAAGGGCATTGCGATGTTCCTTATTGTTGGTGTCCTTGGCCGAAGCGTGAAAGCCTTGTCAAAGAGCCCTGGTTTTACGTGGTTCGATTTCATCCTGCTGCTTTTGCAATTTGCCTTTGCCCTGGATGGCTATCGCATTGCGCGAAAACGCCTGTTTGAAAGCTTCCCACAATTGGCAAACCATAGCTGGCGATCTTCGATAGCGGGGCATCTCACGCCTGCCGTTCCTATTGCTTTTGCAATTATCATTATCCTCCCAGTCATTGCGTTGGTTTCCCTTGGGCTGTTCGCGCAGACAGCAACAGGTATTAACCTTTCTGCAATGGATGTGCAAAGTACGTCGAACGGGGTAGCGTATGAAAATAAATTACTGGGGTTAAGACTTTTGCTGCCTGATGGCTGGCAAGTTACCCCACAGCCTGGGAACACCAACTTTAATGCCGAAAAAGTAAACGGCAATTGCAAAGTTATATTAATCAGAGAATTCAGTTTCCGCTCTCCTGAAAGTTTTCAGGCCAAGATCGAGCACAATCTAAGCCTGAGGCCAGGATTGAGCGTATACGGCCACAGCAGTGGCACGCTCGGCAATCTGCCTGCTGCAATCGTACGCGTCGGAGTGGGGACATCGTTCACAGAACAGGTTGTTTCAGCCAAAGCTGGCCTCGCGATGTATACACTGATCGGAATGCAAACAGGGGAGGATGAGACTTGCCCGGCTGAACTGGATCAGATCAGAAACAGCTTCAGCACAAAACACTAAAGAAAGTTCACTTCAACGCCGAAGGCGTCCTTCAACTTGCCCCGGGCAGGATGGGTGGAGCAGCAGGTTTCTCCCTTCCCGTTCGCCCCTGACCATTCCCGTCTGAACACGAAATTTCCCCATTCGGCCCAAAGGGATTCCTCTTTTGCCTCCCCGGGACTAGGCTGAATGCTGGTAAAGTCCTCTGGAAGCGGCAGTTACCTAAACTCACACTTCCCCCGAGGGCCGGTAAGCATTTAAGCTTGGCTTTCTGCCCCAAATGCTTTTGCATCATGATGTCAGCGGGCCAGAAAGCATCAGGAGATCGAAAAAATGTCGAAAGCCGTCAAATACGCAGAACGGGCGGTCACTATCGCAGCGAATGGTGCGTGGGCCGTCTTCGAGAGACTGAACCGCATCAGCCCCAACCCTTCTTTCACTCCCAAATGGTCTGACAAGCCGCTTTTGAAGTCGTATGAAAAGGAAAAACCGCCTCTGGGCTGGCCCCGTACGACCGATTCACTCTGCCCGAAGTGCGTGCCGGAAATCCGCCAGCAGATTCTCGACGGCAAGCTGCCACACGAAATCCTTCTGAATGAGAAGGTTGGCGAAATCAAGGCCCAGATCATTGAGCGCGACGGCAAGATTCTGATGGTCAAAGACTGCCCCAAACACGGGCACTTTGAAGACATCATGTCTATTGACCCCGAGTTCTCGCGCCACCTCGAAGAGGTATTTCCTGGCCGCGACATCCGCGCCCACAACGACGAAAAGCTGCACAACCACGGTACTTCGACCATCACCCACGGCCGCGGCTCGGTCCTGACGATTGACCTGACCAACCGCTGCAACATGATGTGCGACCCCTGCTTCATGGACGCCAACCAGGTCGGCTTCGTCCATGAGCTGACGTGGGAAGAGATCAAGACCATGCTGGACAACGCGATCTCCATCAAACCGCGCCGCCAGATGTCGGTTCAGTTCTCGGGTGGCGAGCCGACGCTTTCGCCGTACTTCCTGGATGCGGTCGCTTATGCCCGCAAGGTGGGATACAACTCCGTGCAGGCGGCGACGAACGGCATTGAGTTTGCCAAATCCAAAGAGTTCTGCAAAGCCGCTGCGGAAGCCGGTCTGCGGTATGCCTATCTCCAGTTCGACGGCATTGGAAACGCCGCCAACTCGCACCGCAAGGTGGGCAACCTCTTTGACGTGAAACTCCAGGCCATTCACAACCTGCACGAGGCCGGCGTGGACATCGTACCGGTTACGACCATCGTCAACGGCATCAACAATGAGCAGGTGGGCCGCATCATCCAGTTCGCCCTGGACAATCCTAAGAAGATCAATTTCCTCAGCTTCCAGCCGGTCTCCTTCACTGGCCGCGACGAAGCTGTTACCGACGAGCGCCGTATGGCACAGCGTTACACGCTCTCGCACATGGCGCACGATGTGAAAAACCAGACCGGACTGGGCGAGCCTGCGCGTGACTGGTTCCCCATCAGCTTTATGAGCACCTTCTCAGACTGGGCCGACCTCGTGCATGGACCGAACGCCGACTGGGGCCAGCTTTCCTGCGGATGCCATCCGAACTGCGGCATCGGCATGGCGCTTATGATTGATAAGGAAACGAAGGAAGCTGTCCCAGTCACAGCCTTCCTGAACGCAGACCGTCTGGCAAAGGACGTGGCCAAGATCAACGACGCGGCCCGCGGCAAGTTCCTCTCCATTGTGGGAGTGGCACTGGCGCTGCTGCGCAACTATGATCCGCGCAAGTCGCCTACGCATTTCCGCATTACCGACCTTCTGCAGAAGTTCGACAAGTGCTTTGGCGCAACGGGCCGCGATTACGGCAAGGTCACTGGCGACCGCACCATGGCCGACATCGAGAAGCGCCGCGCTGACCGCTGGAACTTCCTCTTTATCGCCGGAATGTGGTTCCAGGACCTCTTCAACTACGACTTCCGCCGTACCGAGCAGTGCATCATTCCGTATGCCACACAGGAAGGCGAAATCAGCTTCTGCGCGTACAACACGGGCATTGGCTGGCGCAACATCATTGAGAAAATGCACATGACCGCCACCCTCACCAAGTGGTACGAGGAGCATGGCCGTCACGAAATCTTCGCCGGCGGCAAGAAGGTGGGCATGGGGAATGCCGAGCATACACTCGTTCTGAACGAGGAGCACGTGCATGCCGCTGCCAATGACACTCTGGACAAGCTGGGGATCGCAAAGAATGCGCGCGAAGAAAAAATCCGCGCCCGCGACGCCAAGCTGAAACAGGACGCCGAGAACGCCCGTATGGCCCAGCTCTATCGTCAGCACATTCTGGGCGAAAAGCCGGCCGAGGGCATCGTTCCCATCACATCCATTGCTCCGGCAAAGCCGGTCCCCGCAGCCGAAGAACCCGTCATGGGGGACTAACTGTCCAGGCAGCCTGTCCTGAATGCAGTTGAAAGAAAAAGTCCGGCCTCGCGCCGGACTTTTTTGTTTCATCAGGCTTTTTCTTCTGTCGTTCAGCTTCCGGATTTTCAGAGTGAAAAGCAGGATCTCAGAGCCATTGCTCTTGATAGAAAATGAATATAGGCAAGCTACATAGAGATATAGAGTATGAATATTCTATTCTCTAGAAAATTAACTATCTGGTTATTAATACATTACCAAGTCATTGCAAGCTATGAACTTTCTCTTCTGATGGTCCAGAAAATTTCTTGACATTTGTTTTTCTTCTCGCATACAGTTCTGCCCGCAGTTCAACCTAGCTCATAAATCGTTTTAGAACTGCCAGCGCCTTCCACGCCAGACAGCGGGGAGGCGTGCAACTTCGGGAGGGGACAATCCATGAGATGGCTCGATGATCCTGGCCAATATTTGCAAAGCCAGTCACCACTCTGAAACTCTGATGGCTCGATGAACCCCGCTGGACCTGGCTTCCAGACCGTGAACGGAACACCGTTCTATTTGAACGGTATGTACATTGCCGGACAGAACGGTTTTCCACGAGGTATTGTCACTAACGATTACTCAACCATCCAGCCACGTGTCGGCTTCTCATGGGACATGATGGGTACGGGTAAGACGGTCCTTCGCGGAGGCTTCGGGACCTTCTACGAGCGCATGCAGGGGAACGACATCTACAACACTGCAACCAATCCGCCCTTTGCCAATGATCCATCGGCAAGCAACGTTTATCTTTCTAATCCGCATACTTCCTGGGTGTCCGGACAAACAGCGTCAACACCCATCTTTCCGCAAGGGCTGACTACGCTCGCTCGCACCTATCCTGCCCCGGCTGTTGCGCAGTTCAGCCTGGGCGTGCAGCATGAAGTGGCGCCTTCCGTCATCTGGGTTGTGCAGTACGTAGGCAACCTTGCCGTTCTTCTCTTCCATCCTGAAGAAAAGCCCAGGTTGTGCGTCTGCATGGGCCGGGGCCTGAATCATCAACACATTCTTTCCGTCTTCAAAAGGGCCGAGCACGGAGTTTTTGCCGGCAGTCCGGGAAGTCAGGTGGTGCGCAGTGTGCAGGTAGGAAAGCCCCTGGGCCTGATGACAGGAAAGACAGGCTGCATCCCCGGCATAATGATTAGGATGGTCCGGGCCTTGCTGCGCTGCCTGGATTGCACCCAGGGCCAGAAATCCGGCAAGCGCACTGACAATCATTTTCATCCCAGGCACGGCCTCGCTATGCAGCGACAGCAGTTATCTCTCCATTGGTATGCAATGATAGCGTGAATTTCTTCCCGGAACGGC
>DASRBV010000117.1:0-8151 GCA_035653455.1 Pseudacidobacterium sp. | reverse complement strand
GCCCCTCCCACAAAATCAGGATGCCGCACATCTACCCTCGGCAGCTTGGAAATCATGGTCGGCAGGCGCAATGGTCCCGTCATGTTTCCGCCAGATACCGGCACCGCTGTCTGTACCGCCTGGTCCACGTACTGCTTCGACGCTGCCTGATTTCCCGCCGTGGGGCTACCCGCCAGCGTCAGCGGTCCGGACATCGCCCCGCCGCTGAGTTGCAGATAATTCCCGCTCAACGATGCTATCGAGGCATCCACATACTGCTTCGTCGCACTCTGCATCGCAACTGTTGCTGGAACCAGTTGCGCCCGCACCGATGTCAGCGACGCGCTCGCCGCCTGTGGCACAACCCAGTACTCTTTGTTCACCGTTCCATCGCTCAGGTGGTAGACCGCCGTGTAGTAGGTCCCTGCCGGAGAGGCCCCGGCATTCGCGGCAAGATTCACACTCACGAATCCATCCTGGCCAATCGCTGCGGTTGTGCTACCGGCTGCAATCGCCTGGTTGTTTGTCGTTGAAAATGCAGGCCAGCTCACAATCAGCGTTCCCGTTGCCGGCGTTCCATCCGCGCGGTACACCACTCCCTGAACAGTCGTCGTGCTTACCTGGGCATCAGCATGTCCAGCGCAGATCATCGCGACTGCCGCGATTGTTGCTATAACTCGCATCGTTTTCTGAGCAAAGAAAGTTTTCATAGCACACCTGTTCACCGAAGGTTCCGGCTGTGCCCTGCCTTAACGGGCTGTTCTGGAGAAAGTTTTTTGTTGTAGCTGCCCCGCAGCAAATGGAACGAAGAGAGGTTCTTTTTAGCAGAAGACGGGACTGTACATCTGAACGAAAAATTCCTTGCTACTGTGAAAGACACTCCTGCTCTCAATTCAGTGATTTGACCGGACGGCTTGAATCTGCCGCTGCCGCTACCAGTTTCGCTGCTTTTTCTGCTTCTTTCCTCTTCCTGAATTCCGCCGCATCTTTTAACAGCAGCCTCCCCAGACTCGGCCCCAGCTTGCGCTCTTTCGAGGACTCTTCCAGTTCTTCCTTTACTCCACCCAGATCGAACAGCAGCCTGGTGTGCTGAATACTCCCATCAATGGATTTACCGACTAATGAATCCAAAATAGCCTCGTAGTTCTTTTCGATTTGCGCTTTGGCTTTTTTCCTGAATTGTTTTGCCGTAGTCCGTTTTCTGATAATGTCCTTCGCAGTAACTTCCGGTTCAAGCTGTGTCGTGATAGTTTTATCCGTTACCATGTCGGAAAAATAAAAAAGGGAAGCAATAACTTGCTCCCCTCGGAAATCTTTACTCTTAAGTTCAGAATATCAGGTTGAACAGAGTAAACTGGACAACTTTCTTACATAAGCTATCTACTTTAAATCTAATAAGTTATCCAGTTTTCCACATACCCCGCCTCTTGACACCAATTTTTCCTTTCAAATCTTTCGATATCGCAGGCCCATGATGCGTAATTCCATGCATCATGGAGTAAGCGGCAATTTAAAGCCTGTCTATCACCTCATGTTGCAGAAATATTCTGGATAGCTTGTCCAGAGTGTCCCTGTATTTTCTTATGACTGTTTTTAAGCACTGCTGCATCAATTCTGCTGTTTCTTCATAGGTATACTCCTGCAGAGCAATTCTGGTGATCAGTTCCTGCTCAAAGCTATTGAGCTTCTTCAAGCATTTCTCTATATCGAATACGAAAATCACTGCGTCCTCAAAGCTGTGCATCCGGTAGCTCGATACTTTTCCGCGAAACACGCTGTTTCCTATCAGTGAGGGAAGGCGCCCCGTTTGCAGCGATACAAGAACATATCGTCGCAACAATTGCTCTGTTTGTTTCCTGTAGAAGGCGATGCCGTCATGTGGCCTCGGTTCTACCGCTTCTGCTTCTGCCCAGATATAAGGGAGTGCGAGTGCCGCGCTCATCGTGCTCCTCCCTTCGCATCTGCCGTGTGTGGCCGCCGCCGCGGATGCTTCTTGTGCGGATGCTTTTTTGTCCTCGGAAATGCCCGCAGTTTCTCCGCGCAACTTGCGCAATAAACATTGTTAAATTCATGGACGCGCAGCCAGAGGCCCCCGCATCCCTCACAGACTTTCAGGTTAAGCAGCATATACATCGTGTGAGTTCTCCAGTACCTGGATTACTTGCTATCTGGTTCGCCAGAGCAAGGCAGAGAATGGAACAGCATCGAACGCGGCATTCTGTTGCGCCGCAGCTCTCCGCTGAAAGATAAAAAAGAGAAATGCAGATCATTGGGGCACAAACTTCCAAACACTCTTCCCCTGAAGACCAGACCCAAAATAGCGCCGGCCCACAGGAAAACATGGCTCCACTTGCAGAGAGCATTCCCTGTGAAGGCAAAATTTCAGATGTATTCAGGCGAAAGTGAAAAAGAATTTATCTGCGGAGTAAATGCAGGTCAACCACACGGCCACGCAAACAGAGAATATGTGCAACCTCAGCAGGAATGTCCCCCATGGATAAAGGGAAACGCATCAGAATTACTTTTCTTCGAGCAAACATACCCTCTCACGTTGTATAGCTCTAAGAAAAATTTCCACAATGAATGTCTTTCAGTTGCACGAACAGCTTCGCCGGGAATTGCTGCGCCGCATCCAGCACGGCACTCTGACCGGAACACTGCTCGCGCGACAGACGGGCCTCAAACCTGCGCATATTTCAAATTTTCTGCATGGAAAACGCCGCCTTAGCCTCGAAGCCCTCGACCGCATTCTCGCCGCGCAAGACTTGCAGATTGAAAATCTCCTGCCGCAGATTCGTAGTCGTGATGTGTCATCCACGGCAGAATGCATCCCCCTTGTCGCCCAATCTACCGCCATGCACGAAGCCAAACTCCGTTCCAGTTCCATTTTGGAACAGATTCAGTTACCTTCTGGTTTCCTCCAACACCTCACGGCACGCCGCTCGCCAGACCGGCGCGCATGGGACAGGTTTGCTGCCATTCGCGTGGACTATTCTCAGGCCGAACCTATGATGCCGGTCATTCGCCCACACACCGTGCTCGTTCTCGACCGCCACTACACTTCACTCACTCCCTACCGCCCGCCGCTGCCAAACATCTACGCTATACACACGCTATCGAAACTTATCATTCGCTACGCAGAGCTTCACGGCAGTCAAATCGTCCTCCGTCCCGAAAAGCTCGAGCACCCCATTCAACTCCTTGACCTGAAACCCAAAGACCTCCCCTCCAGATTCATCATTGGCCGCGTCTGCGGTGCACTCTTCGAGCTATAAAGAACAAAGCCCGGTTGCTTTTGGAGCGCACAGCATAAGTGCGAATTTTTATCTTGCGACGTTTTGATTGTCACTCCATCGGGTGTCTCATCCTTTCGCGCGTTGTTTGCGCAACCGGAAGAGTTCGTCAAACTGAACAGAATGCAGTGAAAAGGAAGGCCTTAAAGCACATCGTGGGTCTCAGCGCCATCTGTGAATATGGCGAATCTATGTTACCTTGGAAGAAGTAGCAGTCTGCGTGAGCTCGTAGCTCAGCTGGTAGAGCAACGCCCTTTTAAGGCGTGGGTCCTGGGTTCGAATCCCAGCGGGCTCACCATAAAATCCCATTTATTTTTATGGTGTAAATCTAACGCGGTCGCTGTCTATGGTTGTTCCGGGCGTTCTTTCGGTTTTCCGATACGCACATTGATCCCCACAATCGGACCGTAAACATTAATTCCGAAGTCCTCATACTTCGGTTCCGAGAGATAAAAATTCGACACGTGCATATAGGTCATTCCGGCGGAAAAACTGTATTTGGAATTGAAGTTGTAGCGCGCGCCGGTGCCCATCATGAGTGTGAAAGTCAGGTCCTGCCCCTGCGCATATAGAATGCCATATGGTCCTTTGGCGTTGATGTCTCCCACGCCGCCGCGCGCCTCAAAGTAAGGCACTACGCGCCAGTTGGGTTGGATGAAGTTGCGCCGGATGCCGTAATCGAAGGCGAAATAGCGTGATTCCGGGCCACGGACCACCGCGGTGTAAGCTCCGCTGAAGGTAAAGTCGGTGTTGCCGCGCAGAGGGCCCCATCCCCAGATGTTGTCAATGTGCCAACGCACCGACGTGATGTTGGGCACGAGCGTATAGTGCAGCGGCCACTCCGTGTATTTGCTGCCTACCAGGAAATCAAAGACAAACGGAATGTTATAGGGGAGCCATCCCGATTCGAGCGAGTACTCGAGCTTGTTTTTGTAGTAGATATTGCGGTTGCGGTCGGCGAAGTCCCGGAGCTTTTTGTCAGTGATTTTGCTTTTGGGGTCCGCGGTACTGCTCTTCGGGTCTTCGCCGAACGCTGGGCAAGTCAGAGACGCAAACACGAGCGCGCACAACGCCAGATGCTTCGCACCCATTGCTGGTATCCACTCCAGATCAACGTTCAAAGCAGCTTACCCGGCAACTTTTTTGGCGGCCCATAATGCGACTGGCCGCTCTTCAACGGCTCTGGGTAAAGTGGACCCCGGACAAAACCCGCAGCCGCTCCGCCGCGCTTTCCGGCGTAATGTCGCGCTGCGGCATTCCAAGCATCTCGAATCCTACCATAAACTTGCGCACGGTCGCTGACCGCAGCAGCGGCGGGTAATAATGCGCGTGGAAATGCCATTCGCCATGCTTTTCCCCGTCACACGGAGTTTGATGAAATCCCATCGTGTACGGGAAGCTTGTCTGGAAGAGGTTGTCATAGCGGGTGGTCGTCTGCTTCAGAATGTTGGCCAGTGCTGCTTTCTGCGCACCGGTAAATTCTGCCAGAGAGCCGACGTGCTTCTTCGCCAGCACCAGGGTCTCAAAGGGCCACACCGCCCACCACGGCACTACGACCAGAAATTCATCATTTTCACAGACGATGCGTGTCTGCTTTTCTGTTTCAATCTTCAGATAATCGCACAGCAGGCAGGAGCCGTGGCTTGCCTGATATGCCTTGAGCGATTCCGTCTCCGTAGCAGGTTCATCGGGAACGTGCTCCGTGGCCCAGATCTGGCAGTGCGGATGCGGATTGCTGGCGCCCATCATCGCGCCACGGTTCTCAAATATCTGTACATAGCGAATCGCCGGATTGGCCGCCAGCTCTTCATATTGCCCGGTCCAGGAATCCACCACGCGGCGAATGTCGGCCTCTTCCATGAGTGCCAGCGTCAGGCTGTGGTTGGGATGGAAGCAGAGCACACGGCAGCGCCCGCGCTCTTGCTCGGCGCGTAGCAGCTCTGACGCGCCTTCCACCTCGGGAGCAGGCGAGTCTGGCAGAAGGGCGGCATAGTCGTTGTCGAAAATGAACACGTTTTCATAACGAGGATTACAATGCCCCCCTGCGCGCTCATTTCCCGGACACAGGTAGCACGCTGGATCATAATGCACATCAGAAAATCCTGAAGACTGGTTCACTTCCCCCTGCCACGGGCGCTGCGTGCGGTGCGGAGAAATCAGCACCCACTGGCGGCGCAGCGGATTATACCGGCGATGGGGAAACTGGTAGGCGGACTGGCTCACTGGGGTCTTTCCTTTCAGATGGATGGGCTTCTTCTACGATAAAGCACTGCAGGGCTATTGCTGAGTGTGTTGGCTGTCTCCTCGAGCCGGAGGCCGACTCTCGCGTTTCAGGCTGCATTGCTATCTCTACGGATACAGATACATAAATTGAATCCCAATGGCATGGCTTGACATATATTCCTATATAGGAATATATCTGTAGACCAATGGCACGGGCCGCAACAATAACCGATGTCTTCAATGCCGTGGCAGAGCCGCGGCGGCGCGAAATCATCGGCTTGCTCAGCGATGGGCGAGAGTGGACCGTAAACGATGTCGTAGCCCGGCTACGTCTGGGGCAGCCAACGGTCTCAAAGCATCTGGGCGTGCTGCGCAAGGTCGGCGTGGTGATCGTGGTGCGACGCGGACAGCACCGCATGTACAGGCTGGAAGCCGCAAACCTGAAGCCTATTCACGATTGGGCCAGTACCTTTGAGCGCTTCTGGAACCAGAAGATAGACCACATCAAGGAACGCGCCGAACAGAAGGCGATGGAAAGAATCGCAAAAGAAAACCTGAAATTGAAATAGAAATGAGGAGAGAACAGATTGCAATGCTGGTAACAGTATCAGAACAGACTTTGCATACCTTGGAGTTCCTCCGCGAAGAGGAAATTGCCGCGCCGGTTGATGTCGTTTTCGAGACGGTACTGGAGTACATGGGGCCGCTCAATGAGGCACCAGGTTCACCGATGCCGATGAAGCTGGAAGCCTGGCCGGGCGGGCGCTGGTTCCGCGACCTGGGCGATGGGGCCGGGCATTGGTGGGGAACGGTGCAGGCCATCAAACCACCGACGATGCTGGAAATCTGCGGACCGATGTTTATGTCGTATCCGGCAATCTCAAATGTGCAATACCGGCTGAAGGAAGAAAACGGAGTAACGTTGCTGAAGTTCGTTCACCGCGCCATGGGTTATATCGCATACGATCCGCAAATCGAGGAGCACTGGCGTGGGGTAGAGACGGGATGGGGCAACATTCTCGACAAGATCCGGACAGCATCTGTGAAAAAGTAACACGCGCATCAGGAGAACAGATATGGCAACGAACAAAGGGACAGAGAAAGAGCATCTTACTATGAATACGCCTCCTGTCGTGTCACCGCAGGAGTGGGAGGCCGCGTGGCAACAGCTTCTGGTAAAAGAGAAGGCCTTGACCCGTGCCAAAGACGCGCTCGCTGCTGAACGCAGACGGATGCCGTGGATGGCGGTTCAGAAGAAATACGAGTTCGATGGACCTGACGGTAAAGTCAGCTTTCTTGATTTGTTTGAAGGGCGGCGGCAGTTAATCGTCTATCGCGCATTTTTTGAGCCCGGCGTCTTCGGATGGCCGGATCATGCGTGCCGCGGCTGTTCTCTGGGTGCAGATCAGGTTGGTCACTTGTCGCATCTGAATGCACGCGACACCACGCTTGCCTGGGTATCGCGAGCACCGCAGCCTGATATCGCGCGGCTGAAGGAGCGGATGGGCTGGAAGATGCCCTGGTACACCATCACCGACAGCTTTGATGCGGATTTTGGCGTAGACCAGTGGCACGGCCACAATGTCTTCTTGCGTGATGGCGACAAAGTGTTCCGCACATATTTCATCAATAATCGCGGCGATGAAGCACTAGGCCCGGTATGGAGTTATCTCGACATTACACCACTAGGCCGTCAGGAGACATGGGAAGACTCCCCGGAAGGTTATCCTCAGACACCACCCTACCAGTGGTGGAGATGGCACGACGATTACGGCACGGAAACGGCCACCGACCCACGATGGCTGGACATTATCAGCGATCCCTATGGAGCTGCTCTCCGCAGACAGGAAGCGGAGAAGAAAAGATGTGGTTGCTCTTAAACCCCGCAATTTCAATGTAACGAGGAGATGGCAATGGCAGAACACGCAGTAGTATCGCGGCAGGAGTGGCTGGACGCGCGGCTTGCGCTCATGGCCAAAGAGAAGGCGCTCACGCATCAGTACGATGCGTTGGTGCGCGAACGCCAGCAGCTTCCTTGGGTACGCGTTGAGAAGAAGTACGTTTTCGACAGCCCGGAAGGGAAAAAAAGGCTGGCAGACCTGTTTGAAGACAAGAGCCAGTTGTTTATTTATCACTTCATGTTTGGCCCGGAATGGGAGCAGGGCTGCCCATCCTGTTCGCTGCTGATGGACTCCGTGAATGGCAACTATATCCATCTTACGCAGCGTGATGTCTCGCTCGTCCTGGTCTCACGCGCGCCCATGGAAAAGATCGCTCCCTTCAAAAAGAGAATGGGATGGTCTGTGCCCTGGGTGTCATCTTATGGGAACGACTTCAATCGTGACTACGCAGTGTCATTCAGTCATGACGAGATGAACGGCAACAACTATAACTTCGGCACACTCCGCCCTTACGCAGACGAGTCGCCAGGGGTCAGTGCATTTTACAAAGACATGGACGGGAGTATTTATCACACATACTCGAGTTATGCGCGAGGCCCGGAAAACCTTATGAGTATCTATGCAATCCTCGATATGTCACCAAAGGGCCGTAATGAAGAGGGCCTGCCGTGGCCCATGGCGTGGGTAAGACACCGCGATCGTTACGAAACGGCAAAACCCGCAGCCGCATGCTGCACCCATGAGTAATGCAATGT
>DASRBV010000116.1:0-12912 GCA_035653455.1 Pseudacidobacterium sp. | reverse complement strand
TGTAGTCCGGAGCGAGTCCGGTGTCGGCCAGCTCTGCAACTTCCAGGGTCTTAAATGGCGCTGGGGAAGTATCGCTGGCCGCAGTGGGCGCGCTGCCGGTCATCAGAGGAGGAAGCTTGAAATAAAGACTCTTGTCCTGTGGGCTGTTGGAGTACTTATCGGTGTCCTGAGCGTTGTACTGGGCGGAAAGATAATAGTTTGGACCTGGTGTGCCGTCTTTATGGATGATTCCCTTTGAGAGCAGGTTCCAGATCTTTTGATGTCCTTTGGGTTCATACGTGGCGAAAACATGGTCGAAGGTGCGGTTTTCGCCAATGATGACGATGACATGCTTAATGGGTGTTGTGGTGTTGGCATCGTTGCTTTGGGCCAACGCCTGAATCGGCGTGCCGGAAAGCGCCAGCAGGGCCGACATGGCCGCTGCGCCGCACTTGAGGGCGAAGCCTCTGTGGGTTTTCATGAGAGTCCTCCTGGGGATGGAGCAATAGGGTGCCACGCAGAGCAGGTGCGCGACACCACAGGAGTACACGCCGCAGATGAATGGGACATTACTGTTTTGCTAGAAATTGGTTTCAACCAGACTCGCGCCTAAAATATGGCTGTGACTCTTACGGCCCGGCTCCCTGTCCTGAACAATGCGCAGCATCCTCACGAAGGTTTCAGCGCCGCAAAGGAGCTGGAGCAGAAATTGCGCTCTGTCGTCCGCGGGGAAGTTCGTTTCGACCCCGGCTCGCGCGCGCTGTATGCGACGGACGCCTCCAACTACCGCCAGGTGCCGATTGGCCTCGTCATTCCGCGCGATGTGGACGACGTGATTGCCGCTGTCTCGATCTGCCGCGAAGTGGGCGCTCCGGTGCTGGCGCGCGGCGGAGGCACGAGCCTGGCCGGGCAGTGCTGCAATGTCGCCGTGGTACTCGATTTCTCAAAGTACATGCGCAACATTCACTGGCTCGATGCGGAAAAGAAGCAGGCGCACGTGGAACCGGGCATTGTGCTCGACCGTGTGCGTGAAGCCGCCGAAGAGCACCACCTGACCTTCGCGCCTGATCCGGCGACACACAACCGCTGCACACTGGGCGGCATGATTGGGAACAACTCCTGTGGCGTGCATGCGCTGATGGGCGGCAAGACAGTAGACAATATTCACTCGCTCGACGTGCTTCTGTATGACGGCACACGCATGACCGTCGGCCCCACCAGCGAGGACGAACTGAGTGCCATCATCACTGCAGGCGGGCGCAAAGGCGAAATCTATGCGGGACTGCGCCGCATCCGCGACCAGTATGCTGATTTGATTCGCCAGCGGTTTCCGCGCATCCCGCGCCGCGTCTCGGGCTACAACCTCGATGAACTTCTGCCTGAAAACGGATTCAACGTGGCACGCGCGCTGGTGGGAACAGAAGGCACTTGCGTCATTGTTCTTGGAGCGACACTGGAGCTGATGCCCAGCCCTCCGCACCGCCGCCTGGTGGGTCTCGGCTTCGCTGATCCATTCATCGCTGCTGATTATGTGCCTTTCGTGCTGGAGCACAAGCCTATTGGACTTGAAGGCTTCGATGGAATGCTGGTGGACTTTATGCGTCGCAAACGGCTGGCGCTCGATGACATCGCGCTGTTGCCGGAAGGGCGCGGGCATCTGCTGGTCGAGTTTGGTGGCTGGTCGCCTGAAGATGTGGAGGCGCAGGTAAGGCAATTTCTTGAAGAAGTGAAGCAGATTCCCGGCCAGGCGCGCCGTTATTCGGAACCGGAAGCGCCTCGCGTGTGGCATGTGCGCGAATCGGCGCTGGGATCAACGGTTTTCGTTCCCGGCGAGCCGCATGGATGGGAAGGATGGGAGGACTCGGCTGTTCCTCCGGAGAAGCTGGGCGCATATCTGCGCGACATCTTTCATCTCATGGACGAGTTCAGCTACCGCACGCCGATGTATGGGCATTTCGGGCAGGGATGCGTGCATATGCGCATCAACTTTGATCTTGAGAGCGAAGAAGGCATCGGCAAATTTCGCGTATTTCTCGACCGCGCGACCGATGTGGTCCTGAAGTACGGCGGTTCGATCTCGGGCGAACATGGCGATGGACAAGCGCGCGGCGCTCTCCTGCCAAAGATGTTCGGGCCTGAGCTGATGCAGGCCTTCGGCGAGTTCAAATCGCTGTGGGACCCGGAGAACAGGATGAATCCGGGCAAGATGATAGACCCGGTCGCGGTGTATGGACCGCATGAGAATCTGCGTCTGGGAGCAGGATACAAGTCTGTTAAGCCAGTGACATATTTTCAGTTTCCGGAAGACAAAGGCTCTTTCGGAGAGGCCACGCTGCGCTGCGTAGGCGTGGGCGCATGCCGCAAGCAGAACCCGGGAACGATGTGCCCCAGCTATATGGCCACGCAGGAGGAAATGCACTCCACGCGCGGACGCGCGCATCTTTTGTGGGAGGCGCTCGAAGGGCATGTCCTTGAGCACGGATGGGGCGATGAGCATGTGCGGGAAGCATTGGACCTGTGCCTTTCCTGCAAGGCGTGCAAGAGCGAATGTCCCGTGAACGTGGACATCGCCACGTATAAGGCGGAGTTTCTTGCGCACTACTACGAGAAACATCGCCATGCGTTGCGCGACTATGCATTTGGCTTCATGGACCGCTGGGCGCATCTGGCTTCTGCGGTGCCCGGTGTGACGACGCGGCTGGCGAATCTGCCTCTGCAAGTGCCCGGTGTCAGCTCGCTGATAAAAAGCATTCTCGGAATTGCGCCGCAGCGCAGGCTTCCATGTTTTGCGCCGCGCAGTTATCAAAGCAGCCTCGCGCAGAGTCTCGGGAATGGTCAAGTGTTCCTCTGGCCCGATACCTGGAACAACTACTACCATCCGCAGGTGCTTGCAGCCGCGCGGCAGGTGCTGGCCGATGCCGGATTTTCCGCATACACGCCAAGGCAGCACATCTGCTGCGGACGTCCGCTCTATGACTTTGGCTTTCTGAAGCATGCCCGCGCATATCTTGAGACGGTGCTTAGCATGTTTGCCCGCGAGATTGATTCCGGCATGCCATTCATCTTTCTTGAGCCGAGCTGCGCGAGCGTCATGCGCGATGAACTGCTGAATTTCTTTCCGACGAATGAGCGCGCAAAGCGATTGAGCGAACAGGCGCTCTTGCTCAGCGAATTTCTCGCACAGCGCGCGCCAGAGTATCGGCCGCCATCGCTTGCTGGAAAGCGCATCGTGCTGCATGGCCACTGTCATCACAAATCGTTGATGAAGATGAAGGACGAAGTGGCCATCCTGAAAGCGGCTGGGGCGGATGTTGAACTGCTCGATTCCGGATGCTGCGGTATGGCTGGGCCGTTCGGCTTCGAGAAGGAAAAATATGACGTGTCACAGATGCTGGGCGAGCGCGTATTGCTGCCTGCGGTGCGCCATGCCGCGGCTGAAACGCTGATCGTCAGCAATGGTTTCAGTTGCCGCGAGCAGATTGCTCAGAACTCCAGCCGCCGCGCGTTGCATTTTGCCGAGGTCCTCGGGAGTCAATAATCGCCTTCCACGACGTTCATCAGAGGTTCGCCTTTGATAAACCGGCGGACCTGTTCTGCTGCCACTGCAAAGGCCCTTGGCATAAAAAGCGGACTTGAGCCGCCAATGTGCGGAGTCAGCAGCAGGTTGGGCGCTTTCCATAGCGGATGGTCTGAAGGCAATGGCTCCGGATCGGTGACGTCCAGGGCTGCGCGGATGCGCCTTTCTCCCAGCGCTTTGACAAGCGCATCTGTCTCGATGACGGGGCCGCGCGCCGCATTCACCAGCAGCGCTCCCTGCTTCATCTTTGCCATCATCGCTGCATTCATCAGGCCGCGCGTTTCAGCGGTGTAGGGCACAATGAGGACAACGATGTCGGCCTGCGGAAGCAGCTCTGCAAGTTTGTCCACTGCTTCGACTCCGGGTTTTGCCGTGCGCGCAATGCGAAGAACATTCACGCCAAACGGATGCAATCGCGCTTCAATAGACCTGCCAATCGAGCCATAGCCCACAATCAGCACCGTTTTGCCTTCCAGCTCCTCGATCAGTACAGGAGGATACGGGCTTACATCTCCGCCATAGACTGTGTGGTAATTGGCATCTGCAATGTCGCGCGTGATCCATTTCTGCTGCCGCTGAAGGTCAAAGTAGAAGGGGAAAAACTTTGTCCAGGCAAGAATGGCAGCCACTGTCCATTCCGATGTGGCGACATTGTGTGCGCCCTGCGCATCGCAAAGCAGCGCGCCTGCCGGGGCCAGCGTTTTCAGCCAGTCCACCCCGGCCAGCAATGACTGGACCACCTTCACGCCGCGCAGATAAGGCGCTACGGATTCGGCATGCCGCAGCGAGGAAGGAGCAATCCAGAAATCAATCTCGATGGGGGCCGAAGGCTTCTCCGGCAGAATGTGAATGTCTGCTTCATCCGGCAACTTTGCCAGAAGCTCTTTTGTTGTCCAGTGAGGGACCCCAACTTTTACCATGCGCAGATGATGTCCTCCTCTCCTGATGCTAATTCAGGAAGAGGAACGGTCCTGTGCTTCAACCGTCCGGGCTTCTTTTGTTTCTGCCGGAATCAGGAAGCGCAGCGGCGACCGGAAGGCCTGTCCAAACACATATTTGAGTATCTGCATGCGTTCTGCATGAGGAACGTTGTAGGCACGCAGGCCGGTATTGGCGGCAATGAAGAAGCTGACACCCAGATTGAGAAAGAACGTCAGAGCCAGTCCGGCCACAGCCATATAAAACCAATGGTGGCCGAAGGCGCTGACGCCGAAGCGGGCCGCGGCGAGGGCCATCATTCCTGTGCTCAGGGTCACGTGGCGGACATCGAGCGGAATGCCGAAGAAGTGCGCGATCTCGGGCGTGAAACCAAGCATGTAACCAAGCGTAATGTTGGTGCTCCATCCGGAGATGTTGTCCTCAAACCAGTGGGCGAGGCGCTGCATACGGCGCGTGCCAATCTTCATTCCCAGAGGATGCTGCGCAATGGCCTGCGGAATGCGGTTGTAGACGGCGAAGTTTTCGCACCATCCGCCCACCACAGCGGCGAGCCACAGAACCACTCCGGTGACTGCGGCATAGATGGCCGTGCCCGAGGTCAGCGGATGCAGGGTTTCATACACGTAGGTTGCGGTCTTTTGCGGCAGATACGGCGCGGAGAAGATGTGCAGCCAGAGCTGCTCGAAGACAACCGCGCCCAGGCAGACGGCGAGCACGTTTCCGAAAGCTGCCGCAAGCTGCGTGCGGCAGATGCGCGCGGCAAAATCGGCAATCTTGCTCCAGCGGGAAACGCCGCGGTTTTCACGCACAATTCCAGCAAAGGCCGCGGCGGTCATGGATGGCTGCTTGGTGGCAAGCGCCAGGCGGAAGGTATGCATTATGAGAAAGCTGATGGCGTAGTCTGTGCCAATCAGAAAGCCTTCAACAAACAGAGGATGCGGGGCCTGCATCACGCGCAGCTTCACGGCCGCGGTAAAGACCGTGAGAAGGCCGCCTCCGGCTGCGGCCAGCCACATCTGCCAGTACTCTTTAAGGTTATTTGCGATGTAGTGTTCGCCGCTGTGTCCGCTGCGCTCGACGGTTTTGCGCGCCAGCAGGTTTACGTTCTGGCGGATGAGCGGAAGAATGCGGGTGTCTTCCAGGCGTGCGTTTATCAGCGTATTCAGCAACTGGCGCGCAGGTTGAAGGTCCCTCTTCGCATCCGCTGCAAAGGCCGCGGCAAGTTGCTGCATGCGGTCGAGCGAGGCGTCCATGCTGCTCAGGTCAAACACAAGTGCCGTGCTCACCCCGGCGTCCTCCATGTGCGCATGTACCTGAAGCATTTCTGCGCGGCACGCATGAATGGCGTCGAACAAAGAATGCAGCGCTGTGTGTGGACTTTCTTCTACGGTCTGCACAAATGCTTCTGTGGCGAAGACAAGCTTATAAAAAGACGATTCTTCCGCGCTTGCGATACTGCTCCGTTTGCGTATGGGAGCAGAAGCGCCGCGTCCGGCAATGCGGGTGGCAAGCAGAATCAGCGACTGGCGCAGATCGTCGCGGAGACGCGGCAAGGCGTCAAGGCCGCCTTTAGGCCAGAGGACACGGGCCAGGCGGTGAAATGTTGTCCGGTCAAGCTGAACAAAGCGCCCGATGGCGCGCGGCGAAGGAAAAACCGTGGTGAAGAGACGGGCCATGTCCGACTCTTCGCGTGCCGAAGGCAGGAGCCGTTGAAAGATACGGCGGAAGGCCTCCGGAAGAAGCGCATGGTGCGCGGGAAGCCCGGTATCGGAAAAGACAGAAACAGCGTCCAGGCCGGAAAGCAGCGTAATCCAGGAGCGCTCAAACTGCGCGCGTAATGGCCTGTCCTGCTCGAGAAGCCTGATCCAGCGCAACAAAACAAAGGCGAACCCGCGGTCTGACGGCCGGTTCCAGATATAGGAGAACAGCGCGATAATGTGCCGCTGTTGTGCCGCCAGGGTGGATGCTTCACAGAATGCTCGTGTGCGTTCCTTCAGGTTCCGGTCAGGCTGGGCAAAAACGGCGCGCTTTTTCCAGCGGCGCTGGCGAAGAAGCCGGCGGGTTGTCCTCAACAGGGGCATCGTTTCATCACAAATAGTAGCGTGTTTCGAGGAAATATCTGCAACCGGGTGAAACGCCGGCCCCTTGCCCGGCACTACCCTGCAAGCAAATGGCCCCTGACATGAGGGGAGGGCCAGGCGTGAGGGAGGCGTTCCATGTGGAAAGCGATGCAGGCAGTGTGTGTTCTTGCACTGTCTGGTTTTTTGGCGGGGTGCTGCACTCCGGGCAACATCGGCTCAGTTCCGGTGACTTTAAACGGGCAGCAAACCAATATGTGGTGCTGGGCGGCGAGCGGACAGATGACCATGAACTATATTCATCCAGGCTCGAACGTGCAGCAGTGCGATGAGGCAAACAAGGAGTTCGGCCGCAGCGACTGCTGCAACTCTCCTGTGCCTTCAGCGTGTGTAAACGGCGGCTGGCCGCAATATGACAAATACAGCTTTAAGGCAGACCAGACCTCCGATGCTCCGTTGACGTGGGCGCAGATCCAGAGCCAGATATATTGCGCGAAGAAGCCTTTCGCCTTTTCCTGGCACTGGAACGGAGGCGGCGGGCACATGATGGTGGCCACCGGATATGTAACCATTGACGGAACAAATTATGTGAGCGTGAACAATCCCTGGCCTCCCACCGGTGGTGTGCAGGAGGTCTACACCTACGACAAATATGTAGGCGGAGCGAGTTGGGACCACACTCACTGGAACGATTTTTACAACATCACGTATACGGGAGGACAATAACATGCGGTCCCTCGGAATTCTTGCCCTGGGTGTTTTTCTTGTGACAGGTTGCTCCAGACACCCGAGTCAGCCGCCACCTCCGGCACAACAGCCGCAGCAGGCGGCGGAAAACGCCATTGGCGTGCTGCAAAAACTAGTAAATGAGCAAAACTACAAAAGCCTCGGGTTCGATTCTCTGGATGAAGTAAAGCGCGCGCAGCTGGCCACGCCGATTCAGGTCTACAACATTGGCCTGGACAAGCTGAAGGGATATCAGGCAGGGCAGGACCCGAATACGCTGCTGGCGCCCAGCCCTGAAACCATCTATCCCGTGACTGTAGACGGCCAGGTGAAGACGGGCGTGATGATTGTCCATAAAGAACAGGGATATGAGCCTTCAGGCTTTGGCAATGCAGACATTGTGAAACGGCTTGCCGGAAACCGTCACAATGAAGGTGAGTTTGCCGTTCGCATCCCGGCGTTCAACATGTACTTTGTAGGCCGGCGGGTGGAAGACCGCCTGGTGCTGGTGCCGATCGTCAATGATCCGCGCCTGAAGGTAGAGCAAGGGCAGGCCGTGCCGATTGAAGTCGTGCTCGACCAGCTTAAACCCTACGTGGATGCATATAACGGATTGCCGATGTAATTTCCAGGGTTTCAGACATGCGGCTTCACTGGGGGGAGGGGAGTCGCAAGTCTGAAAGATGCAGGCGCCTTTCGGGCGCCTGCAATTATTTTGGGACGGGCCACTGGTCCAGATCGCTCTGCGAGCGCAGTTTTCCCTGCAATAGGGCGTCTATCAATGCGCGTTCCCTGATTTCAGGAAAGGGTCGCTGCCTGGTTTCTCCATGATTTTCGCCGGGGAAATGGACCAGCAGGACAGGGCGGGAATCGAATTTGCCTCCGGTGGCGTGCTCTTCTTCATCTGTCCATGCGACATTGTTCATCTTCCACATGCCCACACGCCATGAGTGGTCCGATGAGACAATCAGGACCGTGTGCGACGCATCTGCGGTCCTGGCCAGAGCGTCAAGAAGTGTGCCCAGCGCCTGGTCGGCAAGGACAAGATTGTCAAGATATGTTCCGCGCTTACTGAAGGTATGCGTATGCCTGTCATACATTCCCGGGGGATGGGGCACTGGAAGATGGACAAAGGCAAAGCGAATCGCATCATTGCGTATCAAAGCCGTTGCGGCAGGGAGAACATTGTTGTATTCCTGCGCGTGGACCTCCGCGGCAGACCGCTCAGCCGATGCAGGACCGGTGATACGCGAGATGCCCACGCCCTTGAAGAAACTCATTGCATTGGCAAGCGTGGACTTCTGGTCTGAGAGGCCATGCTCGAAGGGGTTGATGGATTCCCAATAGCACGAATCGAGAACGCCGGAAAGAATACGACAGTAGGGGTTAAACCATCCTGCTACACCTGTGCTCCAGCCGGACTGCTGCGCGTCGTAGAACACAGTCGCATAGGGATTGAATGGCTCCCAGTGTTTGGTCTGGGCCGGGCGGACATATAGATCGCCCTCGATAGAGCTTCGGATGCCCTTCAGTTCGCGCCCGAGAAAGAGCGACGGAACAATGATGTCCGTAAAGTATCCGGCAGGCTGCACGTTAGCGAAGGCAACGCTTTCATCTCTGAGCTGGTCGAAGTGCGGCAAAAGCACATCGGGCTGCCGATGATCGAATACCTGGTCATAAGAAAGCTCATCGAAGAGTATCCAGACAATCCTTTCTGAAGATGGCGGGACAGCGGTGATATTTGGATTCGTAAATGTAGATATCTCTTTCGCGGGAGTGTGCAGCGCAAGCACAGACAATTGCGGAAGCATCCATACGATACAACAACCAGTCAGCGCCAGGCCCATTCTTACAGCGCGAACGAATGCCTGAAATTTTTCACGTCCCAGCCACCAGAGCAGAAAAACTCCGCCAAAGATCGCAAACTGAAGCAGAGATTTCTGTTTGCGTCCGGGAACATTTTCCGCGTCATAGTAGTTCAGAAAAAAGATGGTGATGTTCACCAGGCGGGTCAGCACCCATGCAGCAATGGCCGCCCATGCAATCCTTGTTTTGGCAGGGCCAAGATGGTCCAGAAAGATGAATACAGCGAAGAACAGAATGGTTACGAAGAAAAGATCCAGGGCCAGCGCGCCTGCAATTGTAGAAAGAGGCCGCGGGTTGTGATAAATCACAAGGTGGTCTGGCAACAGAAAGACCCAGACAGCAGCAATGAAGGCCAGGATAGCTATTCCTGCTCCTTCAAAAAACAAACGAACTTTCATTTCAACCCCAGCAATTGTTTTCAGCGATCTGCCGGTTGCTCGGAGGCCCCCTAATATTCCTTGCGCCGCGTCTTGTCCAGCAAGGCAAAGAGCACCACAGCCACAACGGCATTGACTACGGCGCGCAGAAGCTCGTGCAGCCAGATCCAGAGAAAGGGCTGCGCCAGAAGACGGCGCACCAGAAGCCAGTAAATTCCGCTATGCAGAAAAACAAAACAGAAGGTCAGGGCCGCCCGGGTGGCAGGGTTCTCGGTATCTATGCGCACGCCGAGTGAAGCCGCCAGATATCCAATAATAGATTTGCAGATTCCGAAGATGCCGAGCGGATGGCGTGTCAGCGCATCCTGCGCGATTCCAATCAGCGCGCCTGTAACGGTCCCTGCGACCGGATGCCGGTGCGAGATGGCGAAATAAATCGTGACCAGGAGCGGCAGGTCCAGAATGGCGAAGCCGTGAAAGTGGAGCGCAACGAAAGACTGCAACCCCAACGCCAGCAGCGGAGCAAGAACATAGACCAGCAGAGGATGCGACTGACTCTCCGAATCGCGCCGCACAGCGGCGGACAACATACTCATCGCTGCGGTCCTCCTGCGGGTTGTTGCGGGGCGGTCTGGGTCTGCGGCTGGGTCTGGGGCTTCACTGGCTTGTGCAGCATGCTTTCCGGCGGACGGCTGCCGTCATCCGGGACCAGCTCCGGCCCTTTGTGTTGCTGCGCCGGGGGTTTTTGTGGAGTGGTGGTTGCTGCTCCCGGGGCCTTCTGCGTGGCAGGGGCCGGAGGTGTCATCTTTCTGGGACCATCCGTGACAATGATGGTCTTAGGCAAAGCAGAGGGGGCCGCAACAGGAGTCGAATCCGATACGCTCCGCCTGAGTTGACCATTTCCGGCAGTGGGCTGCGTGGCCAGAGGAGCGCGCTGCACAGCGGTGGCCGGGGGGCGGCTGCCGTCATCCGGAACCAGCTCAGGGGATTTCTGCCTGGGCGGGGCCGCCGTGGCCGTCGAAGCCGTTACCGGAGCGGTACTGCCTGCGCCATTGGCTGGCACGGCCGGACGCGGCTTGGGCACGCCGGCCGTTGTCTTGTTTGCCGTATCCTGCAAGACGGCTGCTGCCCTTGCCCCCGGAACCAGACTGGCGGCAGGTGGCGTGGCATTGGGCGAGAAATGATCAGGATGCAACGGCGGCGGCGGCTGAATGGGCCGCGCAATCTCGCCATCTGCTCCAACCGTATCAGTGTCTTTTGCTGCTTCCGGATTGTCCGGATCAATGCGGCTGGGGAGGCGCTCGGCCAGAATCTCGGATGCCTTCAGTTGCTCTGAATCAGCAATGGCCTGACTTTGCATCAGGTCAAGCTTTTCTTTCGGGGTAATCTGCGACCCCATGTCCGTGATGACAAGCACCTCTTCCAGACGCGAAAGGTCTGCCGCCGGGCGAATCACGATGTCCACCATCGGGTCGCGCTCCGGATCCGGAACAACTTTGTCCACCACGCCAACGGCAAGGCCGCGGGGAAAAATCTGGTCTCCCCCGCTGGTGACGACCTTCTCCCCGGGCTTGATACGCTCGTCCGGCATTATACCTACGATGACCGGCTGCCCCAGCGCATTTCCGCGCAGAATGCCGCGAATGCGCGTATCGGCCAGGATGACACCGGCTCCGCTGGTCGGGTCGCTGATCTCAAGCACCTGTGCCGAATGCGGAAAGACTTCGCGCACGCGGCCCACGATGCCGTCCGGCGTAATGACGGGCATGTCGACGGCCACGCCATCTTTGGCGCCTTTGTCTATGTAGAGAATGCGGGACTGGTCGAGGCCGGAGGTGCCGATGATCTGCGCCGGAACGGTCTTGTAGATATATTTTTCCGTAAACGCCAGCAGTTGTTGAAGTCGCTGGCCCTGGCGCGCGTCCTCGGCCACGCCTCCCTGCTCAATGCGAAGCCGCCGCAGCTCGGCCTGAAGATCCTTGTTCTGCTGGCGGACATGGATGAGGTCAATGTAATTGGACCACAGGCCGCTGATCCCATTGCCGATCCAGTGCACCAGACGCTCGGGCGGCGAGACCAGGCTGATGGCCCAGTAGCGAATCAGGCGCACACCTCCGGCGTCAGGCTGCGCGTGCTCCCGGGGGAGAGGACGGCGCACCTGGATGGCCACCCCGATGACCTGCACCAGAAGCACCAGGATCAGGACCAGGGCGTTCTTATAGCGGCTGAAGAAGGATTCCACGGTTCTGATGCCTGATTTATTGTTGACCTGCCAGCAAGATACTCACAACTAGTCAATTTTGATCTTACGCAGCAAACGGAAGTCGCTGAGCATTTTTCCTGTACCCAGAACCACGCTGGCCAACGGGTCGTCGGCGATGGAAACGGGCAGCCCGGTCTCCTCGCGGATGCGCTTGTCCAGGTTCTTGAGCAGAGCGCCACCACCGGTCAACACAATGCCACGGTCGCTGATATCAGCCGAAAGCTCAGGTGGCGTCCGCTCCAGTGCGACGCGGATGGCGTTCATAATGGTGGCGATGCACTCGCCCAGTGCCTCGCGGATCTCGCCATCATCAATGGTAATGGTCTTGGGCACGCCTTCAATCAGGTTGCGGCCCTTGATTTCCATCGTCAGCGGCTTTTCCAGCGGATATGCGGAGCCTATCTCCAGCTTAATCTGCTCGGCGGTGCGTTCGCCAATCAGCAGATTGTACTTGCGCTTGAGGTAGTTCATGATGGCCTCGTCCATCTGGTTGCCCGCCATGCGGACCGACCGCGAGTAGACGATGCCGGCCAGCGAGATGACCGCGATGTCCGTGGTCCCGCCGCCGATGTCCACCACCATGTTGCCGGATGGTTCTGTAATGGGCAGGCCCGCGCCGATGGCGGCCACCATGGCCTGTTCCACGAGGAACACTTCGCTGGCCTTGGCGCGATAGGCCGAGTCCTCGACGGCGCGCTTTTCCACCTGCGTAATCTCAGAGGGCACGCCAATCACGATGCGCGGATGCACCAGCATCTTGCGGTTGTGCGCCTTCTGGATGAAGTAGTTCAGCATTTTTTCCGTGACCTTGAAGTCGGCAATCACGCCATCTTTCATGGGCTTGATGGCGACAATGTTTCCGGGCGTGCGGCCCAGCATCTCTTTGGCCTCTTTGCCCACCGCCTCCACTTCGCCCGTGTTTTTGTTGATGGCGACAATGGAAGGCTCGTTCACAACGATGCCCTTTCCGCGGGCATAGACGAGAGTATTGGCAGTACCCAGATCAATGGCCAGGTCACTGGAAAACATGCTGAACAGCGAGCGCAGACCGTGCGACCGCGAAGAGCGCGAAGAAAAACCGTTCGATGACATTGGAAGAAGAGCTTT
>DASRBV010000115.1:0-2676 GCA_035653455.1 Pseudacidobacterium sp. | reverse complement strand
GCGGCCCACTGCATGCGCTCCTGCACTTCACTGGGCAGCTCATGGGTTCGGCCAATGTACTGAATACGAACATTGTTGTCATTCATACGCTTTACATTGTTGTTGAGGTAAGTGCTCAACAGGCGCATGAGGAAATTGACTTCTGTTTTAGGCCGCCGGAGATTATTTTCAAGCGAAAAGGCATAGAGCGTAAGCCACGGCAGATCAATGCGTGAAGCAGTCTCAACCACGTACTGGACTGCCTCTGCTCCCTGCTGGTGCCCGAGAAAACGCTTGAGGCTGCGTTTCCCCGCCCAGCGCCCATTCCCGTCCATGATGATGGCCACGTGCTTCGGGAGGCGCTCAGGGTCGAGACGGCGATAGATCGCCAGCTCTTCCGGCGGTAGCTCATGAATACGGCTCAAAATTATCCTCTCATCCGACCGTAGCACATGGACGTGCCTGCTGCAATCAGGCACGTCCTTTCATTCCTATCTGTGATGGAACCCACCACCTCCGCTGAAGTGCGCAGCAGGAGGTGCGCTGAAATGAGGCGCGGGAGCACTTATACGTGGTGCAGGAGCGCTGTAATGTGGCGCGGGTACAGAATGATAGTTCTGAGGCGCGCGATATACCGGGGCTGGATTGCCAAAGCTCTGCGGTGCTCTGTAAGCCGGGGCCGGACGACTGTACGTTGGCATCTGGGGGGCCGAAGGCCGGTACGGAGCAGGCGAAGAATATGTTGGCCGCGGCATATTTTGCGGCGTAGGACGATTACCGTTCATAAAGCCGCTGGTTGACGGAGCTGGCCGCATCGGGCCACCAGGATTGATCACACGGTTCCCGGGCGACACCATTCCGGGCCGGCTGGCCACAGGAGCTGGCCGCACGCCCATCGCTACGTTATGCGCATAGTTTGCAAACTGTGGGCGATTCACAAACGATCCGCGTGTTCCGGCCAGTTGCAGCGGAGGCGAGCCGGGACGGTTTACGCCGCGATTGATGACGGTTGTGCTTCGAGTAATGTAAGTCGTCCGGTTGTAGACTACGGTGCGGTTATACCAGCCGCAACCCCAGTGGCCCCATCCCCATCCCCACGGCGCCCACGGGCGCAGAGGAACGCCCCAGGCAAAGCCCATGCGGAAGCCCCAGCCAAAGCCTACGCCTACGAAGAATGCTGGTGGGGGAGCGTAGTAGTAGCCAGGCCAGGCGATAATCGGAGGTCCATAAACGACCCATGGATTGTAGACAGGCACGTATACGACATCAGGATTTGTTGGTTCGATCTCGATATTGCCATCGTCTTCAGCCACAGTCTGCTGGGGAGTGTCCGCCAGGGTGCCTGCCTGCTGCGCGCGCTGGCGCATACGCTGCACGGCGTCCATCACGTCCTGCGGCTGGTTGTAATACGCGTTGCCCAGGTCCGTCGTCCATTGCATGTTGTCGTGCATCTGTTTGAGCACGGAAGGAAACGCAGTCAAAGCCTTCACGCTTGGGTCCCAGGGTTGCGAATTGGCGGCAGAGGCAATCTGGTCAGGGGAAGCATTGCCCTGTGCCTGACGCCACTGGTCGGCCTCAACCACCTGGGTTGGATACGTAGAAGCAGCCAGAATCTGCGCCACCAGAGCGTCAGGATAGAGCGCAATCGGCGCTACTAGCTGGTCGAGCTGGTCGGCCGTCAACGGCTGTGCCTGTTGCTGCTGCGCGGGGGCCGTCTGCTGGTCTTGTGGCTGTTGTTGCTGCGAGTTGTTGGACGGCAGCGGCGCACCATATTGGGGGACCTGCTGGTCGCCGCCAGTATTGTCTTGCGGTTGCTGCTGGTCCTGTGCATCCGGCGGCGGAGGAGGCACATCCTGTGCTAACAGCCTTGAGCTTCCGGTCAGAACCATTCCGGCGGCAAGGGCAAACGTCAACCATAAACGCAAACTGCGTACACGCTGGGAATCATGGTTCGTTCGGGTTTTCCATTTGGGGAACATCGTTCTCACCATACGGCAATTCCGGTGGAATTGTCGCCCAGATATAAGAACCCCAATCCCCGTGTATAGTTTTCCTTAAGAAAGACTTAAGCCGTCTTTCTGCGTCCCATGGCCATGTCGCGTACCTGGTTCAGAAAAATGGAACGCTGGTATGCATCCAGGCGGCTGATGTATGGCGCAATTTCCCGCAGGAAGGAATCAGCCATGATGGCCGTCATCTCTTCATATCTGCGGCTGCGTGCATCCTGCAGCAGAACACGAATGTCCACTTCAAGTGCATGGGCCAACCGTTCAAGCGAAGACAGAGTGGGTACGGCCTTGCCATTCTCAATTTTCGAGATGTAAGTGCGCGGCACTCCCATTCTGCCCGCAAGCTGGCGCTGGCTTAGCCTGCGCTCACGACGCATATCACGCACGGCGCGTGCTACCTGAAGACCATCACCTTCCGCTGCCTGTTCTGCATCCGGCGTAATCTGCGGAAAGAGCGGTCCAGGGTCTTCGATTTCGAGGGGTTTATGACACCGTCTGCATAGTGAATTCGAAGTGCGGAATTGCACCAGGTTGCAGTGTTCGCAACGGAGTACCTCGCGTGCCTCAACGGTTGCTAAGGTAGTTGCCATAATTCTGTTTACGGAGCGCCAGAGCAGGGCGTCCGGGCCGAAAATCTCCAGCATTGTACTGAAAGATTCGCGGCTCTTGTTTACCATGCAGGTAATGT
>DASRBV010000114.1:0-7892 GCA_035653455.1 Pseudacidobacterium sp. | reverse complement strand
TCGCCTTCCTTGCCCACTGGGCGGTAGAAGAGCTGGTTGTTGTCCATGTAGACCTCGATGAAGGCCGGACGTTCGCTGATCTGTCCGGCAATCAGGGCCTCGGAGAGTGGGTCTTCCACGTAGCGCTGGATCGCGCGGCGTAGCGGACGTGCTCCGTACGTGCGGTCTACCACGGTCTTTTCGAGGATCCACTTCTTGGCCTCGTCGGTGACTGAAATAGTGATGGCCTTCTGCGCCAGGTTCGTGTTGAGCTGCTGGACCAGCAACTCGAGAATCTGGATGAGGTCCGCATCCGTGAGCGCCTGGAAGATAATGATTTCGTCCAGACGGTTCAGGAACTCGGGGTTGAAGGTACGCTTTACCTCGTTCTTCACGAGTTCTTCGATCTTCTCCATCACCAGCTCTTCACGGTCGCTCTGGAAGCCGAGCCCTTGCTTGCGCTGGAGATGGCGCGCCCCGATATTCGAGGTCATGATGATGATGGTGTTCTTGAAGTCTACGGTGTTGCCGAGACCATCCGTGAGCTGACCATCTTCAAAGACCTGCAACAGGATGTTGAAGACATCCGGATGCGCCTTCTCGATTTCATCGAGCAGGACGACAGAGTACGGCGAACGCTTCACGCGCTCGGTGAGTTGGCCGCCCTCCTCATATCCCACATATCCCGGAGGCGAGCCGATGAGTTTGGAGACCGAGTGCTTCTCCATGAACTCCGACATATCGAAGCGGATAAGCGCCTTCTCTGAGCCGAAGAGGAACTGGGCCAGAGTACGCGCCATTTCCGTTTTGCCAACACCCGTGGGACCGAGAAAGAGGAACGAGCCAATGGGTCGGTGCGGCGATTTGAGTCCGGCACGCGAACGGCGGATGGCCCGCGCCAGGGCTGAAATGGCCTTGTCCTGCGAAATGACGCGCTTGTGCAGCTCTTCTTCGACACGCAGCAGCTTCTGGGTCTCTTCTTCCTTGATGGATGTGACAGGAACACCCGTCCAGCGGCTGACCACCTCTTCAATGTCCTCCCGGGTGACAATGCCGGCGGCCGAGTCGTCCAGGTGGTATTTGTCGCGCAGGGCGCGCAGGTTTTCGCGCTCCTTACGCTCTTCATCGGAGTAGAAGCGGGCCTTCTCGAACTCGTGGTTGGCGATGGCCGAATCCATACGGTGGACGATGAACTTGATCCGCTTATGGACTTCCGTGATTTCGTCGGGCAGGGAAGTCTGCCGCAGCTTGACACGTGCTCCCGCCTCGTCAATCAGATCAATGGCCTTGTCGGGCAGATAACGGTCTGAGATATAACGGTTTGAGTGCGAGACCGCAAACTGGATCGAGTCATCGGTGTAGCTGACCGCATGGAACTTCTCATAGCGGTCTTTAATGCCCATGATGATTTTGACCGCATCGTCTTCGTTTGGCGGCGGTACCTTGACGGCCTGGAAGCGCCGTTCCAACGAGCGGTCTTTCTCGATGGATTTGCGGTATTCACCCGGCGTGGTTGCGCCGATGCACTGGATTTCGCCACGTGAAAGGGCAGGCTTGAGAATATTGGCCGCGTCAAGCGAGCCTTCAGCAGAACCGGCGCCGACCAGAGTATGCAGCTCATCAATGAAGATGATGCAGTTCTGGTTCTCCATCAGCTCTTTCATGATGGTCTTCAGCCGCTCCTCAAACTGGCCGCGATACTTGGTACCGGCGACGATCAGCGAGAGATCAAGAGCAAGCACCCTCTTATCGGAAAGGAAGCTGGGAACATCTCCGTCAGCAATGCGCTGGGCCAGCCCTTCGACAATCGCGGTCTTGCCGACGCCGGGTTCGCCGATGAGCACTGGATTGTTCTTCGTACGGCGGCAGAGAATCTGGACGACGCGCTCCAGTTCAGAATCGCGCCCTACCAGCGGATCAAGCTGGCCATCGAGCGCCGCCTGGGTCAGATCGCGCGAGAATTCTGCCAGCAGGCTGGATTCCCGGTTGCGCTGCTGTTGCGGGGCTTTTTCCTGCGTCGTGCGGGCCAGCTCCTCGCGAATGGCAATGAGCTTGAGTCCACGCTCATGCAGGATTTCGGCAGCGAAGCTCTTTTCTTCACGCAGAAGGCCGAGCAGAAGGTGTTCAGTGCCAATGTGCTTGTGCGAGAGGCGCTCAGCTTCTTCAGCCGCGTAGGCCAGCACGCGCTTGCATTCATTGGAGAGCGGCAGATCAACGGAAGTGGATACCTTCTCGCGGATGGTGGTGTGGCCCTCAATCTGCTTACGGATGGAGTCCACAGAAGCGTGCGAGCGGAGAAAGCGGTTGGTCAGCGCCTTGTCCTCACGCAACAGGCCGAGCAGCAGGTGCTCGGTCTCAATATAGGGCGAGCCAAACTGACTGGCCTCGTATCTTGCAAAGAAGATGACGCGACGTGCTTTTTCTGTATAGCGTTCGAACATATTTCCCCTGAGAAGACGTCTGCGTTTGTCGAAGCCCGGTTTTTCGGTGTCCTTCTGCTACGAGGACTCCTTCGCAAAGCACATACGCCTTCGGCCCTTCTCGCCGCTTTCACCCATCGAAAACTGGCCCGGTGAAGACGGCCTTTGGGATGGACGCCTTCTTGGCGGCCATCCCACCTCGGTACTACTCAACTCTCCGCTGGATTTCCTGCGGAGATAGTTCTTCCATGCGGCCCTTTTCCAGCCGCAAAACCCGGTGACATCGCCGTGCCAGCGTCATATTGTGCGTTACAATCACCGATGTCAAATGTTCTTTTTCGTGCAAACGCTGGAGCAGCGAAAAAACCGTATCAGCAGTTTGACTGTCCAGATCGCCCGTCGGCTCATCAGCAAGAAGTAATCCCGGCTGTGTTACCAATGCGCGGGCAAGGGACACACGCTGCTGCTCGCCTCCCGAGAGCTCTCCCGCCTGATGTTCCGCCCGGTCTTCTAATCCCACCTCGCGCAGGCATCCTCTTGCCCTCCGGAACGCCTCAGCTCTCGTTTCGCCCCGCGCCAGAAGCGGCATAGCCACGTTTTCCAAAGCGGTAAATTCAGGCAAAAGATAATGAAACTGCCACACATAGCCGACTTCCCGGTTCCGGAAAGCTGCGGCCTGGCCTGGAGATAGATTTCTCAATGGAGTTGAGGCGCAGTATACGTTACCGCTCGTAGGAACATCAAGAGCGCCAAGAATGTGCAAAAGCGTACTCTTTCCTGCGCCGGACTGGCCCACGATGGCCAGAAACTCCCCCTTCCGGATCTCAAAACTAAGGCCGTCAAACAAAACCAGCCGCCCGCGTCCGGTTGCGTACTCTTTACGCAGATTTTCTACTCTAACGTATGGATGCTCAGAGGCAGTCCACGGACTCAACGGAGCCAGCCCTGCCGGTACTGGGCCGGCTGAAAGGACATGCGAACTGGTTAAGGGGGTTCCCATAACTACCTCTATCATTGTTGGACACCAAAAAGAAAGACTTGACGCACCAGATTTTTTCCTCTCTGACTATTTAGATTCAACAAGCGGCGCTCATGACATTGCTTCCTTTTACTGGAATGCTTGCAGTTGATATGCCAAACATTTCTGTAAAGATTTTGAATCTTTTGGCTTGCTGCAGGAGAGCAGTTGTTGGAACGCTGAAACATTTTTTACCGTAACAAGTCCTCCGCCTGCGCCACAGAAACTACTTAAGAGGAACGACAGGCATTGTTTGAAGAAGAGCGATCTCATCCTGCACGCGCTGCCATGCTTTCCGGTTTTTCTTAGTGATGATGGGCGAGTCAGGATTGGAATAGTAGGCGAGAATGTCATGCTTTAGTCCTGAGGGCACCGGGCGGTCATGGTACTTTGTGACGCTGCCCAGGAGTTGAGCGTAGGTTTTATCGGTGCGCGGGTAGCCGCCGGGTTGGACAATGTAGCCTGTGTCGAGATCACGGTTTTCGAGGTCCAGGATGGCTTCTGGTGTTTGCGCAGGATTGGCGCGCAGGTCATTCAGCCGCTTTTCATAAAGATCAAGCGTGTGGTTTACGCTTGCCACGTACTTGGTTTCTGTTTCCTGCGTCGGAATTTTGATGGCAAGGTCCTGGGCTGGGCCGACTTTGGGCACCAGGATGACAACAAAGGCCAGCAGGTGAGTTTTGAGACCCGGTCCGCGGCGCATGTGGTCCCATCCGTTTTGGTTGCTTGTCTGCTGGATCAACGTGTCGAGTTTTTGAAATTCTTCTGTGTTCAGATCGGCAGGGAAGTCGTGCTGATGAACGACCGCCTCTGCATGAGCAAAGGCTGGCAGAAAACTGCGGACCGAGTGGCGATACGAGGCAATGACGGCTGTCCGGCGCTTGTTGCCGAGGACCTCGCTCAGGTGAAGACCATACGTTTCATAAAACGCGCGTTCCAGAAGGCCGGGTGAGACGCGCAGCCCAATATGATCGAGATAAGAGGCGGGTGCAAAGTGGTGCTTGGTCATCTCGTCCACATCAAAGGCAAATTCAGTGCGAACGTGGCCGTGCGGGCTTTCATCGTAGGTGATGGAGTGGCCATACTGGAGGGCCAGCTTTGGGAATGCTATGGCCGTGGCAGGATTGATAGCGTCCTGATGGCCGATGCTGTCTCCTATGTAGTGCGAAAGCGCGCCGAGGGCGAAGGCCAGCTCATTTACGTTTCTGGCATTGCGAATAAGGCTGGCGACGAAGTCTCCGGTGCGGACGTAATGCGTGAGATTGCTGAAGAAAACGTGGCCAAACGGATAATAGCCCGCATCTTGAATTTCGCAGCCGCCATAGGCGTAAGACTGGGCCACGCGTAACTGGGCTTCAGTAGTGCTGGGGTAACGCGCCAGCAGCAGGGGTTTGATGGCTGGCTCCCATGCAAGATCAATGATCTGTTGATGGGTGAGAACGGAGTAAGCTGAGGAGGCCTGGGTGGGGAGAAGGATCGTCAGCACTAGGAGGACAATTGTCCGGGCCAGAATTATGGAATACCCGACATCCGGCGAAGAAAACCAGGTCCTCCGTCCTCCGGCTTCGCTCCACTTCGTTTCGCCTGGCCCAGGATGACAATTCATTTGATAGTGGCGTGCAAACATTCGATTGTTCGACTCGCAAAAATCATAGCTGGTTGCTTGCTCTATTCGTAGCGGAGGGCCTCTGCGGGCAGGACGCGCGCTGCTGAGGATGAAGGATAGAGGGTGGCCAGCAGCGAGACCCCGAGCGAAACCAGGGCAACGATGATGCCATCGCGGATGCGCGGGGCAAACGGTAAATAGTCAATCGAGTAGACATCTGCCGACAGATGGATGAACCGGTAATGGCCTCCGGCCCAGGAGAGGGCATATCCGAGGAGCAGCCCGATGATGGTCCCGGTCAGGCTGATGAGAAACCCTTGCATCAGAAAGATGCGGCGGACCTGTTCTGGTCTGACACCGATGGACATGAGCACGGCGATGTCTTTGGTTTTTTCCATCACCATCATGGTGAGCGCGATAAGGATGTTAAGCGCGGCAACGCAGACGATGAGGCCAATGACGATAAAGGTCACAATTTGCTCGAGCTTGAGGGCGCGAAAGAGTTCGCGGTTCTGCTCCATCCAGTTAGTAGTTTCAAAGCCAGGGCCGGCGGCCTGTTCGATTTCTTTACCAATGCGGTCAGCGTGGTAGAGGTCGTCCACTTTGAAGGAAATGATGGAGACCAGGTCCGGTTCGTCAAAAAGGCGCTGCGCGTCTTCGAGGCGTACGAAGGCGAAGCTAGAGTCGTACTGATAGAAGCCGGAATGAAAAATGCCAACGATCTTAAAGCGCTGGTATTTGGGGACGAGTCCATAAGGCGTAAGTTCGCCCTGCGGGCTGGTGACCATGACCGTGTCACCAACCCTGGCGTTGAGCGAGTCGGCGAGATCGTATCCGACAACAATAGGCGGAGTCGGGCGGTTGGCATGATCGGTGGATGCGGGCGGCTCCGGCTTTGATAACGGCGCAGCGCTGCCCTGCGTGATGCGCGAGAGCAGGTCGCTTACGGTGTTTTCTTCGCTGGGGATGATGCCTTTGATTTCTGCTCCGCCGGAGAGAGCGCCGCGCGAGATAAGCACAGGCTCGTAGAGGCCGGGAGCGGCCGCAGTGACGTGCGGCAGCTTGCGCAGACGATCGGTGAGTGTTCTCCAGTCACGGATACCGTCGCTCTGGATACGCATGAGCGAAACGTGCGCGGTGGAACTGAGCAATCTTTCGCGCAGGTCACGGCTCATGCCATTGGTGATGGCCAGCGCAATGATGAGTGCAGCCACACCGACAGCGACCCCAATGACGGAGATGGCTGTGATGACGCCGATGACTGCCTGCCGACGTTTGGCCCGCAGGTAGCGCGCGGCGACAAATAGCTCGAACCTCACCGGACGACTGCCTTTGCTGCAGCCACATTGTCATAGCGGTCATAGGCACGCACCGTAATCAGGTGCTCGGATGGAGTTTCTGGTGCGCCTGGTCCAGGCTGATGTGGCGGAATCACTGCGTCAAAGTCATAGTGCTCGGTGAGGGAATCGGACAGCTTTCCGACAGGCTCGACGTATTGCCACGGGCCTGCATCTATGGAATATTCTGCGTGTGAGATGGGGCTGGTTGCGTCTGTTGCCGTTAAGTTGACGTGGATCTTTCCGTTCACCATGTGCGCGTCAATGGGCGAGAGCGATGGCGGAGTTGTATCAAGGATGAAGCGGTCACTGACTTTTTCCGTCGTCAGCGCTTCGCCGGGATTGTGTGAGGGCGCATCGCTGGCCACAACTTTCAGACGGTATGCGCCGTCGGGGAAGGTCGTGGCGTCGAAACTGTAAAAGCGCTCGGTGATCTTATCCTTGAGCAGCTGCCAGTTGGTTTCCTTATCGCCGTCTCCGCGGTAATAGAGGGTGTAAATAAGCTCGTCGCCGTTATCATCGTGTGCGGCCCAGCGAACGGTTACAGCGGATTTGTCCTTGATTCCTGTAAGGGGTTCGTGTCCCGGCTCATTGAACTGCACCGTTGGACGCGATGGTTCGTTAAAGCTAATGGTAATTGGCTGGTTTTGCTGCTGTTGCGGAGGAGCAGTCACCCGCGCTCCGGGAACCACCGCGATCTCGTCAATAACGGGCGCCACATTGACAGGAAGATAGTTAATTCCAACAGAACCAATGCTTGCACCCGGATGAAGGACGAGCTTCCATTGGAGAAAACGGGCCTGTTCAAGCCCAAGCGGGCCATTGTTCGGTGTGACCTTCTTCCAGTCACTCCATGCACGCTCAGGATTTTCGATATTTCCTGTGCGCGCATACAGTTCATAATTGGAGGCGCTGGATTCCACCTCGGCCCGCCCCCACCGGGAGAAGACGCCAGCATCAAAGACGTCGCTGATATAGGTGCTTTCCGCAGCTACGGTATGGCTCAGCAGATAAATTTTCCCTGTGTTTGCGGTACCTATGTATAGGCCCTGAGGTGAGTCGGCAAAGCCGATGGCCTGTGATGCTTCAATGTGCGCGATGTCTGCGTAATCGCCATTGTCCTGAATGCGGTATATACGACCGCGATTTCCTGTGGCGGCAAGCAGACCTTGCGTTGTCCAGTGGAGCGAGTAGACAATGTCATCTCGGTCTGACCAGATTTTGTGTGGAGCAGAGTGTGGCGGAAGGGCGTAGACCTCTGAACCATCGGGAATGACAGTGTTGCCATTGAATGCCTGCACAGATCCGGGTTGCATGAATGTAATCGTGGTGGATACTGAAGGTTGCCCCTGCACAGGTAGCGGGGGAAGCGTGGTTTGTCCCTTGCCGCCGACGGCCGAGGCGTAGATGGTGCCGTTATCGGCAACGGCGAGAGACGTAATTTCGTGCTTCGGCGCGTCGTAAAGGACGTAGCCCTTGCCATTGCCATCTATGCGGTAGATAAGACCGCTTCCGTCCGAACCCGCGATGAG
>DASRBV010000113.1:0-5730 GCA_035653455.1 Pseudacidobacterium sp. | reverse complement strand
AAGGCGAGGAAGCGCGCGTGTCCAGGCCCGGCGGACCAGTTCTGGCGAAGTTTCCAGGTATTGGAGGCAAAAACGATGGCGAAGACGGAGAAAAAAAGCCCGGTAATCTGAAGCCAGATGATACCGCTGGCATGGGCGACGGGCCTCCACAAGGCAGCAGTCAATTTGCGCGCGCCCTGCGCGACAGCCTTGCTGCGATGGGCGTACACTTGAGTTAAAGGCGCGGGCTTCCGGGGTTTTTCGACGGATGTTTTTTTCGGGCCAGGGGGGTTGACCTGGGCGGGTTTTTCCCCGATGCGCGCGGCGCGTTCGATCATCATTTTTGATGCGACGCGGACGCCGATTCCGAATTTGCGGCCGACCGAGTTCGGCTCCATAAAAAAAGTTTAGCAGCCTGCTCGAATCTCCCTTGCCCTTCGGAATCATCAGAAGTAATGTAAGGACTATTCCAACGCGCCTGCGGAAACGGAGACACTCACCTTGAATGCCAACCTGCGAAAACTCGTTCAACAACTGGGAGAAGCCATTCACGAAACCGTGTCGGAATCGGAGCACATTGCCGGCGTTGTGCAGGACATTCGCAGACAAGGATTTGAAGTCCTTCTCATGCTGGAAGCCACCATTGGCCTGAATGAGCTGGAACAGCAACCCGAGGGCGCGCTTGAGTCATCGAATGCCCTTGACCAGCAAGCAGAAAGCAACGGCACTTTTTCCTCGCAGGACGTCCACTTCCTGCGCTCACTCCGTATTGCGGTTCAGGACGAAGAGCAAGAGGAATAAAGGTTTATTGCTCTCTGTGGCTGTTTTAGGTTAATAACAGTTTGTGTGATGTTCCCAGAAGCCTCATGTTTCCCGGGACCAAACCAGCAGCAAACAACAGCAAACAGGGCGTCGTAAACCATGAAAGACACTCTTGGCGTACTTTTGGCAGGCGGCGCGGGTGAACGCCTCTTCCCGCTGACCCGCGACCGCGCGAAACCAGCCGTTCCCTTTGCTGGTAATTACCGGATCATTGATATTACGCTGTCAAACTGCATTAATTCCGGCCTGCGGAAGGTGTATATCCTTACGCAGTACAAGGCACTTTCTCTTAACCGTCATATCCGCGAAGGCTGGACGAGCGTCGTCGCGCATGAGCTGGGCGAATTCATTGAGATCCTGCCGCCGATGCAGCGCGTCAGCCCAAACTGGTATATGGGCACGGCAGATGCGGTCTACCAGAACATCTATTCGATTGGCTCCGAGCAACCGAAGCATGTACTGATCCTCTCTGGCGACCACATCTACAAAATGGACTACGGCAAGATGCTGCAACAGCACCTTGAATCGGCTGCCGATGTTACGATTGCCACTCTGCCGATTGATCCATCGGAAGTGTCCCGCTTCGGCGTCGTTGAAGTGGCGCGCTCCGGCGAGGTGATTGGGTTCCAGGAAAAGCCCAAATCTACGGACCTGCGGTCTCCGTTTAATCCCAGTATGGTAGATGCTTCGATGGGCATTTATCTTTTCAACACAGATGTGCTGCTGCCCGCGCTGATTAAGGACGCCGAAGACCCTACGTCCAAACACGATTTCGGGCACAACATCCTTCCCGCGCTGCTGGGCAAGTATAAGATGTATGCCTACAACTTTGTAGATGAAAACCAGCAGGACGCTCTTTACTGGCGCGATGTGGGCACGCTGGATGCATATTTTGAAGCCAATATGGATGTGGCTTCGGTCTCGCCTATCTTCAATCTGTATGACAAGAACTGGCCGATGCGGACGCGCGTGCGCCAGTATCCGCCGGCAAAGTTTGTTTTTGGCGAGCCGGGGCGCACGGGGATGGCGATTAACTCCATCGTATCGGCCGGGAGCATCATATCGGGCGCACTGGTGCGCAACAGCGTTCTTTCGCAGGATGTGCGTGTAAATTCCTACACGGAAGTGGATTCGAGCATCATCTTTTCTCACGTCAATATTGGACGGCACTGCCGCATCCGGCGCGCGATTATTGATCGCGATGTGCATATTCCGGAGGGCACGGTGATCGGCTACGACCAGAATGAGGACCGCAAGAATTACTTTGTTACTCCTTCAGGCCTGACAGTCGTGACGCGGGACTATTCGCTCTATGAAAATCCGGTAGCTGCGGATTTCCTGCAGCCTGTTTAGGCGCTGTTTTGACAATTGCAGAACAGGAGAGCTATTTTTGTCACATCTTCACGGCCCCGTACACAATGGAATGGGAGGGTAGTTGTGTTTGCTCTTTCCACCGTAAAAACCGCAGTCCGGGCCGGAGGGCCTGTGAAGGGCCCACAGCAGCAGGCAATGCCAGATGTGCGGTCTACTTCTGTCCTGTGGCCGCATTTCAGTGCAGGCAGCATCCCAGTCTTCTCAAAACATGATGGTGGCGCAGGGCAGGATTCGCAGGCCGAGTCCATTCCCGCAGCGCCTACGGTGGATTCTGCACCCCAGCCGGAGCCGACGAATCCGGCGCCAGGCGCATCCGGAACGATTCCTGATATCGTGACGCCGCCGTATGAAGGAAAGGTCACTGAGCCTGAAATCTCTGTGCCCAAGGCGGACCAGGCAGCCGGGCGGGTACCTGTTGCTGTGAATCTCAGCATGGGGCCGCTTCAGCAGCCAAAGTTGGATGCCAACTCGGCGGGGGGCAAATATGATCCTGTGGCCTCGGGGGTCTCCATGGGCACATTCAGCCAGCCCGGAGGCCGCGCCGTTTCGCCATTTGGGGCGGAGTTTTATGAGCCCGCATTCAGCGGGATAAGCTGGGCATTCTCGGGAGGGAAGTGCACAATTTCCGCGAAGCTGGATCCGGTTTGTCCGTGGGGGACGAACGCCGGTGGCGACATTGATGTTCCTTCTGCGACCGACCCGGTTGTGACTGCCGCTACCTGGAAGGCCATCCACGATGATCTTCAGCCCAGCGCCACTTCGCCTTTCAAATCGCCGCGAACGAAGTATTACTCTCAGGCGCTGGTAGAGCGACACGAAAAGTTCCACGGAACGGATGATCTTGGATGGACGACAAGTACCGGGATTGGATTCGTCAAGACCTCGCTTGAGGCGGGTTCTGTAACAGCCCCTGCTTCTGCGGCAGACAAGGCCCGTGTTGACACGGATGTTGCAAACCTTCTGAATACGGCGCGTACAAAGCTGATTGCGGAAAACCTCAAATTTTATAAAGGGGCGGGGGCCGACCACGATTCCTTTGCCGGAGAAATTCGCGCCTATGCTGACGGGAAAGCGGAGTATCAGAAGCTGGCAGACGCGGTAGAAGCACAGGGAAAGAAGCTGGCCGCGCCTCCACCTGTGCCTGCGCCAGCGCCCGGTGTATTTCCTCCATCGCCACCTCCACCTAAGCCATAACAGAAGGTATTCAGGATCCGGCATCCCTTTCTGCATCCTGTGTGATTGCAGGAGCGCTGCTTTAAGCTGGAAGCAGTGTCATTGAAATTCCAACTTCATTCCACAAGCGGCAACGCTCGCCGCGCTACGATGACTCTGCCGCATGGAGCGGTCGAAACGCCGGTTTTTATGCCGGTGGGGACGGTGGCTTCGGTGAAGGCCGTACCGCAGCATCTGCTTGAAGAGCTGAATGCCCAGATCATTCTGAGCAATACGTACCACCTCTACCTGCGGCCCGGTCACGAGCTGATTCGCCGCATGGGCGGGTTGCACCGCTTTATGAGCTGGCACCGTCCTGTTCTTACGGATTCGGGCGGGTTCCAGGTCTTTAGCCTCAATGAGCTGCGCAAAGTGACAGAGGAGGGCGTCGAGTTTCGTTCGCATCTGGATGGCGGACTGCATTTCTTTTCGCCGGAGCACTCGATGGACGTGCAGATCGGGCTTGGTTCGGACATTGTGATGGCTTTCGACGAATGCACGGAGTATCCGGCAGAGTACACGCGCGCGCGCAAGTCGCTTGACCTGACGCTGCGCTGGGCCGAACGCAGCAAGCGTCACTTTGATGCGCACAAGCATGAAGTGCCGTGGGGGGCAGAAGACATCTCCCCGGGACCTGCGCCCTGTGACCTGCGCCCAAGTCTCTTCGGGATTGTGCAGGGAGGGATGTATCAAGACCTGCGGCGCGAGGCGGCGGAGCGGCTTGTCGAAATGGATTTTCCCGGATATGCCATAGGCGGCCTGAGCGTGGGCGAGCCGCGCGAACTGACCCGCGAGATCATTGCTGAAACGCTGCCCCTGCTGCCCAAAGACAAACCGCGGTATGTGATGGGTGTGGGTTATCCCGACGAGATTGTGGAATATGCCGAAATGGGAGTGGACATGATGGACTGCGTACTGCCCACGCGTGCCGCGCGCCATGGGCTGCTGTTTACTTCCGAAGGCCGCCTGAACATCAAGAACCGTCGCTTTGCTGAAGACCAGAATCCGCCTGATCCGGAATGCCAATGCATGGTCTGCGGGCGATACAGCCGCGCCTACCTGCGCCATCTTATGGCATCCCAGGAGCCGCTGGCCGCGGTGCTGAACACGCTGCACAATCTGGCATTTTATCTGGACACGATGCGCAGGCTGCGGGAGCGGCTGGAGACTACATCCCCTTCAGAATAGAACCGACGATGCCTCCCACAACTCCGGTTTCAGCGTTTTCCCGCGCCTGTTCCTGCGGCATGTATTGCATGAGCTGGTGCGCGAGTTTGGAGATGGGCAGAGTTTGCAGCCACACTCGTCCCGGCCCGGTGAGCGCGGCGAGAAAGATTCCGTCGCCGCCGAAGATCATATTGCGAATGCCTGGGATGCGGGTGATCTGAAACGAAACGGTGCCCTGGAATGCGCCCACATGGCCCGGATGCACGCGCAGCATCTCGCCCGGAGCGAGGTCTTTTACGATCAGCTCGCCGGAAAGCTCCAGCCAGGCTGTGCCGATGCCGCTGACTTTTTGCAGAATGAATCCATCGCCGCCGAAGATGCCCGCGCCCAGTGATTGCTGAAAGCCGACACTGAGCTGGATCTGCGGAGTGGCGCAGAGGAAGCCGTGGCGATGAATGTAGTATTCGTGTCCGCCGCTGACTTCTACGGGAACGATATGTCCGGGGACCTTTGTGGCAAAGGCGACTTCGCCGGCTGTGCCGATGGCGCGGTACTCGGTCATAAAGAGCGTGCCTCCGCCCATGACGCGCTTGATTGCTCCGAAAATGCCTCCTCCGCCGGCCATCTGCGTGTGCGTTGTCATCTGGATGGAGCTGCTCATCCAGGAAAGTTCGCCGGCTTCAGAGATGACGGATTCGTTTGGCCCGAGCAACAGTTCGAGCACGGGCATGGTGGTGCCTTGAATGCGGCTTTGCATCGTGCGTTCAACCTCTGTAAGGACTATACACGCTCATCCCTGTGCATAGCCGCGGTATCCGCGTATGTAGGCCTCGCGGTATTCGGACTGATATTGCCAGAACGGGCCACCAAGCTGCGGGCTGTATCCGGGAGTGTTGGCGTAGTGCTCGCTGTATGTTGGCCTGAAGCTGTGGCCTTCCAGCCGGTCGCGCTCGCCGATGCGGATTCCATCGGCGTAGCCATTCTGGCGCGCTGCCTGAATCACAGGCGGGACATAGGCAACAGCAGGTGGAGGTGGTGGCGGAGGCGCAACATAATATGCCGGATGGCTGGCGCATCCGCCAAGAAGCGCAAGAGCGGCAAGCAAAAGAAGTCCCGCGGTGCTGAATCTCATTTGTTCCACCTCCATGTCATGGTGAAAAGAACAGCAGACGGAGG
>DASRBV010000112.1:0-2882 GCA_035653455.1 Pseudacidobacterium sp. | reverse complement strand
ACATTGGGCATGGCGTAAAACGCGCCCGCGGGAGGGTCGCATTCGAGCCCCAGATCATTCAACCCCTTTACCAGAAGGTCTCGTCTCTCACGATATTCCTTCAGGCGGTCGTCCAGGTAGCTTTGCGGCAGCGAGAGCGCTTCCAGCGCTGCCCATTGCGTTGGAGTTGAAACTCCGTTTGCCGAGTACAGCACCAGCTTGCGCAGTCCGGTCATGAAAGGCTCTTTGGCGACGACATATCCGATGCGCCATCCAGTCATGCCATAGCTCTTGGAAAATGTATAGGCAGTGATGGTGCGCTCGGCCATTCCGGGCAGCGATGCGATCGAAACATGCTCGCCCTCATACACCAGGTCTTCGTAGGCCTCATCCGCAATGACGATGAGATTGTGCTTTTTTGCAAAAGCTGCAACCTCTTCTGCTTCCTTGCGCGAAAACACAATGCCTGTCGGGTTCTGCGGCGTGTTGTAATAAATGGCCTTTGTATGCGGCGTGGCAAATTCTTCCAGCGTCTTTGTGAGGCCGTTGCGGCGGGCGCTGTTTGTGGGCACCAGCAGCGCCCGCGCCTGCGTCCCGGTCACCATGTCGCGGATAGGCGTCCAGTAAGGCGAGAAGAGCAGCATGTCATCGCCGGGATCGAGCACCGCCTGAAAGGCGACGTAGAGGGCGTGAGCTCCGCCTGCGGTGATGAGGACGTTGTCGCTGGTCACGTCGAGCTTGTTGCGCCTGCGCAGCTTTTCGGCCAGAGCTTCCCGCAGCACGGGAATACCAGAGGACGGCGCGTACCTGGTCTTGTTCTCGACCAGGGCGCGAATCATGGAGTACTTCACGGCATCCGGCGTCTCAAAAAATGGCTCGCCGCCGTGAAAGGCGTGGACAGTCTCACCTGCTGCGCGCAGTTCGAGCACTTTATTGCGGACCTGCACAATATCAGAAAAGCCGACTTCATCCAGCCGTTTTGCCAGGCGTAATGTATGTTTTTTTGTGGTCATCTCGGTCGTGCCTCCGGAATAGAGCGGGACTCTTCAGCTTAACCGAAAGTGGGAGATGGCAGGCGAGACTACTTCAATAGCGGTATTTCCGGTTGTATGGAGCAACACGCTATCGCGTCAGGATGACATTCATACACAATGCTATTCTGCTGCGTATGCGACGATCGTCCGTCTGGTTTCTGATTGCTGGTCTCTGGTTTGTGATTACTGCTATCTCCACAGTGAGACGCATCTGGCCGCTCGCGGCCTTGCAGGGAGTGGTTGCACTGGTGTTTCTTCTGGTTGGGGTGCTGACGCGGCACAAAGAAACCATCAGGTAGCCAGCGCGCCCGTGTAGACGGCCATTCCGGCGACGGCGTCCACACCAATCCGGTCGAGAGCGTCAATTTCTGCCTGCTCGCGGATGCCTCCGGCAACAATCAACTGTCGCCGGGTCAGAGCGCGCAGCCGCATTGCTGTTTCCAAGGGAAAGCCCTGCATCGTGCCTTCCGTGTCTACATGTGTGTAGAGAAAGGCCCCGCAGTATGGATCCAACGCAAGGATGGCCTCGTCGGGCGTGAGCGCTGCCTGCTCCTTCCAGCCTTTGATGGCAACGCGGCCCGCTTTTGTATCAATGCTGGCTACAAATTGGTCAGTACCGATTTTCTCAGCAATCTCCTGCGCAAGAGCAGTATTGATCTGAGAAGGAAATAAAGCTGAGCCGAAAATGACACGCTTTGCCCCTGCTGCAATCAACTGCTTTGCGCGTTCAATTGTTGCAACGCCACCGCCAACCTGGCAGGGCAAGCGGCGCGCAATCTGTTCGACCAGCGCAGCGTTGTCTCCCTGGCGCATGGCAGCATCCAGATCAATCAGTTGCACCATGGGGTAGCCAGAGAATTTCTCAATCCAGTATTCGAAATCATCAAAGGCAAGCTTCAGCTTTTCGCCGCGCACGAGCTGGACGATGCGGCCGCCCATCAGATCAATGGAAGGAATCAGCATGGCAGCCTCACCGGAACGCCGCGCCGGGCGATCTCCTGTTTTAGTTCGCGGACATCCGCAATTCCGAAATGGAAGATGCTGGCAGCCAGCGCTGCGTCTGCTTTACCTGCGAGCAGAACGTCTGCAAAATGCTGCGCGTTGCCAGCGCCGCCCGAAGCAATGACGGGAATCTGCACGGCCTCACTCACGAGCGCGGTCAGCTCGCAATCGAAGCCTGCACGCGTGCCGTCGGCGTCCATGGAGGTGAGCAGGATTTCGCCCGCTCCGCGCGACTCGGCCTCCCGCGCCCATTCGATGACTTTGCGGCCTGTGGACTTGCGTCCGCCGCTGACGAATACTTCTGCATCTTTCACTGGATCGTTGCTTTCCTTTGCGCGACGGGCGTCTATGGCTACAATGACAGCCTGCGCGCCAAACCTGCTGCCGATTTCTTCAATCAATTCAGGACGCGCAATGGCCGCCGAGTTGATGCTTACCTTGTCCGCGCCCGCATCAAAGACCGCTGCTGCATCGTTTGCCGTGCGGATGCCGCCGCCGACAGTAAAGGGCACGAAGATCTGCTTCGCCGTTCTCTTTACTGTATCAATGAGAGTACCGCGGCCCTGGTGGGTTGCGGTAATGTCGAGCAGGACGATTTCATCTGCGCCAGCTTCGGCGTGACGGCGGGCGAGTTCGGCAGGGTCGCCTGCGTCTACGATGTCTACGAACTGCACGCCTTTGACGACGCGGCCCGCGTCTACGTCAAGACATGCAATGATGCGCCTGGTCAGCAAATCTACAGCCTCACGAAGTTCTGGAGAATGCGCAGTCCCGCTTCTCCTGATTTTTCCGGATGGAATTGGACGCCCATCACATTGGCGTTCTCGACCGCCGCGGTAAACGGGCCGCCATAATCTGTAACTGCTA
>DASRBV010000111.1:0-35184 GCA_035653455.1 Pseudacidobacterium sp. | reverse complement strand
TCAACCTCTGATTCTTTGTCGCTACTTTTCAGACAACTGCTGAAAGGTCTGTGCTCTTCCAACGCAGCGTCGCATTATTAACCAGAGGCTTTGCCCAGAAGCCAACGCTGAAGATAAAACCGAAGGTCAGGTAAAGAAGGCTTAACCCGTTTCTTAATCCAAAGTGGTCGCCAATTCTGCCAATAATAGCGGGCATCACTGCGCCACCCATAATTCCGGTCCCGAGGATGCCGGTGAAGGAGCCGTGGTACTCCGAGACGGAATTGAGCGCAAGGGAGATCAGGATGGGCCACATGACGGAAGCGAATAAACCAACCAACGGAAAAGCAACAACAGAGATTCTCCCGGAGCCGAAAAGTGCTAGCGACAGACAGCAGAGAGCTCCCGCTGAGGCTCCGATCAAAACGCGCCTGCTATCGAAGATCTTCAGCAGCAGGACTCCAGCCAGGCAGCCTGCCGTCATTAGCCCCCAGAACCATGAGACCGCACGTGCGCCGGTTGTATGAGGATCGAGGCCATGATACTGGGTGAGAAACTGGGAAATCCAGTTAGCGGAACCTTGTTCGCATCCTACATAAGCAAAAATTGCGAAGAAGTACAGCCACACAAGGCGACGGCGTATCAAGCATCCATACATCTGCCATGTGCCAGGGCGTTCTTCGTCAGTGTGCTGAACGCGCGGATATCTCGCTAGATACAGCACCAGAACCATCGCAACGGCAATGGCACTGAAAATCCAGTAAAGAGAGACCCACGGCAGCGCAATGGGAGTGACCCTGTTTAACCCACGGACCAGCAAGTTGGAACCTTGCGGATTCCGATGCAGGTTCAAGACCAGGTAAGAATAGATATGAGGGCTGATAAATGACGCAGTGCCAAAGAGCAGCTGGGCCAGCACTTCGTTGAATGCGAAGTGTTCCTCACCGCCGGAGACACGCAATAAAGGATTGATAGCAACCTGCAAGCTGGCCATTCCAGCGCCAATGACGAACAATGAAACAACTGCCACTTTATATTCCGGAAAAAACGCGAAACTCATGGAGCCGACGGCAGCGGACACAAAGGCTGATATCATCACTGGTTTTTCCCTGAAGCGCTCTACCAGAAATCCCGCTGGGATAGACATGACCCCGTATGCAATGAAGAAAGAGAAGACCAGAAATCCCGCGGCAGTGAGACTTACATGAAAGTTGCTGATAATATCCGGCACGATCGGTCCGAGGATGTTCGTAAGTAGGGATATGACGAAGAATGTAAGCAAGACCAGATAGACCATGTACCGATTTCTAGCCATATACACTTGACTCCCATTACATTCTCTCGCCGGCCATAAGAGCGATCGCCAATTGAATATCTTTCATTGACAGACATGCTTCTCGCCGTGCGCGAAGCGTTCATGCCAGGCACGGGCCGCTCCGATAAGGTTCGCGTCTTCGCCTAGAGAAGCCAAGGTCAGTTTCACTTTCTCCAAAGGAACGAATCGGCATCCTTGACGCATGACCTTACGAATGCCATTCAGAAAGAGGTCAGCGCTTTTCATCACGCTGCCGCTTAGAATCAACGCATCCGGAGTGAATACATTCACCAGATTCGCGAGACCGATACCTAGATAGAAGATCTCTCTTTCAATAGCGCGAAGCGCCAGTGCATTGCCTACATATGCAAGCTCGCAGATTCGTTTCGCTGTGAGTTCTTCACTGCTGAAGTACTCTGGCTGGCTCTCCATCCATCGCACCATAGCCGGACCGGCTGCCAGAGCTTCCCAGCATCCATTCAATCCGCAAGAGCAAAGAGGACCACCCGTGTCGATCACCTGATGACCGATCTCGGGATGCGCCCCATCGACTCCGCGATAGAGCCGTCCATCCAGGATGATCCCGCCGCCGATCCCAGTGCCGACTGTGACGTAAATAAGCCGCGACTTGCTTCTTCCCGCGCCCCAGCCGGCTTCGGCCAAGGCAGCAGCGTCCGCATCATTTTCAAGCGCAACCGGAACACGGAAATCTCTCTCCAGATCGTCAACTAGACTCTCGCCGCTCCATTGCGGCAGAAAATCCAGATCGCCGAATCGTCCGGTAAACGGGTTGACCGGGCCGGTTGCACCGATACCGATGCCCACTATGGCCTGCCCTGTTGCTTGCGTAGACTGACGTAGCATGTCTGTGATGAGCCTCGCTCCATCGCTATAGACTTCGACCGATCTGGAAGGAGCTTCCATACGCGATATGAGACGTCCGTCTTCATTCACAATGCCAACGGCTACTTTCGTTCCACCAATATCTACTGCGCCAATTGCATTCATGGCTAATTCAACTATGTTTCATTTCCATTTGATCCCGTCTTCGCCAGGGATGTAGCTCCATTCGGCAGTAGTCCGAAATCGTCTTCAACGATGTAGGAAGCAAAGCGGAATGAATCACAATCGACACCGGCGACCTGCGCCAGGCGCTCGGCTGCGAGCTGTGCCGGAATAATGTCCGTCAGGAATTGCCAATGCCGAGACGATGGAGCCATCTGAAAAACCAGATCTCCGGCATCTTCAGGAAGATCGTATCCGGTCAGCATGACGGAAGCGCCCAGGTCTCGCAGATCATTCGCTACCGCCAAGTCCTGTTCGCGCATCTGTTCTCCGTCGATCCATATCGCGATGCGAACATCCTTCATCATGACTTCCTGTGGACCATGCCGAAAGCTGCCGGTCCCCATCGCGGTTGCCGGCAACTTCGCTCCTTCTTCCCAAAGAAGACCTGCTTCATACGCACTAGCCAGACTGGCCCCCCGCGCCAGAAAGTAGTACGGCGCACCCGGTAGGAGCCATGAAGTTTTCTCCAGTTGCTGCCGCCATTCAGGAATTCTCTTCGCCGTTTCGGCAACGGAGCTGGAGAGCGCGGCTATGAGCTCTTCGCCAAATGAACTCACCGTGGCATTGGCTATAGCCGCTGCCGCAGCAGCAAGCGCCGAATAAGTGTTCACGGAAATGCCATGATCTGCTTTGACTGGAATGATGACAGGGATATCAGCTTCTTGCGCCAATGGGCCATCTTCAAAGTTGGTTACGCCGATCACGGCAGCGCCAGCTGCGCGGGCCTTCGTAAGCAACTTCACAATCTCTATGCTTCTGCCGCTACGCGACAAAACCAGGATCACCGCATCTGGAGGAATCTCAGCGAATAGCAGCAATTCTGATGCGTCGAGCATATACACCGGCCAACCTCCAGCATGGAAGATGTATCCTGCACCCAACGCTGCGTTCCAGCTAGCACCGATCCCAGTAATGTAGACGTGGCGAGCGCCACGTATCGCTCCAGCAGCGGATTCCAGCAATTTTTGCTCCGCCTTATTGAGATGGTCGATCACTCGCAGCAGCTCATCGGGTTGGCGGAGTATGTCCTGCAAAAACCGGGTCATTCATTTCCTCAACATTGCTCATCTTAGAAGGATCTGCTCTGAAGGGCCTGTAGAGCATCGCTGCTCTCCAGACATTTCATTGCGCCGGCGTAATCAAGATATTGCGAAAGGCGACATGACCCTTTTCACTGCCCTGCAAGTAGATCGGCCCCGGCTGCGCTTCGTGACTATCGATCGCGCCACCGGTAATGCCAGGGATCTCCTGGTTACTGATAACTGTCTTGCCATTCAAGACAACAGTGACTTTGCGGCCAATCAGAGTGATATCGAACGTCTGCCAGACATCCGGCGTGCGCGGCTGCTCCGGATTGGGAGCAAGAAAACCGTAGACGCCTCCGGTGTGATGACTTGGCGGCTCCGCCTCCGACTCGGTCTCAATCTGCACTTCATAGCGGCCACGGAGATACACTCCACTGTTCGAATCCTTGCCACAATTGAATTCAAGATGTAGCTTGAAGTCCTGGAACTTTGCGTCACTGATAAGCTCAGGACCGTTTCCCGGACTGACAAGGTTTCCGTTCTGGACCGTCCACACAGGAGGTCCTGGCGCGCTCATCTTCCAGCCGGTCAGGTCTTTTCCATTGAATAGTTGGATCGGCTTGCCCCATTTCGGCGTGTCTGTTCTCTCAAGCGCGGGCGCCCTTACGCCAACCCATTGCCAGGTCTTTCCGTCTGGACCGTTGACTGTACCGGTGAGCGTTTTGCCGGTCAGCTTGCCTTGAAATACAAGATCAGTCTTGCTGCCCTCTTCTTCTTTGGGTGAAACAAATGTAAGCTCGCCATTCGACACTTCGACCGTGGGGAGAGGCCGCGCATTCCCCCAACGGCCCGTCATCCGCGCTTTCAGCCGTCCGTCCTCCTGGCGTATCTCTAGCCACGAGGGATACTCCTTATCTGGGGCCTTTAATGTCAGGTCCCATCGCCCCAGGAAAGGTGCGGCAGAAGCGGCGCTTGAACCTGTTGCCTGCGAATGAATGAAGGTGGGGGAAAAGATCAATGCAATGGCGGTAATTGTGATGAAGCCTACCCTCTGCAATTTCACGAAATCAGAACTCCTTTGCTTTTTGCTAATCCGCAGGATCTGGAGGGCCCCGGAGACGAGGTTCTCCTGTTTATGCTCCGAAACTTATTCGAGTGACTTGATCGTCTCCGAAGCCGGATCCCAATACACCGGGCTCTTGCGAAAATAGGACTCATTCGCAAGATGACAGGCCAGGGCCGCGTTATGTCCAAAAACTGCATCCTGCACAACCGGTTTCCGCGACCGGACCGCTTCAAAAAACTTCCAGAGATGCGGCTTGAGATCGTCATAGTCGTTTCCATTGAACGTAATCGACTCCGGCGCGGGTTCCTGCCCAGGAACAGGATCGTGTTCCTCATGCCACTGCTTGACGTAGGCGTTCCGCATAGCTGCCGGAAACGACGCGGTGTAGTAGCTGGGCGAAAGATCGACTCCCGCCTGCGGGATATACGTGACGCTGAATTCGCGGAGCTCGATAGCACCTTTCGGCCCCTGAAAACGCGTGACCTCAGTGGATTCGCATGCTAGAGACAGCCGCATGTAGACGGGAATGTTGCTGTTACCGTTGCCGTACTCAAAGAGGACAGGATGCACGTCCGGCATATTGCGTCCATCCTTCCAGTGATAAATGCCGCCAAATGCCGACACGCGCTTCGGGTACTCATTGATGCCCAGGACAAATTGCATGCCACTGATCAGATGGACGAGCAGGTCCCCGGCAACACCCGTTCCGTATTCCTTCCAGCAACGCCAGCGCGCAAAACGATTAGGATCGAAGGGAATCTTCGGCGCTGTTCCCAGCCATGTGTCCCAGTCTAGGTTTTCGGGCGACAAATCAGGAGGAGGGGGATACTCCCACGCCCCGTTAGGATCATTGCGTCCATAGGTCGCTTCAACCAGATTCAACTCACCGATCGCCCCCTTCTCATAAAGTTCTTTTGCCTTTGCGCAAAGAACGGAGCTGGTACGTTGCGCGCCGATCTGAACGATCCTGTCTGTCTTCTTCGCCGCGGCAACCATCGCCAGCCCATCGGCCGGATTGTGGGACATGGGCTTTTCACAGTACACGTCCTTGCCTGCTGCAAGAGCGTCCACCACCACCTGTTTGTGCCAATGATCGGGAACGGCCACGATGATGGCATCGATGTCTTTCGCATCAAGCAACTCCTGATACCGGCGAGTTGTCCGGATCGGTTTGCCAACAATTTCTTTTGCCAGTTGGTGGCGACCGTCATAAAGATCGGCCGCCGCTACGCACTCTACTCCGCGAAGCTGAATGGCCGTTGAGAGCAGCCCCGAACCTTCCATCCCAACACCTACGATTCCAAAACGAACCTGATCGCTGGGCGCAACCGGCTGTGATGCCGAAGGAATTGGCTCGGCATTGAGAAAATTGGCTCCGGAGATCAGGGAAGCCCCCGCGGCGCCAGCAGTCGTTTGCAAGAATTCGCGCCGTGAAAAGAGCGCCTTATTCATGGTTTCGATTTCTCCCTCTATGATTTTTCAGGACCTGCGAAGATTGTCAGGGCGATGCCATTACAAGCTTCTACAGTGCCCATTGCAAGTGCTTATTTATCCAGAACCCCTCCTGTGCCTGGATCAGCCTTCATCGCTGCTAAAACATAAACCTGAGGCCAAACTGTAATTCACGTTCAGAGGATTGCGTGGAAGTCGAAAGACCGAAGTTCGAGCTTCCGATGGTACCTCCTGGCGTGCCGAAGGTTGGGTGGTTGAAGATATTGAAAAACTCGGCACGAAACTGCATGTTGAGAACTTCCGTAAGGCGTGTATCTTTCAGCACTGAAAAATCCATATTCCACCAGCCGGGTCCCGTGTAGGTATTGCGTCCCAGGTTGCCGGGCGATGTCTGCACCGCGCCAACACCCGAAATATTGCTGGTTACAGTTGGCTCATTGAAGTAGGCGCTGGTGTTGTTGATCGCATCGCTCGTGAAGAATTGCGCGCGATGTTGGGGATCGCGCTGCGCCCATTTGATAAAGAAAGGCCGCGCTCCAACACCATTCAAAGTGTCGAAGCCATACTGCAGCGTACCGTACGGGCCTACGATGGTGAATGGGAAGCCACTCTGAGCAGAGTAGATGCCAAGGACCTGCCATCCCTTGCTGATTGGCGAAGGGACGAGTCCCCACGAACCCGGAATGTTGTAGGAAAAGTTGGCAACGAAGCGCTGTCTGAGGTCATAACTTGCGCGAGCGTATTCACAACGAATGCACGTAGGGTCGTTCTGCGTGACGCCGCCGCTTGTGCCCGGAGCGCTCCAAACAGCGTCCGCATCGGTCAGGTTCTTTCCCCAAGTGTAGTTGATTTGGTATTGCAGCCCATGCAGAGGCGATATTTTCCGCATCTGCAGCTGCATGGCGTTGTAATGAGAGATGGCGTCGTTGTAAAAAACTTCCACTTCGCCCAGTCCCGGGGTCACATTCGTGAACGGGGTGTTCGCTGTCTGCGCACCAGTAAAGGCATTGGGGTAACTGCTCTGGTAGAGGCTGATCCCATTGTTCGTGATGAAAGACATCTGCAGAGCAATGTCGCCCGGCATCTGCTGCTCGATGGTAAAGTTGCCGGTTAACGTGTATCCATTCTTCATCTTGTCTGAAGGCCAGTCACCAATGATCGGACCAGTCTCGGCCGCAATGGGGGCAAGATTCACAGGAGTATTGGGTGGGATTTTCTTTGGCCCGCCGTTCGGCGGCATCACCGTGCCTGACGTACTGGTTAGAGTTGGTAGAGATACCGGCAGTGGAGTCAAAGAATACGGCGGATTAGAGAGTGAACTATAGCTGGCCAGCGGAAAATTCACCGCCGCCTGATCGGGATAAACCATCGGAATCACATTTGTGAAGATGGCAACGCCTCCGCGCAGCACTGTTTTATCTTTCGCTCGGTAGGCAATGCCAAAGCGAGGAGCAAAGCTAAGGCGATCAGGCTGATAAAGAGGTTGCGGGTTCAGAACAAAATGGCCATAGAGAGAGCCTGTATCGGCAATCCCCCCTAGGCGATTCTCAATTTCGTAAGGCACGGAATTGTATTCATACCGCAGCCCGAGGTTCACCGTAAGCTTGGGTGTGAACTTGATGTCATCCTGCACAAAGGGAGCGATATGCCATCTGCGCAATCCCCAATGTACGCCGCCGCCGCCCGCTGGACCGAAGCCTGGTATAGTTGTCGAGCGCTTATAGCTTTGTGCGTCACCCGCCATGATGCTGATAAGTCCGCTGGGACTGCCTGTTCCCGCAGGAATCGTTGGGCCGCCGTTTGTTGAAGGAATATCGACGGTGAGCGGTGTGCCGGCGGTGAACGTGTATTGCCCATTCGGACCTGCGCTGGTCACACCAAAACCATTGTCCTGGCCATAGCGGTAGTCACCCCCAATTGTGAAGAACTGCCGGCCCCAGTTCCAATCTACTTTGTCAGAAGTTATGTAGTAGGTTTCTACATACTTGGTGATAAAAGTATCAGGGCCCCAGTTTGAAAGCGTCCCGTCTCCTGTCGTCGTCTGCGTGTACTGCTGCGAGAGAGGCGTGCTGCCTTCAATCTGCCGGTTAAGAGAAAATGTAAAGTTATTGATTAGCTTTGGCGAAAAGATGTGCGTTTCGCTGACGGCATAATTCCTCGGATTATTGATATTTTCCGCGGAAAAAGCTGGGTCTTCGACAGCCGCTGTAGGATCAACGGCTTTCTGGCTGTTGTTGATATAGGATGCCCGGCCAAAGATGCTGTCCTTGTCGGAAATCTTATGGTCGATGCGTACTGAAAATTGGTCGTCATCAGTGGGCTGCTTGAAGAGCGTGTTATAGGTATTTTCGCCATAGATGCCTGCGGGCTGGTTGGGCATCGGGTATTTGTTCAAAATTTGCTGGGCGACTGGATTCAGTGGCACCTTGTACTCAAAGCCATTGATAGTGACAAGACCATTTCTTTGATCGGCGGTAGGGACCTCGAGAATCGTTGTCGTGCCGTATCTCTGGCGAAAACCGGCATACTCGCCAAAGAAGAAGGTCCTGTTCCGGAGGATGGGGCCACCGATCGTTGCCCCGAACTCATTTCTTTGAAAAGGCGAAACACCCGAAGATGAGAAATAATTGGCCGCATCAAATACGCTGTTGCGGATAAATTCAAACGCGCTGCCATGAAACTGGTTCGTGCCGGACTTGCTTACGATCTGAGTGATAGTGCCGCCGCCCTGTCCAAACTCTGCCGAATAATTTGCCTGCTGCACTTTGAACTCGGCGATGGCGTCCAGATTGAAATTCCAGAACTGCACCGTGCCCATTTCCGTGTCCGTAGCATCGGAGCCATCCAGCGTTGCTACCTCCGTCTCTCCGCGGTTGCCGTTGCTAATCCATTGCGGAGCCAGCCAGCCCATGCTGCCTGAGTCCTGAGCCATGCCTGGCTGCAACATGACCAGGTTCTGGATGCTGCGCCCGTTGAGAGGAAGAGATTCAACCTGTTTTTCAGAGACAAGCCCCGCCAGCGATCCGTCGCTCGTATTGATCAGCGGCGGCGCCGCAGTCACCTCAGCCGTTTCAACTGTTCCGGCGGTTGTAAGCCTGAAGTCGATATCGCGCTGCTGGCTGACATCCAGGCTAATCCCTGTAATGCTCCTTGTCGTGAACCCGCCCGCGCTCACCTGCACGGTATACGTACCAACTGTCAGGTTCGGGATCACAAATGTGCCCGATTCATTTGTTAACGTAGATTGCGAAACTTTCGTGTCCTCGCGTGTGGCCGTTACTCTCGCCTGCGCAATGACAGCTCCGGTCGGGTCAGTAACGGTACCTCCGATACTACCTACGGCTTGCGCTGCAAGCCGCGTTGGAATCAGGCTTACTGCTACCAGCAGCCAATACCAACACTTGTTTCTTTTTTCGATCATATGCGTCAATCCTCCAAAACAACCTGCTCAAACGAGCTTCTAAACGTGCCTGGAGACTATCTAATAAATGCATGGCAAGGCATCCATCAGCACTGCGTAGAGGTATCCATATTGGCCGATAGGAAACCGATTTCAGAAACCGATTTCAGGATTGTGCAATCCGAAGATCTGGATTGTCAAGCAAATTCTGCGGCGCTCCATATTTCTTGTCCGGCGCTATTCCTGCAGTTATCCGAATCGTGGTAACTTTTCAGTGACTTGGAGGGTTCTAGGCTCTCAGGAAGTTGCAGATCCTTCTTCCTGAGGTGCCTGATCGGGCAAGATATAAGAGGGAACATGGCCCACACAATGAAAGAAGTGGCGAAGCTGGCTGGAGTTTCTCCCGCAACAGTGTCGCGTGTGCTGAATAAAACTCACTACATAGCCGCCGCAACCGAGAAGCGCGTTCTTGAAGCAGTGAGTCAACTCAATTACTACAAAAATGTTCACGCTAAGCGATTATCGACCGGCCAAAGCGATCTCTTCGGTCTTGTCATTTCGGAGATTGCCAACCCTTATTTCCCGGAAATCATCCGCGGCTTCCAGGCTGCCGCATGGGATCAGGGATTCGATGTGCTGCTTTGCAATACAGAATACAGTCCACGGCGCACGCAATCTGTCATCAACAAGCTCATACAAAGCGACGTTCGCGGTGTCGCCATCGTGACCTCCTCAATCGACAACAGCATGACACCTGATTTGATCGAGGCGGGCATTGGCGTGGTCTTCTGCAACCTGTGCCCTCCCGGAAAACTTGTCAGCAATATCACGATCGATTATCAGCATGGAGTATCGCAGGCAATCAAACATGTTGCCGCACTCGGCCATCACCGTGCTGCTGTCATTGCCGGCCCCGAAACCAATCGCACCGCAGCAAATATTAAGCAGGCATTGCTGTCTGGCTTGAAACGAAGGGGAATTCGCCCGTTCCCGGTAACCAGCACCGATTACCGGCTGGATGCCGGTGCTTCTGCAGTCAAGGCCATTCTCTCCGCTCCCGAGATACCCACCGTAATCTTTTGCGGAAGCGACCTTATCGCCATGGGAGCCATGAATGCTCTTGAAGAAGCGGGCGTCAAGATCCCTGAAGACATCTCTATTGTCGGCATTGATGACATATCCTTCGCCTTCCTCGCCCGCCCACCGCTCACGACCATAAGTGTTCCACGTGAACGCCTGGGCATTACAGCATTTCATGCTTTAGACAAGATGCTTAAGCTGAAACGGCGCATTGGCGCAGACTATCGCCTGGAAACAGAATTAGTGGTCCGCAAATCTACCGCACCCGCAAGACAACGAAACCTGCAAATTTCCAGATAACCTGAAGCAGTTGTCTTGAATTGAGGATGTAGCAGGGGCATAAAGGAATTCTGGCGGAAGAGAGAGGGATTCAGACCCTCGCAAATCGAATAGAGTTAGGGCCCCAGCACGAATAGGACGTTCTGCAACCTCACGGGCGATTACACATGACACTCAAAATAAAAGAGCGGCTAACCGTACATAAATTTCTGTTTCGTGAAGTGTCCCCAGGGCCATACAAAGATGCGTTGAGAGCATCCGTAAGGGAAGGTCCTGCTCTCAACGCAGGGAGGTAAGTGGAGCAAACTGGATTTCCACGCTCTGCAGCTATGAAGACTGAATGTCAAAAATAGTAGCGCTATATTTGGGAACAAAGAGGCGTTTTTCTGTTGCATGGAACGATTGCAAATCCACTTTTATTCCGGTCTTTGCTTCGGGCGATGGCGCAAGCAGCCGCAGTACCTGTTCTGAACATTCACCACGATTCAATTCGATGGTGAAATTGCCCGGGCCTTTATTGATGACAACAAGACGTTTTGGCCTTTGCACAGCATATATAGATACATTTGCCGCATCTGCCTTGACCTTTACAGAAACTAATTCAGATCCCAACAAATCTCGGCACATGAGCAATCCGTAATAAACAGGGCGCGCGTAAAATGGTTGGCCGGATCCACCCGCAATCGGGGTGTACCAGCTGTTAGCTCCTCCATGAAAATAGACGCCCCGTGTTCCTGCTTGCGCCAGTTGCAGCAAATAGTCCATTGCCCATAATGCCGATCCGAATACGTCGCTCACGCCAGCCTTGCCGGCGTTATAACAGGAGTTTGTTTCTGCCATGATGTAGGGAATACGGGCTTCCTGTGCGATCTTTTCTGTCACTGCTAATCTGTGATTGAAGCTTGGATCAGGAGAAAGCAGCCTCTCCAGAGTCATCGTTGGGTCGGTTGGTGGGCCTTCGGCGTAATGGTGGCCAGAGAGGAAGGCGACCGAACTAGGTGCAGCTTTTGCAAAAGCATCTACCCATGCAACATCTTCTGCGATGTCCGGTCCGGCAAACTGTGCCGATGGTACGGCTTTTCGGACAGCATCGTATATCCGGCTCCATTCAGCAAAATAATCCTGGAAACCGTAACCTGGCGCACGAAGCCCGTTCATGACATAGTGATCGGGTTCGTTGCCGATCTGAAATGCGATCAGGCGCGCCCTGAGCGTGTCTGCAACAAAAACAGCCTCATCAATCACGCGGGCATGATCGGCTTGTGCAAGATTCAGTCCATAAACAGCGCGCCATCCGGTGCTTTCCAGAAAATCACGAAGATTGCGAATTGCTTGCACAGACACCGGCGAGGGCATGGCTGCTTTTTTAGCTCCTGAATCGGCGCCGACAGCCCGGAATGGTATCCGCGGCTTTTCTTCTGTGCGGCTGGAGACCCAAACAGTGTATTCACTCAGATTGCCGCCAAGCCGCAGGACGCCTTGTGGAGAGAGCTTTTTAAACAAAGCAATTAGCTCAGTATTGGCCGCTGAAAAGAAATCTGGCGCAGAGAGCTGAGATGATTCGTAACTTAATCCAAGCATTTCAGGAGAAACAGATGAAATGACATTTTCCCAGTCCACTGACACGCTCAAATGTACTGGCGACGTATCTTCCCCGATTACGCGCGCCCAGGATGAGGACCGGCACAGTGCGCCAATGGCTGCAACTGTCATACCGCGTGAAATGAGCGCACGCCTGCTGATAAACGGCATCTGTTATTCCTCCAAATTTACAAAGTGATGACCCCTTGTGAAGCAAGGGGTCGGTAATCAGATCAGAAGGTCAGACGCGCCGTGAACTGCAATTGGCGCGGTGTGTTGTACGAAGACAGAAAGGTCTGTATTCCAGTTGAAGGACTGGGGTTGGTGTATCCCTGAACATTAAACGCATTGAACGCGTCCACGTTTACTCTGAGGTTTATCTTTTCTGTAATGGGGAACACCTTGAAGAGAGAGAGGTCCGCCGTCCAGTTGAAGGGCCCAGAGAGAAACGTGTGCGAAAAGGGGTTCACTCCAGCAGGGCCTGGATTATAAGCAGTCTGTACAGTTGAACCATTGGCCAGCTTCACTGGAACGTTGTTCGTCAGGTAGTTTGAATTGCTTGTCTTGACTGCGCCATTTACGCAGGTAACCGTGCCAGGATCCATATTGATAGGAGTCTGGTATGGCGTGTAGTTCGACGGAATGCCAGTGTACGCATTGGGGCCGCAGGGATTGTGTATTTGAAGTGGATTAATAAAGCCGTTAAACCACAGATATCCAGGGCGACAGACACCGCTGCTGCAATCTGTAATCTTGTACTTCTTTTTGTAGACGTGCAGAGGGCCGATAGAGCCTGCGCCCTGTGGGTTTACTCCGCCCCAATAGGAAGATGAGGGCTGAAAGTACTGAGAAAAGACGGTCCCGTCGAAGGCAATCTGATAGCCGCCGATCAACTCATCCACAAGTCGCCCCGCATTGCCAAAGAATGTCTTTCCGTGCCCAAACGGCAGGTCCACGATTCCGTTCCAACTAATACGGTGCTTCGGAGTCGCAGAATCAATCTGGTAGTTCTGAAAACGGTTTAGCTTGTCAAAATCGGATGACGGCGCTGCTCCCGGCGCATAATCCGCATAAGGGTATATATTGCTGTCGCGGAAAGTATTGCCACCCACCCTCATTGCGCGCGAAAACACATAGTAAATCTGATAAGCATAACCCTTTTTATAAAGGCGCTGATAATTCAGCTGGAGCGCATTGTCATTCGACCACCCTGTACGGTCTACCGTAGTAAGTTGTCCATAGGTCACATTGTCATAGGGATTCAGGGCGACGCTTGCATAAGCACCTGTAGGCGGTAATGTACCCGTTGTTACTTGCCAGACATACGATGACATCGCATTGTTGTGGTTGTTCAACTGGTCCAGGTTCGAACCGTGGTCCCAGATATAGGACATTCGCAAAACAGAATCCAGCTTCAGCGGCTGCTCCACTGTGAAATTGAACTGCGTGACGAAGTTGGGAGGATAGTGCGGATTCAGCACGACTTCGCCAGGACCACCAGGAAGAATAGAGTTTGTCTGGTTTGAGTTGACTATATTCGAGCTGTTCTGGCCAGCAACTACGGTTTGAGGAGAACGCAGAAGATAGTTGGGCTGGCCATCAGGAGACTGGTTTGCAGCGGTATAGCTCTGCGTGTAAGCCGTGGCAAAGGGGGCATTCAGCTTACCGACGGAATAGAAGTTTCTTATCGGAATTGGATAAGCATACCTTCCAAACCCTGAGCGAATTACAGTTCCGCGCCCGCTTCCAAACGGCGCGTATGCAAATCCTATACGGGGGCTAAACACGAAGTTATTGCTGTATACCATATGTTCCGGCAGGCCCGCCTGTTGAGGACTCTCAAAAGTGACGCCGAGATTCTGAAGATTGGTAATGATCGCCTGCGTGGTGAAACCTTTTGCAATAAACCTGGAAACCGGCTGGCCGAGAACAATGGCTTTGTCCTTAAAATTAAATCCATTGAACACATTGTTCTTTTCTGTTGCTGTTGGGTGGATTTCCCAGCGAAGACCGCCGCTGATTGTCAGCTTGCTGTTTACCTGGAAGTTGTCCTGGAAATAGCTGTCAAATTCCTGGTTGCGCCAGTGCTCATACGGCGGGTTGAGGCGGATGGTGTAATAGTATGCCGCCCCAAGAAAGAGGTCCGCATTTGCATCACCGGTGTTAGGCAGCGCAGTGTAGGACTTTCCGGAGGCTGGGTTTACGTTGGCTGATCCCATTCCGTTGAAATCAAGCGCATCCGGAGTGCGATCGGGCAGCGCGCCCAGCCGCTCGTGACGGTAGCGCCCCCCGAAAAAGAGCTGGTGCCGTCCGATTGTTTTTGAGAGGTTTTCATCCAGGTTGGTCAGAATCTGTGATGACGCATAGTTAAACTGTGTTCCAGCATAGTTCATGAACAGCGAGGTGCTGCCAATCTGGGGAAAGCCGGTTGATCCAAAATTATTTGGAAGGCCCAGCATTGCCTCATAATTCAGGCTTGGGTTTCCACCTGCTCCATAATGGCCGCTTTCCCATTCATTGCTGAGTACCGTTTCGGAAAAGAAGCTGGGTGAGAAAACATGCATGTAACCCAGGCCAGCGCTGTACACGGAGACTTTAGTAAGCCCCTCGTTGCTTGCCCCTGCCGGGAGACCAGAGCCGCCAATTGTGTCAGCCTGGTTTGTCGGATAATTGCGGAGGCCCAGCGTGGTTGATTGCGTGGAGGTAAAGCGCAGATAGGCGCTGTTCTGACTACCAAATGTGTGATCGAATCGCGCGGTCATGTTCGGCACGGTTGAATTGTTGATCCCGGGAGCGCGGAAGTTACTGCTGACCATCGGATTGTCAGCCGAAGTAGGCAGCGGCGAAATGGAATACAGCGTCTTAGCAAGGGGACTTAAGCGGCCCATTGGAATTTGGTTGTTCGCAAAAGGTTGCCGCTGAAATGTCACAGGATTCGTCGTATTGCTGTCGTAAAGCACCTGCAACTGGCCTGCGCTGTTTATCAGGCCACTAAAATCGCCATTGCGCATGGCCTGCGTGGGGACTGTTACCAATTCGTCCTGTTCTGACCGCAGGGAGTACCGTTCATAAGCGAAGAAGAAGAACGATTTGTTTTTCCCGTCATAAAGTTTTGGGAGAAAAATCGGGCCTCCGATCGAAGCGCCGAACTCATTGCGTACCAAATGCGGGGCTGCAAAGTTCGGAGCATTCTGGCGCGACTTTGCAATTCCGATGGCATTATTGCGGGCCGTCTCAAAAAAAGTTCCGTGGAGTTGGTTGGTTCCCGACTTGGTTGTAACAATCGCTGTTGCTGGAGTAGCAAACCTGGCGTTCGAGGCTACAGTTTCGACTTTCACTTCCTGGATGGAATCGGGGTCTGGCATGATGGTTGGGCCGCCGAAGTTGCGGTCAGACAAAGGCGCGCCGTCCTGTACGTACTCGATGGCCGCCTGCATGTTGCCATTGGCGCGCGTTCCGCCCGATTCCAGGCCGGGTGTTGTCATTCCTGTAAGCGTCAGGACATTCCGGCCATTCATTGGAAGCTGGTTGATTCTGTTATTGTCCAGTTGCGAGCTGATGGTGCCGCTGTCATACGTCGCCAACTGAATGGTATTCGCGGTAACTGTAACCTGCTGCTGCACCGCCCCCGGGGTAAGGATTGGACTGATAACTGCGGTCTGGGCCGCTTGCAGGGCGATGCTGGTCTCGTATTTTGCCATTCCCGGCGACGTGAAGGTGACTGTGTAGTTTCCTGCAAAGAGCGCCGGAACTGAATAGAATCCGGCAGTGTTCGCAGTGGAGTCGAAGGACTGCCCAGTGCCTTGGTTGACCACATGGACTGCTGCATTCGGTATTACCGCACCGGTAGAATCCGTGATGGTTCCCTGGATGGCGCCCGCGCCGCTTTGGGCGAAAGTCACGGTTCCGCAACACGCAACTGCCAGGATAAAAGCAATGGCAAATACCATACCCTGGCATAGCCTGCTTGAGAGTGTTTTGACCTTGTCTGATAAATATGGAAACTGTCCAGCCGTCATTTTGCCCCCTAAGAAGCGTGCCTGTACTGTGAGTCATAAGGATGGCTTTGGTGCTTTTGAATTTTTGCCTGAGCTTCGACCTTGAACCAACCCATTTTTGTGCGCTAACTTTTCTTGCTGATTTGCCTTCAGAAACTGTTTTGTTACTGTGGCTTTATGTCATCTCCTTTGCGCACATGAATTGGCAAGGTGGTATACGGTATTTCATGAACTGATGGAGTTATCTGTTGGATAATCAAGTATTTTCGTGTGACGTAACAACGCGAAAGCGGGGCGTAACAAGTCCTGTGTTGACAAGCGGCTTTTCATTTGGGGAGACTCTTTTCAGATTTCCTCTATGAAAGCGGGCTCTTTGGGCAATGACTCTCTAAGTCGCGAGGCCTGGATACCCAGCAGTGCGGAAGACCAGGCCCTCATCTATAACATGCTTGAGGAAATCCTTGCCAGCGCGCCATTCCGAAGTAGTCGGCGCTATCCTGCCATGCTTCGGTATATCGTCGAAAAGACACTGGAAGGACAACAGGAGTGCTTAAAGGAAAGAACCATTGGTGTCGAGGTCTTCGGGCGCGATCCGGGCTATGACACCAATGCCGATCCGGTCGTGCGCTTCAGTGCCGGCGAGGTGAGAAAGCGTCTCGCCCAGCTTTACCACGACACCTCGAAAGATTATCCGGTTGAGGTTGAGCTTCCTTTAGGAACCTATATTCCCAGGTTCCACCGGCGAGCCGTATCAGTCTTGCCCGGGGAAGGACCAGCCTTGGATTCAGGTCTTCCAGCCAATGGGCCATCGCCTGAGCCAGCGGTTCCATATGCCGGAAAAAGACGCATGGTCTGGCCGGTGTATCTCATACTTGCATTGCTGATAGCGACAGGCATCGGAGGCATCTATGCTTATAAAAAACTTCAGACACCTGATCCTGTCATGGCAGTGTGGACCCCGCTTCTGAAAATCTCCGGACCTGTATTGATCAGCGCAGGACGCCCTCATCAGGACATGGAGCCGCCTGAGTTGCCTAATATCAGTATCAAGGACCACATTTTGCGCCCAGAGTTCCGGGTTTCCATCACAACCGTCAGTGCGATTGCCAATATTGTTGGTTTTCTGCAGGCACACCAGAAACCCTTCCGTATTCACGAAGCTTATTCGAATACACTTGCCGATCTCCACGACAGGCCGGTTGTCCTGGTAAACGGAAACAACAATAAATGGACCTTGCTGTTACTGAGGCCCCTTCGCTTTCACTTTGTGCAGGAAGGGGACTTCGCATATATAGAGGATGCGCAGCATCCAGCCTATCGCGGATGGAACGTGGATTTCTCAAAACCATATTTTGGCCAAACGACGGACTATGCCATAGTTGCCCGCTTTGATAGTGCCACAACCGGTGGCCCAGTCATCGTGGTGGCGGGGATAAGCTCTAATGGTACGGAAGCGGCGGGCGAGTTCATCGTTTCACCAGAGAAACTCGCCGAACTGGAAAAATCTGCCCCACCTGGATGGGCAAGCCGCAATTTTGAGGCCGTCCTGAAAGTAGAGGTAGTCGGCGGCAATACAGGTGCTGCAACCGTAGTGGCAAGCCAGTTCTGGTAAGACGCCGTGTTACTGCGCCCTTCTTCTTTTGTTACGTGGCGGCCAAGATATTCATTTTTCAGGAGAAATCAAAAATAACGGACCAGGCTACCGTATCTCACTTGCCAAACAGGGCCCCTGCAATAGATCGTTGCGCGCAATCTCGTAAAGACGTACAGAAGCTTCTTCATGATTTAAGGAGAGCATCCTCTATGTTTCGACCTGTGGCGCAACGCTTCCTCAAACGAAGTGTTCTAGGCTTGGTCATATTGGCCGGAAGCGCAGGCATTGCCGTCGCGCAAGTGCCTGCCGGTTTCGGGACTACGCCCATCTTTGACGAAGAGTTTAACGGTAGCTCCCTCGATACATCGGTGTGGTCTTATCGTGGAGAAGGGACACAACGCGACGACTGTTTTATTGATTCCAGTGCAGTCCATGTAGCGAATGGATATGCGAGGATCAGCATCTACACTGCTAACAATGCCCAGGGTGTTCCCACAAACTATTGCGGCGCTATTACCACCCAGAATGGCTCCTTTCTCCATGCATATGGATACTGGGAAGCCAACGTCCGCTATCAGTATCAGCAGGGCATACAATGCTCATTCTGGATACAAAGTCCGACAGTTGGCGCGACCATAGGCAATCCACAACAGTCGGGTGTGGAAATGGATGTTTTTGAACACACCCACTTTAACGCCACTCCGACCGGTTACGACCATGCGGTGATCTGGAACGGTTATGGAGCCTATAGCCAATCAGCCTCACACGTCGGTACGTTGAGCAATCTGAACGACGGCAATTTTCATCGGTTTGGCCTTGCATGGACTCCTGGTAACCTCACCTTCTACGTTGACGGCCAACAGACCTGGTCTCTGAACGCGAGCGATGCAGCCATTTCAGATATTGCCGAGTACATTATTCTGGACACAGAGCTTCCAAATGCCTCGTATGTTCCGGCGGGCGGTTACGGCCCCTTGGGGTCCTCGACGAATGCATACCTGGATGTGGACTATGTTCGCATTTATCCATACAGTACAACTGTAACTTCAACCACGCTCTCTGATATAGCGGATGCCTATGTCCGTGACGGGAGCTATGCAAATACCAATTTCGGCGGATCTTCAACCCTGGTCGTAAAGCAAGATGCGACGGGCTATAACAGGAATTCCTGGCTCAAGTTTGACCTCTCACAGATCACCGGCACTGTGTTACAGGCCACTCTATATCTGACTCCAACCAGCGCCGGAGAAAACAACATTTACAACTTCGCCAACTACGCCACTGATAATTCCTGGATTGCTGATGAGATCACCTGGAACAATCAACCGAAGGTTTCCGGGCGATTGTCTACTGGCATTTCTTTCGGTGCCGGTATCCTGACATACTTTGATGTCACAGCCGCGGCAAAAGCGGGACAGCAACTTTCGATCCAGATCGCTCCAGATACTCCAACTGGTAGTTCTGCCTGGGTAGAATATGCGTCTCAGGAAAATGGCACAGTCAATTACCAGCCACGATTAGTAGTTCTGTCATCAGCCCCATAGCGATTTCTGGTCCAGCGGATTCTGAATCCAGATATTCGCTTTATGCTTCCAAATTGCATATTTACATCTAATTTTTTTAGATATTCGATATCCATCGAACAAAAAATTTTCATTGACAGTCCAGTTGTCTATACAGGATACTTATTTCTATTCTTTAGACTGGGAGCGCGCAGAAGACTCCCCAATATCAGTACCTTCCACTGCATCCCTTCCATATTTCTGCCTTAAAATCCGAACCCGGAGAAGCATTGCTTAGCTTTTCGATAGCTGTAGAAACAATTTTTACTGGAGGAACCCATGCGCATTGGTTTGCGCCTTTATTCAAAATACATGGCCATTGTTGCCTGCGCTGTGCTCGCTCTCATCTGTTGGGCGTGTCCGTTAACCCTGCAGGCGCAGGCCCCGCAAGTCGCTTACACCGTTACGTCAGCCTGGGGGTCCGGTTTCCAGACAAGCGTGACCATCACCAACACTGGCAGCACACCCATCCAAAATTGGAAGCTGCAATTCACCCTTCCATACGCCATCAGCAGCATCTGGAATGCACAGGTCGCAGCGCAGTCCGAAAACACTTACACCATCATCGGTGATAGCTGGGACATAAGTATTCCTGCAGGAGGTTCAGTGAACTTTGGATTCATTGGCAGCGCCTATGCAGGCAATGCACCGCAAAATCCAGCCAATTGCCTGGTGAATGGTGAGGCGGTCAGCTCGACGACCTGCACCACGGGCAGCGGCACTGTTCCGCCAGGAGCGCCCACTGGCCTGACTGCTGCAGATGTAACCAGCAGCAGCGTAACACTTTCATGGACGGCTGCCGCCAAGGGCACAAACCCAATCACTAGCTATAACGTTTACGAAAACGGCAAACTCCTGACTTCATCTACAACCACCAGCACAAAAATCACGGGACTCACCGCATCTACAACCTATCAATTTACGGTAGCTGCGGTTGACAGCGCGGGTGTCATCTCTTCACAGAGCAGCGCCATTACCGTAACAACATCGGGCGGCAGTGGAAACAGTGGCGGTGGGGCCGATGGCGCATTTCCATCACACTTCTTCGCACCTTATGTGGACGTTACGGTCTATCCAACATTTAACCTGACGCAATCAGCTCCCAGCGCGGGCCCCTACTTTACGATGGCGTTTATTGTCGATGGTGGCGGCTGCTCGGCATCATGGGGTGGGGTGGTTCCACTTTCGCAGAACTGGATGCTAAGCGATGTACAAAACCTGCGTGCAGGGGGAGGCGATGTTATTGTCTCCTTTGGCGGAGAAGCGGGCTCAGAGCTGGCGCAAACCTGCTCGACGGAAGCCGCGCTGCAAGCGCAGTACCAGGCTGTGATCGATATGTATCAGCTCAAGCGCATCGACTTCGACATCGAAGGTGCAGCTGAAGCCGACACAACTTCGATTGGTCTGCGTGACGAGGCCATCGCTGCTTTACAGGCAGCAAATCCTGGGTTGGAGGTCTCCTTTACCCTGCCGGTGCTGCCCACGGGCCTTACACAGGACGGACTAAACGTGATTCAGGACGCCATTAGCAAAGGCGTGAAGCTCAAGACGGTAAACGCAATGGCCATGGATTACGGGCAGCCCGATTCGCAGATGGGCCAGGACGCCATCAACGCCGGAACAGCAACAGCAAAACAGCTTCAGTCGCTATATCCCGAGTTATCGTCTTCGCAGGCTCTGGCGATGGTAGGTGTGACTCCAATGATCGGCGTGAATGATACGCAGGGAGAAACCTTCAGCCTGAACGACGCGCAGCTTCTGCTGAACTGGGCCAGGAGCAACGGCGTTGGCTTCCTGTCGATGTGGTCTGCAACACGCGACAGCGCCTGTGTAGATGGCTCAACATCCGCAGAACCCACATGCAGCGGGGTTTCGCAACAGCCGTTTGCGTTTTCGGAAATCTTCAAGCAGATTGATTAGAGCAAAGCCTGCAATGCTTTTATTTTGCAGGCTTTCGGGTACCCCCATCCTAATCCGTCCGCGGTTGGCGCGTTAGGATGGGGAAGGTACTATCTTCGACACATCCTTGGACCAGCCTTGTGACTGCGTTGGCGGTATTTTCGGGTACGGTCTGCGAATTTTCTCTGGCCGCACGCAGAAAGCGTGCTTGATTGCGCATGGCTTCTGCATAATCGGGCTTTGCGGCCACAGCTTTTCAAACTCGCTGATAGCTTCCTCAATGCAACGAGCTTCAGACCCACCTCACTATCGTCTTTCCAGCAGAAAAAGAGCGCGGCCGTTCTTCAGCGGCTCCCGAAGCACGCGCGCAAAATCATGGCCAAATGCATCGAGAAAAGTTTCTTCTGTCAGATGGGCATAGAGGGCATCTCTGCCTCGCAACAGCTCCTGAAATTTCGGGTCCGCTGCCGGGACCCATTCAACAATCAGCCAGCGCTGAGTAAGGTCGCGCATCAGGCGCGAAATCTCCCTGAGCGGCACCTGGTCAGAGAGCAGGAGATGGTGCATCAACCCCAGCGCCATCACGCAGTCAAAGCGGCCGCGGGCACGGTCGAGCAGCGAGAGTGACTCCGCGTTGCGCCATCCAACCGCCGGGGTGGGACGCGCTACGTCCGCCACGACCGGCTGAATAGACAGTTTCTGTGCTTGCGCGTCGCGCCAGTTCCGCTCCAATGCCTGTGCATCGGAATCGAGCGCAACCACACGCGCTCCCAGGCCGGCAGCGATCCGCGAATATGTGCCCGTGTTTGCACCCAGATCAAGCACAGCGGACGGCCGCATCTTCAAAAGCGAGTTGCATACAAATTTTTGTTTGACGGAATGGTCCTCTGCGCTGTAGTGGGTAGCGTTTTCCGGATAGGCGCTCCATCGCGAACCATATTTTCCCGGCGAGAGAGAACGCACCATCTTCCGTAACAAGCGCAGATTACGGCGCAAAACAGCCGTTGCTATCTCTGGCGATTGCTTCGGCATCCGGCTGGCAGCGCCTTTGCGCTTCTCCAGCAGATAGGGCAACGTCACCAGTGAGCACAGCGGGCTGCTCCACCGCTGCCACAGCGAGAGATGCGGATACAGATCGGCAGGCTCGTAACCGTCGCGTTTTTGCAGACTGGCGGCGAGCGGCCATCCCAGATATTTATAAGCGGCAAGCGGAAGCAGAAATGTGCGTACAAACTGCGCCCAGGCGGCCCATATCGGACTGGAAACATCGCGCTGCTCGACCGAAGAGACATCCACAAAGACCGGCTGCGGCCCGTCAAAGAGTACATTGAGCGGAGTAGCGTCTTTCAAAATCAGCCTGTGGTCGAGAAGGGCTTCACAGAGATCAAGCGTCAGTTCCGCGGCAGCAGCCCATTGTCCCGGTGTCCATTCCCAGGGGTAAGAAGGAAAGAAAATGTGCGGGTGCTCCAGCAGGTGCTCTCCTGCGCCTTCCTGTTCAGGCAGGACCGTGGTCCGGACGAGCCTTCCGGAGTTTACCCACTCTTCGCCGGTTTTGGATTGAATGAACTTCAGGACGGTATCGGCGTATTCGTGACGCAGCGTGCGCAGAACACGGCCGTTTTCAACGCGCAGCGATCCTGCCGGATCGCGGAAGGTTGCAATCCGGGAAACATCAGCGAGAGGAGTTTGCACCACAAGTCTGCGCCTCGTCTGAGTTGACCTGGTTTTCCTGCTGCGGGTTCTGTTGCCCCCAATGCCCAAACAGCCTGCGCAGTTTCCTGCGAAGCATAAAACATGCCCCGGTCAACATGGAGCCGGCCACCTGAAAAATCAACAGTCCTGAACCGGGGTCTACGTATGCATGGGCCGGTTGTTCGAACGCAATAAGAAGAACAAACAGCTCAACCGCGCAAAATAGAACAAAAATAAGACGAAATTTCACAATGGACCTGCCTGAATCTGCTCTCTCCTTAAACATCGCCGGAAAGACAAAGTTGTGGTACGGCCATCCTCACAGGTGGCTGGTCTGAAATTTCTCCTCGGGAAAAGCCTGCCCGCTGCTTTCTGGACAGGGCAGAAAATGAAACATTAAGTAGTCCTTAAGAGGAGACGAACTACCTGTAAATAAAGTTGACGGAATTTAAATAAAAATCCAAGCCTGCGCTGAAATGAAATGGAGATGATCTTCCCATCCTGGTGCAGGGGGCCCTGAATGGAACTGGCGCGCCTAAGACAAACGTTTATCTTTCCTATATCCTTTCGCCATCATGAAATTTTTCAAAACTGCCGTTTTCTGCCTGTCGTTGCTGTGTGCCTCTCCTGGCCCGGCCCTGTATGCCCAGCGTGGGTTTGTCCACACCAAAGGTACTGAACTGGTAGACGACCAGGGTAGGCCTCTGATGCTGCGCGGCATCAATCTGGGCAACTGGTTTGAGCCTGAAGGCTACATGTTCCACTTTGACGGCGGCCCGCAGTCTCCGCGCGAAATTGAGGAACTGAGCTACGAGCTGATTGGCCCGGAGAAGGCCGACGCCTTCTGGAAGCAATGGCGCGAGACCTACATCACGCAAAGCGACATAGATCGGATCAGGGAGAGCGGCTTCAATTCTGTCCGCGTGCCCTTGCACTGGAAGTTTTTTGACAGCGAGAATGCCGAAGGCTTTCGCCTGCTTGACCGCCTGGTGACGTGGGCGCGCAGGGACGGCATCTATCTCATCCTTGATCTGCATTGTGCGCCAGGTGGACAGACCGGCTCCAACATTGACGACAGTTGGGGCTATCCCTGGCTCTACCGCAGCGCTGCGGCGCAGGCCCACACGGCCGCTATCTGGCGCAGAATTGCGGCGCACTACAGAAACGAACCGGTTGTCCTGGGTTACGACCTGCTCAATGAGCCGGTTCCGCACTATCCGCGATTGCAGCAATACAACCCTGATCTGGAACCGGTCTACCGCAAACTGGTCGCGGCGGTCCGCCAGGTGGACAAGAACCACGTTGTGATACTGGGCGGTGCCCAGTGGGACTCGAACTTCACGGTCTTCGGCCCGCCATTCGACTCCAACGTGATGTACACCTTTCACAAATACTGGACGGCAACCGACAAGAGCGTCATCCAGGAATATCTGGATTTCCGCGATAAATACCACGTGCCCATCTGGCTGGGCGAGTCCGGCGAGAACAAGGACGAATGGATCGCCGCCTTCGTCAAAACGCTCGAAGCGAATCGTGTGGGATGGTGCTTCTGGCCCTACAAAAAGATGGACGCAACCTCGTCCGTCGTCACCTTCGACCGCCCGGCGCACTGGGACGACATCATCTCCTTCGCTAAACTTCCCACCGGAACAGGAAATGCCGAAAAGCGTATCGCGGCCCGTCCCTCAGTAGAAGAAGCTCAGGAAGCCTTCGATGATCTGCTGAAGAAAATCCAGTTTGCTCATACGCGCGTGAACGGCGGCTATGTAAAAGCACTGGGATTGACCGTGGCTGGCCCTCGATGAAAAAGAAGCAAGTTTTGAGCAGACGAAAGCTTCAGAAACTTCAGGCGTTCCTGTTTCTGCCCATATGTTTTGATCGTCGCAGTGCTTCCCAGTCTCTTTCGGTCTGGTCGGCGTAGGCTTCAGCGAATTTCAAAATTGCTTCGGCAAAACGCTTGCCGTTGCCCAGATATCCGGCGATCAGGCATGGGTCGCCGGAACGGGAGTGGCCGCGGGCCAACAGTTCTCCGCACATCTCGGCGTATTCAAGCAGGCCTTGTCCCTTCAGGTCTTCTATCTCAATGCTCGCCTTGTGGTCATTCAACTGACGGACGAGATAGTGGCGATGGCCGATCGTTGTCCAGCCGAGAAATGGGTCAGACTGGAACTGCATCGCGCGCTGTCCTTCGGCCACGCGCTGTCCCTGATGATGCGGCCCGTGGTACTCAAGATACTTTGCATAGGCCGACGCCGGTTCTTCCTTAATTTGAAGGAACAGCGGGTCGCCCCCGCCATTGCCTTCCATGTATACAAGATAATCGCGCAGCCCGACTGACCCTGTGCCGACGACCTTGAAGCCCACGTCCACCGGGCGGTACTGCGCGAAAAAGTGGCGGCGTTCGGGCAGCAGGGCCTGCTTGTATTCCTGTAATGACGCAAGAACAGCACGCGCCTGCGCTGCGGAGAGACGTGTGAGCACCGGTTTCTCTTCTTTAAAGACGCGCTTGCCCTCTTCTCCGGCCCTGCCCTTCGCTGGAACAGTGAGTTGCTCCAGCGCATGCACCGGAGTAGCGCGTTCAGCCTTCAGCAGCGCGGCAGAAACAGGACTGATGCGCTGCAGGCGGTGCACCTGGAAGCGCACCATATCGAGCACAGGCATGCGCGCAAACAGGTCTGCATACTTGCGGTACTGAAAAACAAGCCGGTGTACGGCCTCTTCGCACACGGCGCGCTTGTCTCCTACCTCACGTCCGGCAAGAACAAGGCTGGTGGCAAGCCGCTTCAGGTCCCACTCAAAGGGCCCGCGAATGGTCTCGTCGAAATCATTGATGTCAAAGACCAGACGGCCATCGGGCGCGGCATAGGCGCCCAGATTGCGCACATGCGCATCGCCGCAGATCTGGTTGATGATGCTGGTGTGCGGCAGCAGCGAAAGGTCTGCTGCCATCACCGGAACAGCTCCCCGGAAGAAGCCGAAGGGCGAGGCCGCCATTCGCTCATATTTCAGCGCAATCAGTGACGGCACGCGCCCACGCATGGACTCTTCCAGAAGCGCAACCGGGTCGTGCCGTCTCTCTTTCGGATACCAGAGACAGTGGTCCTGCCGCCGCACCTGCTTGCGGTGCAGGCGTCCCCGCTCGCGCCGCTCCTGTGCCGTGATCGAAGCAGACATTGCTTCCGATATTAAAGCACCGCGGGTCTTTCCCACTCAGAAAATACGAACTGGCCCAGATCTTTTCTCTGGCGCGGTGACAGCTCGGTTTTCTTCATCTGCTCGGGCAGCCCCTCCGGATCACCCAGGTACCCCAACGCCGTCACCGCTCCGATGTCGTAATCTTCCGGAACGTTGAATGCCTTGCGCGCCTTATCGTGGTCAAATCCGGCCATGGAATGCGTGTGCAGTCCAAGCGAAGTGGCCGCCAGAGAAAGCGTGGCCGTCGCCGCTCCCGTGTCGTGCAGCGCATGATAGTTCGGACTGCCGTTGTGCGCGAATTTTTTGCTGGCAACTGAAAGAATCAGCACAGGCGCGCTCTTGGCCCATTGCTGGTTGAATTCCACAAGCGTGTCGAAAATCTTCTGGTAGGTCGCATCTCCGCGCCGGCCCACGAAAAACCGCCAGGGCTGCTCGTTGTAGGAAGATGCGGCCCATCGCGCCGCGTCAAAGATTTTCCTCAAATCTTCTGAGGAAACCTGCTTGTCTGCATAAGCGCGAGGACTCCAGCGCGCATAGATCACATCTGCGACTCCATCTGCCGCGGGAGCATGCTTGAGCGTTTCGACCTGTTCCGGTGTATGAGGCATGCAATCACTCCTTCAGGTTAGAGAGCACAAATTTCGAAAGTTCCTGATTGAAAACCAATGTAATTGTATGATGGGGATCTGCCTCCGGCCGTCACACAGGAATGAAAAGACCTGCATTTTCGTCCATTCCCCGCGAACGACCACTACGGCGGATCCGCTCAGGCGAAGAATGTCGGTGGGGGCATTTTCAATGCGCACGCGGACAGGAAAACACGAGGCGGGATGCACCCAGTTCAGCGTGCGCTGTACATCGGGCAGTCCTTGCGAAAGGCGCCCTGCAAAAAACGGGTGCAAAGTTCATTGTGCAAGCTGGCCCGTGGCAATGACAAAACCAGATGCGTTATTCCACCTGGATGGCCGGAACTTCCGCAATCGTGTCTTCCAGCGGCATGTCCCACGGCAGCGTTGTCTGCGATACGGGGCGAAAGCTCTTGCGGTGCAGAGGGGTTGGGCCGTACTTTTCAAGCGCGGCCAGATGCTCCGGCGTGCTGTATCCCTTGTGTGACGCCAGCCCGTATTGCGGATAGATTTCGTGCAGTTCGCGCATGCGCTGGTCGCGGTAGACCTTGGCGATCACCGATGCGGCGGCAATGGAAATCGAGAGCGAGTCGCCATAGATGATGCTGGTCTGCGCGCAGGGCAGGTCAAGGTGGAGCGCGTCTATCAGAAGATGGTCGGGCTGCGGCGCGAGCCTGGCGACGGCCCCCATCATGGCCAGTCTGGACGCCTGATAAATGTTAATGCGGTCAATCGTTTCCACATCTACCTCTTCCACCGCAATGGCAATGGCCTTCTGCTCGACGATCCTGGCCAGACGCTCGCGGTCTTCACGAAGCAGCTGCTTGGAGTCGCGCAGTCCGCGGATGCGGGTGTTTTCGGGCAGAATGACGGCCGCCGCCACAACGCATCCAAAAAGCGATCCGCGGCCCACCTCGTCTACTCCCGCGACGAGTGTGGCGCCCTGGGCGCGCGCAGCTTTCTCGTATTTGTTGCCGCAGACAAGCGAGCGCAGCATGCGCATTTTTCGGGTAGCGGCAGAGACATTTTCCTGCTCCGGGTCACCGGGTTCCATCTGGAGCTTCCGCGCAGGAGACATCGCTATGAGTTTACGGCATATCGGAATGAGGAAAACTCGGAAAACCCCGCCTTTTGCGGATTGACGAAACATCTCCCGCGGAAGCGGCGCTTATCCGGAGCGCCCCGTCAGCCTGCTATACTTGTATAGCAGGGAGAGATTTATGCTGGCCATCCGGTTACCTGAAGAGATAGAAGCCCGCCTCGACAAACTCGCAAGAAGCACCGGCCGCACCAAGTCCTACTATGTGCGCGAGGCGATTCTGCACCATCTGGACGAGCTTGAAGACATCTACGAAGCCGAAAAACGGCTCGAAGCTATCAAAGCTGGCAAGACAAAACTGGTTCCAGTAGAAAAGATTATGAAACGATATGGCCTGGACCATTAAGTTTGATCCTTCAGCAGAAAAAGAACTCGACAAACTTGATCCTCAGATCGCGCGTCGTATCCTGAAGTTTTTGTTCCAGCGCCTCGCCATTCTCGAAGACCCGCGCAGCATCGGCGAAGCTCTTCATGGCCCTCGCTTTGGCGAACTATGGAAATACCGGGTCGGCGACTACCGCCTCATCTGCTCATTGCAGGATGAGGTGCTTACAATCCTTGTTTTAAGAATCGGCCACCGCCGCGAAGTCTATGAGCGATAAAGGCCAAAGGCCGTTGCAAAGCTATATTTTCATCTCATACGTAATCCAATTTGACCGCCGATACCCAAATTTCTATATAATTCGCTTGAGTTCCTGAAAATGTCCGCTGTCCGTGTTTCTGTCTGTGCCTTCTCCCCGGTCAGGGGATTTGAGGGCATCCTGCACGAAGCGCCTCAGACCGGAAATGCAGGGAGCGAAGAACCATGCTTCCGCACAGAAATGCGGGCGACCACATCCGAGAACCGAAGGAGTTTCTGATTTCCATGAAGCGTTCGTTAGCTATCGTTTGCATGCTTGCGTCTGGACTTGGCCTCTCAGCCATGGCCCAGGCAGGCGCCACTGACCCCGCGCCCGGCGCGGCCCCCGCTGTCGCACCTGCGGGCGGGACAAAAATTGCCATCATCGCGTTCCAGCCCGCTGTCATGCAGACGAACGAAGGCCAGCGCAACTTCTCAGAACTGCAGAAGAAGTATGAGCCCAAACGCCAGCAGCTTAAGCAGATGAGCGATGAGATTGACGGCCTGAAAAAGCAGCTCCAGTCCGCCGGCAATAACCTGAGCGACACCGAGCGCCAGAACCGCCTGCGCACCATTGACGATAAGGAAAAGGAATACCAGCGCCTCGGCGAAGACACTCAGAACGACTTCCAGCAGGACCTGCAGCAAACCTACCAGCAACTGGCCGAGAAGGTATACAACGTGCTTCAGGCATATGCACAGCAGAATGGCTATTCTGTGGTGATTGACAGCAGCGCGCAGAGCAGCCCCGTCCTCTGGGCCAGCGAAGCCACAAACATTACCAATGCGGTCATCCAGGCATACAACCAGAAGTCTGGCGTCCCTGCTCCGGCTGCTGGCAGCGCAGCCAGCGCCCCGTCGGCCCCGGCGCCCCACACAACTGCACATCCCACCACGACCGCACCCAAGAAGTAGATACTTTTGGCACTCTCCAGAAGAAAGACCCCGGTTACTTCGGGGTCTTTTTATTTCTGAATCGAAACCCGTCCTGCTGTGGAAAAAAATGTGGAAGAATTGCCCTCCCACCGCCTGAAGTTTTTTAAAATCTTGTAAATTCCAGGATCGGCACGCCAGATGCTGTGCAACTGCTTTGTTTTCAATAGAGAACCAGCATATGCCGAATTATCTCCTTGAAAAGGCCCTCGAAACCTCTATAGCAACACGCCTTCGGCTTTCCACAGGCAGGGTTAAAGGAGAGTGAAAACCCTGGTACCCGCTCCGGCTGGAGAAAAGGCCCACAAAATGGGTCTTTTCTCTCACCTTGCATCACGTGGGACAGTACTCAGTTCCGGAAGCCTGAAGCCGTGCCCTTAACGGCTGCTTTCTTCTCCCACCTTCAGCACGGCCAGAAATGCCTCCTGGGGGATGTCCACCTTGCCGATGCGCTTCATGCGCTTTTTGCCTTCTTTCTGCTTTTCGAGCAGCTTTCGCTTACGGGAAATGTCGCCTCCGTAGCACTTGGCCAGCACGTTCTTGCGCAGGGCCGAAACCGTCTCGCGGGCAATGATTTTTGCTCCGATGGCCGCTTGAATGGCCACCTCAAACTGCTGCCTGGGAATCAGCTCCCGCATCTTTGAGACCAGCGCCCGTCCCCGCTCGTAAGCATGGTCGCGGTGGACGATAATCGAGAGCGCATCCACCGGCTCGCCCGAAACAAGGATGTCCATCTTCACCATCGGCGATTCCCAGGTGCCGGAAAGGTGGTAATCCAGAGAGGCGTATCCGCGCGAGACCGACTTCAGCCGGTCGTAGAAATCAAGCACAATCTCATTCAGCGGAAGCTCATAAGTCAGCATCACCCGCGTCGGTGAGACATACTCGAAGTTCTTCTGCCGCCCTCGCTTCTCTTCCACCAGCTTCAGTATCCCCCCGACATACTCCTCGTTCGTCAGAATGGTCGCCGTGATGATCGGCTCCTCGACCTTCTCAATCTCGCTCGGATCAGGCCAGCGCGAGGGATTGTCCACCTCAAGCAGCGTGCCGTCGGTCATTGTGACTTTGTAGCGCACGCTTGGGGCTGTGGTAATCAGGTCCAGGTTGAACTCCCGCTCCAGCCGCTCCTGGATGATCTCCATATGCAGCAGACCCAGAAAGCCGCAGCGGAAACCAAAACCCAGCGCCGCCGAGCTTTCCGGCTCGAAGAAGAACGACGAATCGTTCAGCCGCAGCTTTTCCAGAGCATCGCGCAGCAGCGTATGCTCGTGCGAATCCACTGTGTAAAGACCGGCAAAGACCATCGGCTTGATGTCTTCAAAGCCGGGCAGCGGAGTGTCCGCCGGGTGGTCGTCTTCGGTCACCGTATCGCCGATCTTCGTGTCGCTGACGTTCTTAATCGTGGCGACGAAGAAGCCGACTTCTCCCGCAGAAAGCTGGTCTATTTCAACCGGCTTTGGCGTCAGGATGCCAAGCGACTCCACCGTAAAGACCTTATTATTTGACATCAGACGGATCTTTGCGCCCTTGCGCAGCGTGCCATTGACCACGCGCGCCAGCACAATCACACCGCGATAAGCGTCAAACCACGAGTCAAAAATCAGCGCCTGAAGCGGGGCCTCGGGGTCGCCCTTCGGCGGAGGCAGGCGGTGCACAATCGCTTCCAGAATGTCGGGCACGCCCTGGCCCGTCTTGGCGCTCACCGGGATGGCGTCGTTGCCATCCAGGCCGACCGTCTGCTCAACCATCTCTTTCGTGCGCGGAATATCGGCGCTGGGCAAGTCAATCTTGTTGATGACGGGAATGATTTCGAGCCCATGATTGATGGCCAGATACGCATTTGCGAGCGTCTGTGCCTCCACGCCCTGCGAGGCGTCCACCACCAGCAGAGCACCCTCGCACGAGGCAAGCGAGCGTGAGACTTCGTAGGAAAAATCCACGTGTCCGGGCGTGTCAATCAGGTTCAGTTGATACGTCTGCCCGTCTTTTGCCGGATACATCATGCGCACGGCATGGGCCTTGATCGTGATGCCACGCTCGCGTTCAAGGTCCATGGCATCGAGCACCTGCGCCTGCATCTCACGCGCAGTAAGCGCTCCGGTCAGCTCCAGCAGACGGTCTGAGAGCGTACTCTTGCCATGATCAATGTGCGCGATGATCGCGAAATTGCGAATAAACTTGCTGTCCATGGGAAAACTTGTGAGGCGGAAGCCAGGCCCTTTCATCCTTTAAGAGACCTGGGGTGACCCACGCAAGCCTCTTTTGCCTGAGTGGAAAAACCCGTTTTTCAAGACTTTCCAAACCTGTGGTTTTATTATCGCAGAGAAAAGGAGCGGGGCATTCAGGCAAAGCCCGAACAAACCATACTAAGCGCTACAAGCATTTCGTATATGCAGAGTCCATCATCCTGACGACAGATATATAGCCCGTACTTCTGGCGACTGAATATATAAACCTCGCCATTCTGACGGCCGATATATAAACCCTGTCATTCTAACCACCGAAGGCAGGAAGAATCTTAGCGATGTGTGAGATGGGCGCATCCTGCTAAGATTTTCGACCATCCTTTCCCATTGAAACGAAAATTTAGGTGACGCAGTGGGCATTCGGATCTTTAACGAAGCCCAGATCCGGGGCGGCTGAGAAGGTGCCGTTGCCATTGTTCAGCATCACGTCGTAGGTATCTCCGTCATCGTCGTCGTAAACGACGGCCAGGTCGGGGATGCCGTCTCCGTTGAAATCGGCTGCGGCAAGATGCGGGGCCTTTCCTCGCATCCGGAGCGGGAAAGACCAGGTAGGGCCGAATCCGCCTTTGCCATCTCCCAGAAGGACTGTGGCGCGGCTGGCCCGCCAGTCGGAAACTGCTATGTCAGGAATACCGTCGTGGTTAAAGTCGGCCACTGCAATGGAGACCACGGAATCAAAATGAGCGACCGTGCCAGCGGGGGCCATCCTGCCTGTTCCATCGCCTTGAAAGAGCATCAGCGCGCCCGTGCTGTCCCCTAGCAGGATGTCCGGGTGGCCATCTTTGTTGAAGTCGCCTGCAGCGATGGAAGTGGGAGCAGGGCCAGGAGCAACAAGGGAGGCAACTTCTACAGGAGGACCGTCAGCTTGTCCCAACAGAATGACCAGATGCGCAGGGCCGGGGTGGTCTTTCTCCGGAGCGGCGACTTTGGCGAAATCCGGCAGACCGTCATGGTTAAAATCGGCCGTCACAATCAGCGCGGCAGAAGCATCGTCCGGGCCGTCCTCTGCCCTGGCAGGCAGAGCCAGAAACCAGGTGCTTGCGAGCATCATTCCAATCATCACGGCAGCAAGGAGCGGGCGCCATGCGCGGCAGAAGCGGACTGGTTCTAGGCGTGAATTTTGCCCGGGCGTGCGGACGAATTGCGGCCTTAGTTCATCCATTTGCGGTCGTTGGGGTCTTTTTCTGAGCCGGTGTAGCGGCCTTCTTTGTCGAAGTAGGCATCGCGGTTCTGGCTGCGCATGTAGACCTCGAACTTTTTCGCGGCGCGGCGGCGCTTCCAGCGGTAGTAGCTGTTGCGCAGACCAAAGTAGCCTTCGCTCATGGCAAAAGCGTATCCGCGGCGCGGGGCCGCCTTGATGAAAAGATATCCAGCCAGGGCCCCGCCCAGCTCGGCGAAGGCATAGATACGGCTGGAGGAGAACAGCATGGCGAGGGCGATCAGCATATAGACGATGACGAGATATTTGGCCTTCATCGTCATGGGAAAGGGAAAAAGCATGAACTCAAGGTCGCCATAGAGCACGCCAAAAGCAACCAGCAGTCCGAAGATTCCGCCAAAGCATCCGGTGATGGCAAACAGTGAAAAGCCGTTGGCGCCGGCAACCAGGCTGAGTCCAATGGCGGCAAGCCCCGCGCCGATCACGCTGATGAAGAAGAGTTCGGCGAGCCAGCGCGCGCCGTGGTTGGATTCAAGAAAGCTGCCCAGGAACCAGAGCGTGAGCATTTCGAGCGCGGTACCCAGGATCCCGGTGTGAATGAAGCAATAGGTGATGATCTGCCACAAATACCCGTGGAGAAAGTAGAGCGGAATCAGTGCCCCTACGCGGACAATGGCTTGGGCCACAGGCGTGGCCACTACCCCGAGCAGCAGCAGGAGAAAATAAATTCCGACGTTCCAGAGAATCAGGCTGCGCGTGAAGCCGCGGAAATCGGGAAAGCTCATGATTCCGGCAGTACGTGGCATATGGATATTTTCTCAGGAATCGCGCGGTTTGTCGTACAGTTATAGTTCTTCCGTGATGACCACTTCCATTACAGTTACGCGCACTGACATAAAAAGTTTTGCGGCGTGGTTTGCTGATTTTCCTCAGGAAGGAGCTTGCGCCTGATCCCGGACGGGGCTTCATGGCAGCCGCATGGTGCCATGCTGCGGACGACCGTAGGGAGAAAGAATTACGGCGATGTAAGAGTTTTCCCCGCCGCCAGGAATGACAAAAAATGCTCTAGTGGCGAAGACTGCGAATTTGCCGCCGAAGGGTGGCAATTTCGCGGCGGGTGCTGCGAAACACCGGAATGATATAGGAGCGGGACATGCGTGGAAGCGCATGGAACATAGAGATGAGCATATTCAACTGGTCTTTTTTCGCTGCCAGGTCTCTTTCCAATGCGGCAAGCAACTGACCGCGCTCCGGGGTCTGAGCGTTGAGCATTATCCAATGGTAACCATAATGGAGGCGCATTGTCATCCCGCAAAATGCTGATTGTATTCTGGCCGGTTACAAATTGGAACCAAAGACAGCACGATCCAGAGATTGCTTAAAATTAACTGAATATAAGCCTAAGCCGAAATCATCGCCACGGCAAGCACGGCAAGCGCCATTCCTGTCGCCTGACTCCGGGTGGCCCGTTCTTTCAGCAGCCAGATGGCCAGCAGAATCGTCCCGGCAGGGTAAAGCGAAGACAGCACCGCGGCCACATCCAGCCGTCCGGCCAGCGAAGAGGCCGTATAAAGCAGGTTGCCGGAGACGTCCAGCAGTCCGGCGACAGCGGCCAACGGCAGAATGGCTGCCCACCGGACACCGGGATTTCGTAAAGGAAGCGTTCCACGCCATGCTATATAGACGGCAAACGCCACAGCGCAGGTGACCGATCCGATACGGGAAAATGTCAACGCCCAAAGAAGACTTTCTTTCCCCCCAAGATGAAGGAAGTAGAGAAGAAACCCGAAGCAGATTCCGGAGGCTGCCCCAAAACCCAGACCATGCGGATGCGCCCCTGACCCGGGCGCATAGGCAATCAGCCAGATGGCGACAATGGCGACGGCGAACCCCATGGATTGCAGGGCCGTAGGGTGTCCGTAACTGAACAAGGATGCGACGACGGGCACAACAGCGGTCAGGACGCCGGAGAGCGCCGCCACCAGCCCCATCGAGCCAAGCGAGAGTCCTTTATAGAGGAAAAGCAGGCCTACACCTCCTGCCAGGCCCGCAAGAAGACCGTAAATAGTGGTTTGCTGTGACGGCGCTCCAGGATGCAAGACAATCAAGGCCAACAGAAGCAGAAGCAGGCCGAGACCGTGGGCAATCGTGACGATGAGGGCAGAGGACGCCCTGCGCGTGACCAGTCCACCGCAGAAATCGGATGCGCCCCAGACGGCGGCAGCGCCCAGGGCAAGACCGGGACCGCTCATTGGCGCATGGACGCCGAGGGGTAGTAGCCGTCCTTTGCTGTTATATCCAGCCCCGGCGCTTCGAC
>DASRBV010000110.1:0-3993 GCA_035653455.1 Pseudacidobacterium sp. | reverse complement strand
TCTATGCCTCCCAGAACATAGGGTGTCCGGCCACTGGCAGCGATTCCCACCAGGACATCCTTCGGGCAGAATCCGTGCGCTGCAAGATCTCTGGCTCCCTGTTCGGCGTCATCTTCGGCACGTTCTACTGAGCGCCGCAGCGCCACGTCTCCTCCGGCAATCAGGCCCTGCACCAGCTCTGGAGGAGTGTTGTAGGTGGGCGGGCACTCCGAGGCATCGAGCACGCCGAGGCGGCCCGATGTTCCAGCCCCGAGATAGAAAAGCCGTCCGCCCTGGTCTATGCGGTCCACAATGACGTCTACGGCCCTGGCGATATTCGGTAATTCGCGGCCCACCGCATCCAGCACCTCGCGGTCTGCGGTGTGCATGACATGGATGAGATCAAGCGTGGAGAGCTGGTCCAGATTCGCTGTCGCCGGGTTGCTTGATTCGGTCAGGAGCTGGTCAAGGTGTTCTGTTTCCTGCATGCAGAGAAAATCATATCGTGATTGCACAACAAAAACAGCACAGGAGGAGATTTGTGGTGTCCCACCCTTTACTTCGTAAAAGGATGGGGCACCCTGGCCTTAGTACTTCGGCAGTTTGGGGTCTACGTCGGTGGCCCAGGCGGTGATGCCTCCGGCGAGGTTGACCACGTTTTTGAAGCCGCTCTTCTTCAGAAACTCAGCGGCCTTCTGGCTGCGTCCGCCGGACTTGCAGTGGATGACAATCTCCCGGTTTGGATCAAGCTCACTGATGCGGTTGGGCAGCTCGCCCAGAGGAATGAGCGGAGCGCCAATGTTGACGATCTGATATTCGTGCGGCTCGCGCACGTCGAGGACAAAGATGTCCTCACCTGCGTCGAGGCGCTGCTTTAGTTCCTTTGGAGTAATTTGTGGGATGCCATTTTGCACTGGGGCCGCCTTTGGTTCTTCGGGAGCGATTCCGCAGAACTGTTGATAGTCAATTAATTTTGTCACAGTCGGATGTGTTCCGCAGACCGGGCAATCGGGGTTCTTGCGCAGCTTCAGCTCGCGGAACTTCATGCCCAGGGCGTCTACGAGCAGCAGGCGGCCTATCAGAGGTTCGCCTTTACCGAGAATGAGCTTGATGACCTCGGTCGCCTGAATGATGCCGAGCAGTCCGGGCAGGATCCCGAGCACACCGCCCTCCGCGCACGAAGGGACAAGCCCCGGCGGCGGAGGTTCAGGATAGAGGCAACGGTAGCACGGGCCTTCCTCGGTGGCGAAGACGCTGGCTTGCCCTTCAAAGCGGAAGATGGAGGCATAGGCATTCGGCTTTCCGCTGAGCACGCAGGCATCGTTGACGAGATAGCGCGTAGGGAAGTTGTCCGTGCCGTCGGCGATGATGTCGTAGTCCTTGATGATGTCGAGCGCATTGGCGCTGGTAAGCATCGTCTCGTGCTTCACGATCTTCAGGTACGGGTTTAACGCCTGGAGCTTCTCTGCCGCCGAGTCAATCTTGGGCCGGCCAACATCTTTGGTGCTGTGAATAATCTGCCGCTGGAGGTTGCTCTCGTCTACTTTGTCGAAGTCCACCAGGCCGAGCGTGCCGATGCCCGCGGCGGCAAGATAGTAGGCCAAAGGCGCGCCGAGTCCACCAGTGCCGACGCAAAGCACCTTCGCGGCCTTGAGTTTCTTCTGGCCTTCGAGGCCGACCTCGGGCAGGATCAGGTGCCGCGAGTAGCGGGCGATTTCTTCATTGGTGAGTTGTGGCTGGGCCACGGCTTCTTCTGTCAGTGCTGGCATGGTTGACCTCGATCTCCAGAATTTTGATGTCAAAGGCGCGTACGTTCCTGCGGCCCGCACCCGCCGGCGATAGAAGGAATGATAGAGAGTGAATCTTCTTCCTTCACCGTCGTGGCTTCTTTCTCCGGCAGATAGCGCACATCTTCGTCGTTCAGATAGACATTCACAAAGGCGCGCAGTTTTCCTTCGTCCGAGTACAGGTGCTTCTTCAGGTCAGGATGCTGCTCTGTGAGCGCATTCAGTGCTTCGCCGACAGTCCGGGCGTCTACCTGCACGGCGTCCTGCTTATTGACATAAACACGTAATGGCGTAGGAATAAAGATCTTCACGGTACAAATCCTTTCGTAAGTGCATATTCAGTTGGGAACAGCGCGGCGCCTGCCTGCGCATGGGAGCGGGTGACCCGGCGGTCAACATCGTTCCGCTACCAGTTCCTCCACCTGAATGGCCTCATCCTCAAAGGACTTGTCTTCTTCTGTTGTTCCTGTCAGCAGAAACGAATTGGTCTGCTTTGCTGCCCCCTTTTCAACCGCTGTAATCACATAGGAGCAGCCAAGCCAGTGCGCTTCAGCAAAATCTGTCTTGGACCACTGCGCCGGATGGTCCGGATGGGAGTGGTAGAACCCTACAATGTCCAGCCCGCGCTCGCGGCCCTGCCGCTGAATGCGGACCAGCTCCTGCGGCGCAATGTGATAACGGTTGTGCGCCGAATCGGTGCGGGTATTGCCTGCACGCACCGCGTCCACGACTTCGTTGACACCCTCATGGGAGCGGCCCAGCAACACACCACAACACTCGTGCGGATAGGTTTCTTCACCATGTTTCCGCAGGGCATTGTAGATGGTTTCGCTGAGCTTCAGCATTGGCTTATTCTTCCTCCCAGAAGCGTTCGCTGAGATATTTGTCTGCCGAATCCGGCAGGATGGTCACAATTACCGCCTCACGTCCCGCTGCGGCCTCTTCTTCTGCAATCTGAAGCGCAGCGGCCACGGCTCCGGCGGCGGAAACCCCGACCAGCAGGCCTTCGGTCCGCGCCAGTTGTTTGGCCATACGGTAGGCGGTTTCGGTCGGCATTTCTATGTCGCGGTCGGCCAGCGATGCGTCGTAAATCGGAGGCACAATCGCCGTCGCCATGTGCTTCAGCCCTTCCAGACCGTTAAAGGGCGAGTCGGGCTGCATGGAGATGCACTGTATCTTTGGATTTAATTCTTTCAGACGGCGCGTGGTTCCGACAAATGTGCCGCTGGTGCCGAGTCCGGCGACAAAGTGCGTAATCTGTCCGGCGGTCTGCTCCCAGATTTCATTTGCCGTTGTGCGATAGTGGGCCTGCCAGTTGGCGTCATTGCCGTACTGGTCTGCGTAGTAATACTTTTCCGGTCCAGCGGCTGCGAGTTCCCGTGCCTTGCGAATCGCGCCATCGGAGCCGTCATTTGGGTCAGTCCAGACGACATGGGCGCCGTAAGCATTCAGAATGCGCTTTCGTTCGGGCGAGACATTCGCAGGTACGCAGAGCGTGACCGGGAAGCCCAGGGCCGCACCCAGCATGGCGTAGGCAATACCAGTGTTTCCGCTGGTAGCGTCCAACAAATGCTGGCCTTTGCCTAATCTTCCCTTCCGGATGGCTTCCATCACAATCGAGGATGCAGCCCGGTCCTTGACCGATCCGCCCGGATTGGCCCATTCTGCTTTGCCCAGAAGCTGGATTCCAGGCAAATGGGGGGCAATGCGCTCCAGGCGCACGAGTGGTGTGTTCCCGATGCGATCGAGAAGCAGAGTGCCCAGTGACTGCGTCATCGTTGCCATAGCCGATGCATTGCAGGAGGCCGCGAAAATATGCGAGAGTGAAAGTACGCGGCAGCTTACGTATCCAGTTTAACAAGTCTGGTCCGTGCTGCGCCCGGATCGCTATGCCCAAAAAGACAAAGCAGCCCAGTTTTGACGAAATCCTCGCAAACCTACGCGGTTTTCAATTTGATGTCCGCGAAGCCCAGGGGGTCGCAGGACAGTACCGCGTGGAGAAGAACGGCTGCGCCGCCGTGCTCGCGCGCAGTGACAAAGGAGCGTCCCTTGTGGACGGCCCGGGCGTGGTCCTGGGGGGCGAAATTTCGCACCTGCTCGACCGCGGCTTCCAGAAATTTCTGAAGACCAGCCGTCTGGAAATTACTGCAACCGCTGACCACCTGAAGGCCCTGCACCGCTTCTCAGAGGAATTGAAAGAAGCCATTGGCTCGCCCAGTTTTTATAA
>DASRBV010000109.1:0-10721 GCA_035653455.1 Pseudacidobacterium sp. | reverse complement strand
TCCGCAGCCTCTGCCGAAGAGCTGCGCCAGCGCTTTTCCCAGGCCGGATACTACGTCTACTCGGTCAAGCCACGTGGACTGACGGCCGTCCGCAAAAAGGTCAAGCTTGAAACCTTTCTGATTTTCAATCAGCAGTTTCTTACGCTGATTCGCGCCGGGCTGCCGATTCTCAGCTCGCTCGAAATGCTGGCCAAGAACCAGAAGAACACCAACTTTGCCGCGCAGTTGCAGAATGTGGCCGCGCGTGTGCGCACTGGCGAATCCATCTCTTCGGCCTTTGAGGCCCAGGGAGGGTTTCCGCTGATTTATACAACGACACTGCTCGCCGGCGAGCGCAGCGGCAATCTGGAAGAGGTACTGGGGCGGTATCTTGCCTTTCAGCGCGTGTCGCTGGCATTCCGGAAGAAGTTGCAGGCGTCGCTGATTTATCCGGCGCTGCTGATTACGCTGGTCTTCGGGCTGTTCATCTTCCTTATCAGCTTCGTGGTTCCACGCTTTGCCCAGCTTTATGACCAAATTGGCACCAAACTGCCTTCGATTACGATGTATTTGCTGGCGCTTGGCAATGCTGCCCAGAGATATATCTTCTATGTACTGCCCGCTCTTGTGCTTGCGGTTTATCTGCTGTTTCGCTGGAGCCGCACCGATTCCGGCGCGGAACGCATAGACAGCGTGCGCATCCGGCTGCCGATCTTTGGAAAGATCTGGCTCAAGTATCAGGTGGCGCTCTTTTCGCGCACTCTCTCGACCCTGCTTTCCGGCGGTCTGCCGCTCGTTCCTTCGCTGGAGACGGCCGCCCGTTCCATTGCCAGCAAGCGCATTGCGAAAGCGGTATTCGCCTCTGTTGCCAGTGTGCGCGAAGGCAAAAGCCTGGCGCGCAGCCTGGAAGGAACAAAAGTTTTCCCCGAGCTTTCGACGGAGATGATCGAAGTCGGCGAATCCACCGGCGCGCTGCCGCAGATGCTCAACTCGGTCGCTGAATTTTTTGAGGAAGATGTGCAGACCGCGCTGACGGCATCGCTCTCGCTGATTGAGCCGGCAATTTTAATCATCATGGGCGTGGTTGTTGTTATCATCCTCATCGCGCTTTACCTGCCCATTATCTCGCTCAGTCAGGCAAGCGGTTTTCAGACATAAGGACGTACCATGGCAGAAGCACCAGCATTGATTCCCATCGAGCAGGACGAGGCCGAGCACGCGAAGCGTCTGGCGGCGCGCTACCGCTGCGAGTTCGTGGACCTGAAACACTTTCGCATTCAGCACGACCTCTTCCGCACCGTGCCGGTGGACATGATGTTCCGCTACAACTTCGTGCCGCTGGAGCAACTGGAAGACCGCCTCGTGATTGCCGTCAGTGATCCGAGCCGCCTGATGGTGCTCGATGAAATTTCGAGCCTGCTGGGCCAGCGTATTGTGACCCGCGTGGCCACCCTTTCGCAGATTACCGACCTGCTGAAAAAGACCGAGCAATCGCAGCGCGTGCTCGAAGAGGCCTCCGAAGGGTTGACATTTGATGTTCTGTCGAGCGAAGACAACGCGGACGAGAATCTCTCCATTGAGAAGCTGACCGCGGAAGAAGACATCAGCCCCATCATTCGTCTGGTAGACACGACCATCTTCACTGCGCTGGAACGCCGCGCGTCAGACATCCACATCGAGACTTACGATGACGGCGTGATCGTGAAATACCGCATTGACGGCGTGTTGCAGCAGGCCATGGCTCCCATCGCGCGCGAGCACCACTCGACCATTCTTTCCCGCATCAAGGTCATGAGCGAGCTGGACATTGCCGAGCGTCGCGTGCCGCAGGACGGGCGTTTCCGCGTACGCTACAAAGGCCGCCTCATTGACTTTCGCGTTTCCATCATGCCGACCGTGCATGGTGAGAATGCGGTGCTCCGCGTGCTCGACAAGGAGTCCATGAGCGAGAAGTTCCGCAGGCTCACGCTCGATGTCGTCGGCTTTGCCGAGGACGACCTGCGCCGCTTCCGCCGCTATATTCGCGAACCTTACGGCATGGTGCTCGTCACCGGACCAACCGGCTCCGGTAAAACCACGACGCTCTACGCTGCGCTGAATGAAATCAAGAGCGACGAAGACAAAATCATCACCATTGAAGACCCGGTAGAGTACCAGATCCGCGGCATCACACAGATTCCCGTAAATGAAAAAAAGGGCCTGACTTTCGCGCGTGGACTGCGCTCCATTCTGCGCCACGACCCGGACAAGATCCTGGTCGGTGAAATCCGCGACCAGGAGACGGCGCAGATTGCCATCAATTCGGCGCTGACCGGGCATCTGGTCTTTACGACGGTCCATGCGAACAACGTCTTTGACGTACTGGGCCGATTTCTCAACATGGGTGTTGAACCGTATAACTTTATCTCCGCGCTGAACTGTATTCTGGCACAGCGCCTTGTCCGTACCATTTGCGAATACTGCGGCCGCTCCGTGCGTTACGACGAAGAAACCCTCGTCAACAGCGGACTGGATCCCGCCGAGTGGCGCGAGTTTGATTTCCGCGAAGGCGCGGGATGCATTGAGTGCGGCGGCACAGGATACCGTGGCAGAACGGCCATTCACGAACTGCTCGACCTGACCGATCCCATCCGCGAGATGATCCTGGACAAAAAGCCGGGCTCAGAAGTACGCAAGCTGGCAGCAAAAGAAGGAATGCGCTTCCTGCGCGAATCGGCCCTGGATCGCGTGCGGCGCGGCATCACTACACTCAAGGAAATCAATAAAGTCACATTCATCGAGGCGACCCGCTGATGGCTTTTTCATTCCTCATGCCGAATACACATCGCCGTCCGCCACTGGCGTGCGAGTTTCTGCCTGACGGCATTGTGGCTGCGCGTATGGCAGAAGGCGAACAACCCGTGACTGCATTTGCCTCGTTGCCGGAAGGCGCCCTCGTGCCTTCACTGCGAGCAGCAAATATTGCAGACAGGGCCGCTGTGGTTGCCGCATTGAAGCGCGCTGTAGAGGCCGTGGAATCGCGCGAAAGACACATTACTCTGGTTGTGCCCGATACTGCCGCCCGTGTCCTGCTACTCGATTTTGATACGCTTCCGGCAAAGCCCGCAGAGGCGCTTCCGGTTGTGCGCTTCCGCCTGCGCAAACTCGTTCCGTTCGAGATTGACGACGCTGCTGTAAGCTACCAGATCATGCGGCAGAGTGCCGAGGAGATGCGCGTGCTGGTTACGGCTATGCCGCACGCTGTCCTGACCGAATATGAAGAAGTGGCGCGCCTTGCCGGATTGGAGCCGGGGGCCGTTCTGCCCAGCACTCTTGCATCGTTGGCTGCTCTCTCGCAGCAGGGAGCAGCGCTGGTCGTCAATCGCAATGGCCGTTCTGTTACCACGGCCATCACGCGCGGCGAAGAGTTGCTGCTGCATCGCAGCCTGGATCTGCCCGCTGACGAAGCCCAGTGTGAAAGTGACGTGCGGCAGGCTGTGGCCGTATCGCTCGCCTATTTTGAAGACACGCTTTCTTCTACGCCACAGGAAGTGTTTTATGCCGGCCCTGGCGGGGCTGCCGAACTGGCGCGCGTCCTGGAGCAGGAGCAGTTTCGTATACGTGACCTGGTTTCCCCTGCCAATGTGGGCGAAACAACAAATGTCCCCCGTGGCCTGATGGCCGGGGTCCGAGGAGCGCTGGCAAGCTAAATGCGCATCACCATCAATCTCGCTTCGCATCCTTATGTAGAGCTGCGGCCCATTTATACACGGCTCCGGCTATGGATGCTCGTCCTTGCTGTCCTCGCTGTCCCGCTTGGATGGCTTCTGCACATTGAAAAACAGCGTGCTGCTGCGGCCACGGCGCACGTGCGCGCCATGCAGACCCGCGTGGACCAGTTGCAGCGCCAGCAGCAAAGCTATCAGACGCTCATGCGCCAGCCGCAAAATGCTGCTGTGCTGGACCAGTCTGATTTCCTGAACAATCTCTTCCGGCAGAAGTCTTTCTCCTGGACGGCCACCATGACCGACCTTGAAACCGTCCTCCCCGCCGGAGTGCAGGTACAGAGTATTGATCCGCAGATGTCACCCGACGGGCACGTCACCATCCGAATGCGCGTCACCGGACAGCGCGAGCGCGCCCTTGATCTGGTAAAGAACCTGGAACGCTCAAAGCACTTCGCTTCGCCCCGGCTCGCAGGAGAAGCTCTGGCCACATCCAGCCAGGGCAATCAGCCTATGCCTGTCAGCGCATCTGCAACGGACGTGAACTTCGACATTCTGGCCGATTACAGACCGTTTCCAGGAGATGAAAAAGCCGCCGCAAAGCAACCCGTGCAACAGGCGCAGAAAGGGGCCGAACAATGAATCTGCGCAGGCTTTTTTCTCTGCTCAACTTGCATATTGCCGGTGTGGCTGTCCTGCTGGTATTGAATCTGGTTTTGTTGACGAGGCTCTTCTTTGCATGGCACGACGCCAGTTCTGATAAGTCAGAAGAATATGAATCGCTGCACATGACTTATATGCAATTGCAGGCGCAGATGTCGCACCTGCAGGGGCTTCCGCAAAAGCTAGATCAGGCGCGGACCGGCGCAGACAAATTCTTCGATCAGCGGTTTGCGCCCAACTACTCCACCATGGCCGGCGAGCTAGGCTTGCTGGCGGCAAAGAACAATGTCCGTCTTACCCGTGCGCAATACACGCCTACGCCGGCCATCCATGGGCTAACTGAGGTCCGCATTGACGCCAGCCTGAGCGGGGAATACGCGCCGCTCATGCGCTTCATCAACGGCATCGAGCGCGACAAAAACCATGTCTTCTTCATCATCAATCAGGTCGCCTTCAACGGACAGCAGGGCGGACTGGTCAACGTGCGTCTGCGTATGACAACGTATCTGCGCTCCAGCAGCGACCTGCCCCCGGCCACGAATGAACAGCCGTCAATGAATACTGAAGCTGCCGCGCTGCGCTTCCCGGAGGTGCGCTGATGGCCCTGAAGGTCGGCACTGAAGACAAGAAGAAGGTCATCATTGCAGGAGCGTTGGGGCTTGTCGTCCTCGTGCTGCTGGTGCGCTTCCTGGTAGATTTCTTCGGTGGAAGCCCCACTCCTCCGCCTGGGCCCCCGCAGACAGTGGTTCGGCCTGCCGCGCCCACTCCTGCGCAGCGTCCTGCGCAAAGTGAACACGCTGCGGCAAAAGTTCCCGGAGCAGGCGCAAGCCTGGATCCAACGCTGCATCCGGAATGGATGGCGCAGGCCGAGTCGCTCGAATACACGGGCACTGGGCGCAACATTTTTTCGCAATTTTCTGCGCCCCCTGTGATCGAGCAGGTCAAGGCGCCGATTCGTCCCAGCCAGAGCGTAGCGCAGGTTCCGCAAGGACCGCCGCCTCCACCGCCGATTGACCTGAAGTTTTTCGGCTACGAAGCGCACAAAGACGGCGCGCGCAAAGCATTCCTGCTGCACGGCGATGACGTATTTATCGCTTCAGAAGGGGACATCGTAGACCACCGCTACCGCGTGCTGAAGATCAATCCTTTTTCAGTGGAAATTGAAGACATCCCGTATCACAACGCGCAGCCCTTGCCGCTGACGCAGAATTGACAATGACCCGTCACCGCCAATCCGCCAACAAAGAATCAGGATTCATCCTGCTCGCCGTCATATTCATGGTAGCGCTTATTCTGATTGCGCTTGCCGTTGCGGCCCCGCGTATTGCCAAATCCATCCAGCGGGACAAGGAAGAAGAGCTTATCCATCGCGGACTCCAATACCGCCAGGCCATCAAGCTCTATTACAGAAAGTTCGGCCGCTATCCTTCATCTATAGACCAGCTTGTAAATAGCAATAACATCCGTTTTCTGCGCAAGCGGTATCTTGACCCCATGACCGGCAAGGACGACTGGAAGCTCGTCCGCTTTGGGCAGGCCCACGTAAAAGCGATGGGCCTCTTCGGCCAGCCGATTTCCAACAGCGGCACAGCAGGCAGCAGCGTGCTGGGCGGAGGCATAGGGCAAACCAGTGGATTTGGCGGCCTTCAGCAAAGTTCATCCAGCCCTTTCAGCAATAGTGCTGGCACGTCATCGTCTTCTTCTATCAATAGCAACTCATCGGACAATGGCAGCGCCGGCAATTCTGATGGTTCGTCTACTCCGGGAACGAGTGGAACATCCGGCTTGTCGTCCGGCAATTCTGGCCTGGGCCAATCCAGCAACGGATTCGGCAATACAAACCAGACCTTTGGGGGGGCGCCGATTGTTGGCGTCGCCATTCCAGTAGAAAAGGCTTCCATTAAGGAATACAAGCAACAGAAGCACTACAACGAATGGGAGTTTGTTTACGACCCGCTTGAAGACATGCAGAGGGCCAACTTCTTCGGTGGAACAACAAACGTGAATGGCACAAATGGCACTGGAACCAACACTCCGGGAACATCCAGTCCATTTAGCTCAGGTCCGGGTACATCTACTCCAACTACACCCACCGGTTCCAGTCCAACTTCACCGCAATAACGTGGTCATGATTGCGGTGGGGCGCCTTTGGGCAGCGTGAAGATTGCTACTACCATCATTGCAGCGACAGTAAGAATGGGGACTCCCCAGATTACGAGTCTCTTTTCAGGGACTGGTGGAGCAAATTCGGGCAAACGCCGAGATGCCGGACGTAATCCCCATGAGATCAGCGTAAATCCAGCGAAAATTAACGGCCCAATCCATTGACCCACGCCGTCGCCCGCCCATAGATGAGAGGCTGCGGCCCCGGTGTAATCGAAAAACGCGCCTGCGTAGGCCCACTCTTTCAGCCGGGGAAAACGAGGGACCAGAAGCGTAAGCGCGCCGGGAACCCTCCAGACTCCCAGGATGACCAGCAGATAGAGTGGATAGCCTAAATGCGTCAGCACCACACGAACATACTCAATACGCAACAGGTCCCATAAGGCCCCGGCTGCAAGCTCAAACGCAACAATGACAGTGAACAGCCAATAGGCAATGGAGCAAATCATTGCCCGCCGCCCTTGTGCCGGAGCGTCCCCCTCGTGTTTGGCCGAGAGGACTCCGGCAAACGTGGCAAGTACGATCAGCGAGACTATCAGTACAGCGGTCATAGATGAGTACACCTCTGCGTGTCACACAAACTGGCGCTTGTCCGTCATAAAGATGACGGGTCAAATTGGATAAGTGTGACAGATGGCCCAGGGTTTGGAATAGATGGATGAGTGGCTCATAAAGACATTTGAGAAGAACAGGCCTCGTCTGCGTGCTGTGGCCTACCGGATGCTTGGTTCCTTGACCGAGGCGGAGGATGCGGTACAGGAAACCTGGCTGCGGCTGCACCGCTCTGAAGCCGGGGCCATTGATAATCTCGAAGGCTGGCTGACTACCGTCATCGCGCGGGTCTGCCTTGATGTCTTGCGTTTACGCAAAGCACGGCAGGAGGAACCGCTTGATGACCATGTACCTGACCTGATCATCAGCCGTGAAGATGGAATGGATCCCGAGCATGAAGCATTGCTCGCCGACTCAGTGGGTATGGCGCTGCTCGTAATTCTGGAAACACTGGCGCCCTCGGAACGGCTCGCTTTGGTGCTGCACGATATGTTCGCCGTGCGCTTTGAAGAAGTTGCGTCCATTCTCGGCTGCTCTACCGTTGGCGCACGGCAGCTTGCCAGTCGCGCGCGCCGGAAGGTGCAAGGCGCAACAATTTTCCCGGACGTTGGTCTGAAGCAACAAAGGACAGTGGTGGATGCTTTCCTCGCCGCCGTCCGAAGCGGCGATTTAGAGGCGCTCGTCGCAGTGCTCGATCCGGAAATCGTAATCCGGTCCGACGAGGGGCCTGTGCGAGAGCTTCGCGGAGCGCGTACCGTGGCGGAAAAGGCAATGATGTTTTCACAATTTGCCCAGCGGGCCCAGCCGGTATTAGTGAATGGCGTTGCTGGCCTGCTGTCATGGCGTTCGGATGGACAGGTGTTTTCAGTCATGTCATTTATCGTGAGAGGCAACAGAATTGCCGAGATGGATGTGGTCCGTAATCCGGCCCGGTTGCGGCGCATGGATATGGCATCAGTAATAATGAGGAGGATATGAATGAAGAAGATGATGACGGTTGTCCTGGCACTATGTACTCTTGCAGCACCTATGTTTGCGCAAACAGCTTCGAGCAATCATCACGCTTTGTCGTGGATCGTGGCCTATTCCACGATCGAGCAGATGCAGGCCCAGCCGGGTGGGCCTGAAGTCGTAAAAAAGCTGTTGGCCGATCCGCATACGATCATAGTGGCTGCGAATCCTGTATCCGGCGTGGACGAGGCGCAACGGGCGGTATCGGTGTTGAGCTCCGACGATTGCACTGCTGCTCTCGATAAGAGCAGTAATGCAAAGCTTACAAAACTGTTCGTGGATCTGGAGAATTGGCCGGGAACGCCTCCATCTGACCAGAAGACCCCTCAAGAGGTCACAAGAAAATGTCATGAACATGCACATGATAAGAACCGCGATTTCGTCGTCATTGCGGTGCCCGCGATGGATCTGATGTCCAGGCTCGACCCGGACTTTAAGGGCACACAGTACCAGGCGGCCATTCACTATGATCTGGAAGGTAAACTGGCCACCGTTTCTGATGGAATGGAAGTGCAGCTTGAAAATATCGAAGACAAGCCCGACGAGTTTGTACGGACGCTTCAGACTATGGTGCATCAGATTAGAGAGGCACGAATCAAGGCCCACCAGAATCCTGACATTCCGATCTATGTAGGACTAAGCACAGCAGTTGTGAACAAGCCGATTCGCGCGGATGTTCTTGTAAACCTGCTTAAGGAAGATGTGAACAGAACAAGAGGTATGGTAACCGGCTACTGGATGGCAAACCCTTCCAAAAAGCTTTGCCCCGGATGCGATTCAAATCCGGAAGTTGCCGTCAAGCTGTTGCAGAGTGTGGATGAATAGGGGCTTCGCAGGACATCGGTGCCTGTCCTGCGGTGTTCCCAGCCCTCGCTCAGCGCCCGCCAGCAGCATTGAAAAAAGCGGTTCCAGGAGTGGAAGCCCGATGTTGGCTTGAGTAGGGAACTATAACCACCCGTTCCACGGAATTACAAAATACGCACCACATACCCACGCGCCATCAACTCACGTCCGGAGACAACATGCTCCGGCCCTCCATTCCATGAGATACGGTATTGCCGGCCCGCATTTACACCCGCAAAGCGCACAAGAAATGTCCTCAGCTTCGCAGGTGATTCGATCGTGAATGCTATCCATCCATTTGCAACGTGAACATCGCGAATCGAGCACTCGTCAAAACCAACACCTCTGCCACTACTGAGATCAATATATGCATCGCCCAGCACTGGAGACATCATCTCCACTGAAGTCATGGCGCTGCCTGTGCCCCAGTGGAACCCCGTCAGCGCCCCCGGTCCATCTTTGTATCCGGTATGCGCCCAGTTTTCCCACGGAGCAACAGCAAACGTGGAGCGGGCCGCGGCAACGGCGCGCTCCAGATACTCAAAGTCGCCGGTCTCGCGGTAGTAGTCAAACAAGACCATCGCGGCGTAGCACTGCCGGGCGTCGCTCCACTCAGCATCTGTATTTTGCGTGGTGAAGCCCCCCAGCAGTTTGGGCGAGAACAGCGGATTGCTCCACACCTGCTGCGTCAACAGTAGATAGTCCAGCGCCTTCACTCCGCGGTCAAGATACTCGCGTTTGTGGGTGGCGTGATAGAGAACAAGCCATGCCTCCGGCGCCTGTATCTCCGCAAGATTGTTCTGCGGAAACTGCGCCGTCCAGCGGTCATAGAAGCCATAATCTTTCCTCGCGCAGGAAAGGAAGGTCTCAAAGTCAAACCACCTCTGCCTGGGAATGACTTCATTCGTAACAAAGTCCATGGCCCGTTCGGCAGAGACAATATATTTCTGTTCACCAGTAGCTGTTCCAAGCGAAGCAAGAAACAGCGCCGAGACGGCAGTCTCTGCATTAAAGTCGCGGAACTCCGCGCGCGGCTGAAGCAAAGTCGAGTCATACCATGAAGGGACTACACCGCTGGACAACTGGTGTTCGAGCAGAAAATCAGCATAAGGTTTGAGGAAGCGAAGTATTTCCGTCTTGCGTTGCGGAACCAGGTCTTCCGCCCATCGCAGCATCCAGTACGCTGTCCAGGACATGCAGAAAGCGTGATAGTCATTCTTGTAACCGGCCCATCCATCATCAGAGATCCACTGATGGCTGTTCACCATATAGATGGTGGGAAAGGCCCCATCTTTCTGCGGAGCAGAAAGTGCCAGGTTCAGCACGCTCTCGGCTTTCGACAGGATGTCCGCATTGTGCGTCTCTCGGCCGTAGATGTACCAGCCATAGGCAGTGCGCAGTGTCTGGAACCAGGCATTGAACCATGCGTCTGGCTCGGCATGTTCCCAGTCGCCGGAGTTGTTCCGGTTGCTTTTCAGCGTTCCGCAGCGCTTTCTGCCGCAGTCAAATCCGAAGTAGACCTGGTTTGCATAGTCCAGCCACGCATCTTTTCGCCATGAATCGAAAGAGCGAAGCTCATTGCGAATAACGTTCTGCTGCGTGTCTGGTGAATCCAGCAGGGAAGGATGCCCATACTCCTTCCACAACCAGCGCACAACACGGCGGTACCCAAGCTTTACCGGCTGCCGCGAAGCCACAATCGAATAGGAGTACGCAACCGTATCGGCCAGGATCTTTGGAGCACCATCCGGAGCGCGACGGAAATAACTGTGTCCATGCGGCTGCGCCGGAATGGCCCCATAAGAA
>DASRBV010000108.1:0-5470 GCA_035653455.1 Pseudacidobacterium sp. | reverse complement strand
TGCATTTCGATGCGCAGTTCCAGTGAATGGCTTTCCGCAATGTGGGTGACTTTGCCGACGCTGAGGTTCAGCACGGAATAGGGCCCAAGCCGGAAATAGTTTCTGCCGATGTTGCTGAACTGGCCCGGTCCGGGAGAGGAGAATTTTGCAAACTGGGCCGGAGTGACGTAGGTCAGCAGGCCGGAACTGGGGTCGCGATGCACTTTCAGCATATTGCGGCTGCAATGGTCGCAGTTTGCGGGTGTGCGCACCAGATTTGTGAGTGTGTAAGCGGGCGAGTAGATGGTGGTTGGGCGGCCGGATTCCATGATGGCGTCCCCGGCGATTTCCCAGCCGCCAATCAGGCGGTCGGCCAGAGCACCCCAGTGCTTCGCCCATCGCCCATTGCTGCCGAAGGGGATTTCATAAGTCCAGACGCCCTGGGCGACATGGGTGCGGTCGGCGTCAGAAGGGCCGTAGTTGAGTTTACGGTTGTAAATATTGAACGGCGTGCTGGATGAGCCATAGGTGCTGCTGCCGCCCACGATGGTGGCGAAGGTTGGATCGAACGAGCGCGTGTCCATGGACTTGGACCAGGTGTAATTTGCCTGGAAGCTGAAATCGTGGAAAACACGTCCTCGCCAGGACGCCTGCAATGCGTTGTAGTTAGACCAGTCATTGCTGTCCAGCACGATGAGGCCGCCGGCATATTGCGGGAAGCGGTAGAAGAAGTTCAGATTGTTCGGATTGATGGAGTTGCCATTGGCGTCCAGTGCCAATCCGATGTCTTCGGCCACCATGGCAACCGAGCCCAAATTCACGTCTCCGATGTAAGGGCTGGTGTTGGGGTCAAAAAGATACTGCGAGCCGGGTTCACCCGCGGGACGGCTGGGATCGTTTTGCAACAGTTGATCAATCAGGGGGCTGTCCTGTCCGGACTGTGCTGTTAAATACGCTTGCAGGAAGCCATTGCGGAAAATCTCGGCCTGATTGGCATCATAGGCACCGAAGAGGTGAACGGCGTGGTGTCCCACATAAGCGATCTCCGCGACGGTGTCGGTTGTAATCTGGCGCTGGATGCTCATGCTCCATTCAGAGACCTGTGCCGGACGCCAGTTGGGGTCCACGACCGTGTTTCCACCGGTGGAAAAGGGGGGAGGCTGGCGGAAGTCAATTGGGCGGGCCGAGGGTTGGGGTACTCCAATGCCGCCCTGGGAGACGCGCATTCCTGCATCGCCAGTATAAGGTGCGGAGAGGGCCTCACCGGGCAGGTTCTGGAAGATGGTTGAGGAGAGGACGAAGGTGTTTATCCGGTCGTGGGCCAGGCGGTAATTGCCGCGTATGGATGTCTTGCCATTGCCACGCACGTCCCAGGCAAAGCCAATGGTGGGAGCAAGATCATGCCATGCGTCTTTGTAAATCTTTCCCGGCACCCAGGCCATCGTGGTCGTTGCCGGAGCTGTGATATCTACGGGCTGGTTGGGATGCAGGTTGAAGTTGGCGCTGGTGCGGGGGGCGAGTTTTATTTCCCAGCGTAGCCCTGCGTCGAGGACAAAGTTTGGCCGCAGTTTCCAGGTGTCCTGCACATAGAAGTCGTATTCGGGCATACGGAAATCGTCGCGCAGGTGCGTTCCCGCCGGCGCATAGGCATTTGAATTGGCTGCGACAAAGCCCTGTTCGAGGGTGCCCACTCTTCCAAGCAGGTTATTGATATCGCCTTTCAGCGTGGGGAGATCGTATGTGCCGTTGATGTCAGAGGGCAGCGTAAAACCAGTGCTCTGGTCTACGCGGGCCACTCCTGTATCGAAGAGCCAGAGGGGTTGTGCGTCGTAATTGCCGATCGAGCCACGGTCATCAATATGCCGCTGGTAGCGGAGGTTGGCGCCGAACTTCCATGCATGCGCGCCGTGCAGAAGGGTGAAGTTGTCGAGTAGCTGAATGTCAGTGAGCACGCGCAGATTGCCGACGTAATTTTGTCGCGGAAGCGCCAGCCCGTTGTTGAACAGGTAGGGCGGGTTGTGCAGGTAATTCGGGTCAGGATTAATGAAATTGAAGATGAAGCGGTTCATGCCCGCGATAAGCTCATTGGTGACCGTGGGGCCTGGCGTATAGCGCCATCCGATGGCGAGATTGCGCGGCTGGCGCAGCGTATTGACGATATTCGGAGCATTGGGAAAGGGCTGAAGGCCACCATTGCCGCTGTCTCCAATGGTGTTTTGATGACCGTGGGCCCAGCGTCCATAGATGGAATTTTTCTGATTGAACTGGTGGTCAATGCGCACGACGAAATCCACCTGACGCTCTTCTTCCGGCGCCAAGAACTGATAGCCGGCTTCATTCAGGCCGTCCCCAATTTGAAAGTTGTTGGGCAGAGGAGTCAGCCCGATAAAGCTTTGAATCGCCGGATCGAGTCCGATGTGCTGCGGGTCATTAGCAGCAATGTTGTAGCTGTTGATGGGAACAACGGGGTTTCCGTTGGCATCTACAGAGGCCCCGGACTGGCCATAGGGAGTGTTGTGGGGGCAATTGTCGCCGCAATTGGCCGGCTGGGTCACATACCGCCAGATTCCATTGCGCGCGGATTGGGTGAGCACGGTGCTGTTTACGTACAGGTCCTGCGAAGCATGCAGGAACTGGGTGTTCACAAAAAAGAAGGTCTTGTTCCGGATGATGGGGCCGCCGATGCTGAAGCCGGGGATGTGCTGGATGAATTGCGGCCTGCCCTGACCATTTTCCTTAAAGCCGGGATCGTTCGCGTTGAGTCCTGGAGTCTGATAGAACCAGAAGACATTCCCGTGAAAATCATTTGTGCCTTCTTTGGTGTCCATGATGACCTGTCCGCCGCTGGTGACGCCGTATTGCGCGGTGGCGTTGGTGGTGATGACGCGAAAGCCGGAGATGGAGTCAGGATTGGCACGCAAAGGGGAGAAATTCGAGCCGGGGGCGCTGGTTTCGTTGATGTCAATACCATCGAGGGTGTAATTCCAGGCGCGGTCGCGCGATCCGTTGACTATGACGCCGCCACCTTCGATGTTTGCACCTGCGGAGTTGTAAGGGCCACCGTCCACGACGCCGGGAACCAGCTCGACGAGCTGGAGCGGGCTGCGTCCGCGCGAGCCTACGACGGGCAGCGTTTCAACGGCCTTCATGTCAATCAAAGCGCCAAGGTTGCCGGAGGTCTCAGTCTCGACCGTCTCGGCGGCAGCGCTGACTTCTACTTTCTGCGTGGCCTGGCCAACCTGCAGGGTGACGTTCACAGCCAGCGGTTGCGCAATGGTCAGCACATTTCCGGTGGAGACGTAGGTGGAGAACCCAGACTGCTCGACCGTGACGGTGTAGGTGCCGGGGATGATGCCATCGAAGACGTATGCACCAGCGGAGGAGGTGGTGGTCTGGACAGAAACTCTGGTGGCTTCATTGGTAAGGGTCACGGTGGCGCCGGGGACGACGGCCCCGCTGGAGTCCTGCACGGTCCCGGCCACTCGCGAGGTGGATTGCGCCAGCGCAGCATTGATGGATGCAAAGAGAAGGGCAAGAAACACGAACTTCCAACACTGTTTCATGGGGGCGGCCTCAGGGATAGAAACGTTTAAAAATCCGGTTTGATGGATAACTATACAACCATCTGTTAGTAAAACAAGAACTATTTTTCAGGAAGAAAGTTTGCTTTCGAGATAACTGAGAAGCGGGTACGAAAGGCCCACGGAGCGCATCATTTCTGGTGCAAAGGGCCATCCCGGCGGTGTACAATTTCATCCCAACTTATTGTTGCCGAAAGGGTTTGCGTTTTTATGGCTTCTACAGTCTGGAAAGGCTACATTTCCTTTGGACTGATCTCGGTCCCGATTCGCCTGTTTGTGGCGGCGCGCGAAGAGCATGTGAGTTTCAATCAGATCCACAATGTTTGCGGAACGCGGGTGAAGCAGCAGCTTTATTGCCCGACCTGCGAGCGTGTTGTGGAACGGAATGAAATCGCCAAGGGTTATCCCATTGACAAGGACACTTATGTCCAAGTCACACCGGAAGAGCTGAAGACGCTGGAGGCCGAATCGTCGGAGACGATGGAGATCGTGCAGTTTGTGAAGCTTGAGGATGTAGACCCTCTTTACTACCAGACCTCTTACTACACTGTTCCGGAAGACCCAGGGCGCCGCGCCTATACGCTGATTATGAAAGGCATGGAGCACCTGAAGCTGGGCGCGATTGCCAAAATTACGCTGCACCAGCGTGAGCAGATTGTGATGATCCGGCCTTACCACCATGGGCTGGTGCTGCATACGCTGTACTATCCGGCAGAGGTGCGCGAAATTGCCGAGTATGGGGTGGATGAGGATTCCATCAAACTGCAGAAGCCTGAGATTGAGCTGGCCGAACAGTTTATGAAACAACTGACGGCGAAATTCAAGCCAGATGAATTTAAAGATGAGTATCAGGACCGCGTGCTGAAGCTGGTGGAAGAGAAGGAAGCGGGAATGGTCCCGAAAGCGGAGAAGCGGCAGAAGAAGAAACTGGCCCCGGTCATCAATCTTATGGACGCGCTGAGGAAGAGCATGGAGGAGCAGGAAGAAGCGGTGGGGAAGAAAGCTCCGCAGCGGGAGACTGCTCCGGCACCTGCGAAAGCGGCGGGACGGCGAAAGAAGGTTGGGTAAGAACACCACAGAGAGCACGGAGGTCTGCGATGGCTCCGTGGTTTCTATCTTCTTTGCGGTAAATCATATCTCTGGACACGGGATGGATGCAGCGGCGGGCCTCTCCGGTTTACACCACCCGCGAAATGCTTTAGCGTAAAAAGTTCTGCAATTTACGCCTGAAGGACAATGCTGTGTCTACAATTGCTTCTCCTGCGCTTCGCAAAACTGCTTTAAATGCCGTACACCGCCAGATGGGCGCCAAGATGGTGGATTTTGGCGGGTGGGACATGCCTGTGGAGTATTCCGGCCTGATCGCCGAGCACATGGCTGTCCGGACCGGGGTGGGGCTGTTCGATGTGAGCCATATGGGCGACATCCAGTTGCGCGGGCCGGAGTCGTTCCAAGCCGTCCAGCACATCTGCATGAACGATGCTGCGAAACTACAGGTGGGGCAGGCGCAGTATTCGGCGATGCTTTATCCGCAGGGGACGTTTGTGGATGACGTGATTGTCCATAAATTTTCAGACAACGATTATCTAATCGTTATCAATGCCGGGACGCGCGAGAAAGACTACAACTGGGTCAGAACAAACGCACAGAAGTTTCATTGTCACGTCAGCGACTACAGCGACTACTACACGCAGCTTGCGATTCAAGGCCCGAAGGCGGCGGAAACGCTGCAAAAGCTGACCAGCGTGGACCTTTCCACAATTAAGTTTTACTGGTTTAAGTGGGGGACGGTCTGCGGCCTGCCCAATACGCTGATTGCCCGCACGGGATACACGGGCGAAGATGGCTTTGAGATTTACATCCCTTCGGATGAAGCGACGAGTAAGCGCGTATGGGAAGAGGTGCTGGAA
>DASRBV010000107.1:0-4876 GCA_035653455.1 Pseudacidobacterium sp. | reverse complement strand
GGAAGAACTGGAGCGCGCCCGCAGACTTGTTCTGAAGAGACATCGCAATCTTCACCCGGACGATGTTTTTGTTGTCGCTGCCGACCTGCGAAATTCTCCAGAGGCAGAATCACTGGTAAGGCAGGTAACCGAACGCTTCGGCCGCGTTGACATTCTGGTGAATAACGCGGGCATCATCACCGCGGGCCCCGTTGAAAACCAGGCTGTGGAAGAGTTCCACAACGCAATGGACGCGAACTTCTTCTCCGCCCTGCACTGCACCCTCGCCGTCCTGCCGCAGATGCTGGCGCGCAAAAGCGGCGCCATCGTCAATGTCACGTCCATTGGCGGAAAAATTGCCGTGCCGCATCTTCTGCCGTATACCGCAAGCAAATTCGCCGCCGTCGGGTTCTCTGAAGGACTCTACGCAGAACTGCGCTCGAAAGGTGTCCGCGTCACCACAGTCTGCCCCGGCCTCATGCGCACCGGCTCTCATCTGAACGCGCTGTTTACCGGAGACGCCGAGCGCGAATACCGCTGGTTCAGCCTCTCGGCAGGGCTTCCCGGGGTCTCCACATCCGCTGCGAAAGCAGCAGCAAAGATCGTGCGTGCGGTCATTGCGGGCAGAAGCGAAATTGCCATCACTCCGCAGGCAATCCTGGCTGCCCGGCTCTCAAACCTGTGTCCCGAGGCGACCCTGCGGGTCATGTCCGCAATGAATACTGCTTTGCCCAAATCGGTCCCGGGCCAATCTCGTCACTATAAGGGCACCGAGGTCCGCACAAAGGAAATCAGGCCAGCACTCACGCTGGCGTCCGCCGCAGCAAAAAGATATAACCAGGTCCCCTGATGGAACAAGCTGGGCCCCACTCTTACACTTGTTGCGGAATAGCTGAGGAAACACCCTCGCACTGCGGCGCCAGACGAATGGCCTCAGAAAGCGTTGTGGCCACGCCGTCTGGGCGGACCGCGCCAAAGCGCTCCCGTAATGCTACGGCGTTTCCTGTCGCTCCCCACAAGCCGATGATGATCCTGTTGTCCGGCAGAAATTGCCGGATGCGCTGGCAAAGTGATCGCGCGTGGACAAAGGCAAACGGCGGCAGCGCCGAGATACAGACCGTCGTCCCCGGCTCTTCGGCAAGGCGTCCAAGAATTTCCGGCGAAAGTGTATTGGCGTGCAGCAGGATGGTCTTGTGTCCCTTGCGCTCCAGCAACTGCGCCAGCATCACGGCAGCCAGCTCATCGGCCTGGTCGTTGGCCGGAACGCAAACCACTGGACAGGCCCGCGCCTGTGCAGTCGCGTTTTCATTTTCCTGCTCGGCTGGATGATAGTCGGTCAGCTCCGTCACCAGCTCCGTCGCGCTTTGAAAAAGAAACGCGCTGCGGGCGTCGTCTAGAAACCCTTTATGCCTGTCCTGCTCGGCCAGGCTCAATGCGGGCAGTATCACTTCATCGTAAAGATGCACAAGATCGTGCCCCTCGAGAAACTTGTCTGCGATGTGGTGCGCCTCAGTCTGGTCCATGGCCAGAAGACGTTCATAGAAATGTGCCTCTGGGGCAAGCTGCGCTTCATCGCCCAGAAGAATGTGCAGGAAGGACATCTGCGGAACATAGCGCCCCATCACAATCAGGCACACTGTCAGCGGAGTGGAAAGAATCAGCCCCGGGACCCCCCAGAGCAGCGTCCACACCATCGCTGTTGTGACCAGCGCTAGCGGCGAAATCCCCGTATGACTGCCATAAAGCCACGGTTCAATAAAGTTGCTCACCGCAACTTCCAGCACGATAAAGAATGCCAGCACCACCAGAGGCGTCCACCATCCGGGAAACACAGCAAAGGCAAAAGCAATCGGCAGTCCCCCGCCTAGAATCATGCCCACATAGGGCACCATGCGCAGAATCGCAAGCAGGACCCCCCAGAGCGTGGCGTTGGGAACGTGCAGCAGAAACAGCCCAACGCCGAACACCAGCCCATAACTGGCATTCACCAGCACATTCAACAGCAGATAGCTGCTGATGCGGGTTGCTGCATCATTCAGCGCCTGCGTCATCACATTCAGGCGGCCCATTCCGGCCAGCAGCAGCACACGGTTGCGCAGGTCTTCGCGCTTCAACAGCATGTAAATGGTAAAGACGAAGACCATGCCCATCATGCCCAACGGCTTGATCACAGGCTTCAGTATCTGCTGCGCATAGGCCCAGTCACTTATTTTGGGTGGAACAACGACCACTGGCTGCGGATTTGGGTTCGTTTCCTGCCTTTGCAGCTCGGCCTCGCGCCCGCGGCGGTTGCGCCGCGTCTTCTCCACTTCTGAAGGAGAAGGCAACGGCTGCGGCGCGGGCGTACCGGAGATTTCCTGCCTTAATGCCTTCAGGCCGCTCATCGCGTTCGCAATCGGGCCTCTTGCGGGCGCATGAATGCTCGTCAGCTTGTCATGAATATTGGCGCGGTAGTTGGGCAGGTCGCTGGCCACACCCAACACCTGACGCGCCACCACCCAACCTACTCCTCCCAGGATGGCCGACGCCGTTATCACCACCAGAATCACCGCCGGAATCCGGCGAATCCGCAGCTTCTCCAACTGAATGACCGCCGGCGCCAGCAGGAAGTTCAGCGTCAGCGCCATAGCAAACGGAATCAGCAGGTCACGCGCAAAATAGAGCGTAAGCAGCGCAAAACCAAGCACCAGCAGCGGCTCGTTGTTCAGCCATCCACGCTTGTTTCTGTGCAGCACGCCGGAAACGCGATCGTGTCCATTCATAAAGGTGCGGAATCTATAGGATAAGCCGATTGCCCCTCTCTCTCTCTTTCCTCAACACCCGTTTTGTGCGAATCCCTCTGTTTTGATGACAATCAACCCGGTGTTTTTTCTCTGGCGCGCACGCCCTTATATCGTGTTACGATATTTCCTGGCGAGGGCTTCCCCGATGGTTTCCCCAAACCATTCCGTTTGCCCGGAAGAAACGCCCCACAAAGATGTTTCCATTGCGGGATACCGCCAGCTTGCCGAAATCCGCTACCGCATCCGCCAGTTCCTCCGCTTCAGTGAAGAGGCCGCACGTTCCCACGGAATCGAGCCGCAACAGCACCAGCTTCTGCTGGCGATTAAAGGACTTCCTGAAGACCTTCGCCCGACCGTTACCGTGCTCTCGCAACGCCTTTGCCTGCGGCACCACAGCACAGTCGAGCTGGTAGACCGTCTGGTCGAGCATGGAGCAGTCGTCCGCCGGCCCGGCAAACAGGACCGGCGCGAGGTGCTGATCGAACTCACTCCTCACGGAGAAGCACTCCTGCACCGGCTTTCTGTTCTGCATCAGCAGGAACTGCGTGTCTCCGGTCCTGCTTTGTCTGACGCGCTGCTGGCCTTTGCGCGCCAATGGAGAAAGAGCGCATGAGCCAACACCGCAGGCCGGCCCTTGAGGAGCTGGGCGACTTTACCACGACAATAAGCGTCGTCCCCATGTCGCTTCTGGCCATTCTCATCGGGGTCCTCGGCGCTTGCATTGCGTGGTTTCTCATCCGCCTCATTGGCCTGTTCACAAATCTTTTCTATTACCATCGCGTCAGTGTCTCCTTTGTCTCTCCTGCCGCCAACCAGCTTGGGGCCTATGCGGTCCTCGTTCCTGTCATAGGGTCCATCGTGGTGGGCCTCATGGCGCGTTATGGAGCGGAGCGCATTCGCGGCCACGGCATTCCTGAAGCGATTGAGTCCATCCTCATCAATGGCAGCAAGGTGCGTCCGCGCCTCGCTGTCCTTAAGCCGCTTTCCGCTGCTATCTCCATTGGTTCCGGCGGCCCCTTTGGCGCGGAAGGCCCCATTATCATGACGGGCGGGGCTTTCGGCTCTCTCATCAGTCAGTTTTTCCACCTCACCAGCATGGAGCGGCGCACGCTGCTCGTCGCCGGAGCATCCGCAGGCATGTCTGCGACCTTTGCCGCTCCGCTTTCTTCTGTGCTCATCGGCGTCGAGCTTCTGCTCTTTGAGTGGAAGCCGCGCAGCGCCATTCCCGTTGCCCTTTCAAGCGCAACCGCGTGCATCGTCCGGCGCTATTTATTGGGACTTGGCCCGCTGTTTCCCGTCTCTGCGCATCCCGTGTTTATCGGGCCGGCAGGCATCGGAGGCTGCGCCCTTGCAGGTCTGGCCGCGGGAATTCTTTCTGCGTTGCTCACGCTCGGCGTCTACGCCTGCGAAGACCTCTTTCGCAAACTGCCCATTCACTGGATGTGGTGGCCCGCCATCGGCGGCGTTTTTGTCGGCCTCGGCGGATTGATCTTTCCCCAGGCATTAGGTGTCGGTTATGACACAATCGCCGTGCTGCTGAAAGGCAAAGTTCCTCTCGCCATTTTTGCCGGAGTGCTACTGATCAAGTCCGCCATCTGGATGATCTCCCTTGGTTCCGGAACATCAGGAGGCGTGCTCGCCCCGTTGCTCATGATGGGCGCGGCCCTCGGCGGTATCGAAAGCAATTTCCTGCCTGACTTCGGCCCCGGCTTCTGGCCGCTGGTAAGCATGGGCGCGATTCTTGGCGGCACCATGCGCTCGCCTTTTACCGGAATCGTCTTTGCCATTGAGCTGACCCATGACCTGAACATGCTCACGCCGCTGCTGGTCGCCTGTTTCCTGGCACATGCCTTTACTGTGCTCACACTGCGGCGCTCCATCCTGACTGAGAAAATCTCCCGCCGCGGATACCACCTCAGCCGCGAATATAGTCTTGATCCACTCGAGATTCTCTTTGCCAGGGAGGTCATGCGTACCAACATCGTCGCCCTGCCCGCCGACGGCACCCTTGAAGAAGCACGCGAACTGGTCCGCCATCATGGGCCAGGTCCGCAGGGTCAGCATCTCTTTCCCGTTGTGGACGCAAACAAAGTCCTCATCGGCGTAGTCACACG
>DASRBV010000106.1:0-23120 GCA_035653455.1 Pseudacidobacterium sp. | reverse complement strand
CGGCCCGCAAAAAAGTTACATACCTTTTCGGTAAACGGAGCAAACCTGCGATTGAATCCAACCATAAGAAAAGGATGTTTTCCTTGTGCGATCATTCTCTCGTAGGTAGCTTTTACCGCATCCAATTGCTCCAGGTCCGTTGCCAATGGCTTTTCTACAAATACTGCTTTTCCTTGCTCAAGTGCGGAGCATACGTAAAAAGCATGACTATCATGGCGGGTAAGAACAAAGGCCATATCTACATTAGGGTTAGCTAATAACGCAGATGGTGTTTCTGCAACGTGAAATCCAAACCCTTTGCGTGCAGATTCAGCAGCAACACCCGAGTTGGTTGCTACGGATTCAAATAGGACCTGCTTTAAAGCGCGCAGATGGGGAAAGATGATCCCCCGGGCGAACGATCCGGCTCCTAGGCATCCTATTCTGACCATGCCAGATGCGCGAGGTCGAGGGGACTGTATTGCATCGGCAGGCCGCGCAAACGATGTAGGACCAGATGGAGCATGATAGTCAATGATTCCTGTATATATTCCGGTTGTAAGGTCGGAATAAGCCTTTCCTCCTTTCTCTACCGGATAACGGTGTTCGAGCAAAGGTTTTACATTCAGCGTACCGCAGGAGAGCAGGTCCAGAAATGCTTCCATGTTGCGCTTTTCTGTCCAGCGCACATAACCAATCGGATAATCGTGCCCCTCTTCTTCATATTCAGGGTCATAACGTCCAGGACCATACGAGCGTGACATCAACAGGGAAAGCTCTTTCATGTACATATTCCCCCTCGAGACGCCCATTCCCACGTCACCAACAATCGTGATGCGGCCACGATCTCTGAGCAACCTTGCCGCAAGTTCTAGGGGTTCTGCGGATTTTGTGGCTGCTGTAATGATGGCTGCATCCACTCCATAACGGGAAAATGCATAAATGGCGCTTTCCATGCCAGCGTCAACACTGCTTAACCCGAGATGCGCACCGAGAGCGGCAGCCTTTTTCGCCCGGTCTGGTGAAAGATCAATAGCAATGACTCTGCAACCGGCAGCGCGCAAAATCTGGATTGCGAGAATGCCAACCAGTCCAGCGCCAATCACAGCTATAGTTTCTCCAAAGGTGACATTTGCCTGGCGAACACCCTGCATGGCAATGGCGCCAATTGTAGTCAATGCGGCGGCATCCAGGTCCACATTGTCTGGAACACGCGCTACCAGGTTTTTCGGGACGACATTGATCTCGCAGTGGTTCGCATATCCAGCGCCTGCGCAGGCGACGCGGTCTCCAGGATGAAATTCAGTGACGCCTTCGCCGACTTCGATTACATAGCCCGAGCATGAATACCCTAGAGTAGAAAGTGTATCTAAACGCGCCTGGACTTTCTGCCATGCGGTTTTTATGCCGTTTGCACGCGCGCTGTCTATTACTTGTTTTACAAGATCAGGACGGGCCATTGCTTTTCCTAACAATGACTTTTGTCCGGATTCGATCTTTACCCTCTCCGTGCCTGCGCTGATTGCAGAAAACGCGGTGCGCACAAGAACGCAACCGTGCGCCGGTTCGGGAGCAGGCACTTCGTGCATTGCTACTTCACCGGATTTCATGTCTTCAAGCAATGCTTTCATTACGCCTCCGGGCCTTCCATTACTGGAGATCGCTTAATCCTCTCTGCTCTGTTTGTTATCCATGGAGCATAATTCTGGAATACATATTGTTTGCCGTCCAGCACCATCTGGACTAATTCAGCTAACTCGCGTGCCCTTACGTCCCACGTGCAATTCTTTACCACACTCTGGCGGGCCAAAGATTGTTTGGGGCCGCATTCTGCAAGCGCATCCTCTACATTACGAATAAACTCGTCTTTGCCGCGATAGATACGCAAACCAGGAATTTCCAGATATTCATAAAGGGGAGAAATTACAACTGGTTTACCCGTCGCCAGATACTCCCGGACCTTGATTGCGCTTCCGTAACTTGTAAAAGCATTTGAGTGCCGCCACGGAAGAACACAGACATCAAAATAACGAATGTATTTGGGAAGATCTTTGTAGGGTTTTGATCCGAGGAACCTGACATTGGGGGCCGTAATCTGTATCAAGTTCGATTTAAGCCCGATAAATACCCACTGCCACTCAGGACGCAACCTTGCAACTTCTTCTATCAGCTCAGTGTCCATAACGTAATCCATCGCGCCAAAATAGCCAAGGATCGGGTGCGGCACACCTTCAAGCTCTTCGACAATGGCGTCAGGCAGGGAAGAGAAGTGCTCAAAATCCACTGCCTGTTCTAAAAAGTACCGGTTAGGCTCAGTGGCTTCCTGAAATAGTTTGCGCCCGGAATACAAGACCACATCCGCAGCGCTTTTCAGCTCGCGATCAAACTCGCGGATAATCCTTGGAGACAAAGCACTGTCCTCGTTCGCATCATATTTGTCTGATACTTGATAAAGGACGGCTTTCTCGCCAAGTTTTCCAACCATATCAGCTGCAGAAGGAATGGCGATCCACAGAATTGGGTGACGCATATTGAGCAGGGCCATGGCCAATCGCAATTGGATGACCAGCAATACTTTGTTGGTCCAGCGCCCGATGCGTGAGCCATAAAAGGGCAGATTGACCGGCGTCATCACCCACAAACCTTCCGGGGCTTTTTTAAGCCATCGCATATAGCTGCGCAGCTTTCGCCTTATCTTCAAAAAGAAGTCAGGATTGGAAACAGAGGGCAGGCCCATTGTAATTGAGTTCACAAAGAGCACTTTGTTCTTGCGGGAGTAGCGTTTGAGCAGGTGGTTTTTGGAATGTGGATGGTGATACCACCAGTCCTCACCGGCAAAGCAAACAATGTTCTCATTTTTTAAGCCGTAATCCATATGTTTCTGCGGTTCTCCGGTCTATGCAGGCTCTATATACGGGATGCTCTCCTCCGGTGGAATAGGAGCCAGTGTTATAGTAGGTGCGCTTTCTTCGGAGTTCCTGTATTTCCAGCCAATCAGAAAAATGAAGAGAAACGCCAGTCCGTAACAGGCACTCGATGTGATAGATGCCCCCACAAATCCATAATGAGGAATTACGTACAAATTACTGATTAAATTTAATACAAGCGCCACAAACCATGCGGCAGATACACTCAATTTGTATCCAATGCTTGTTATGAACTGTACAGAAACACATGCCAGGCCTAAAAAGTAAACACCAGGCAGCAACCACAGAAAACCAGAAAATGATGGAAGATATTTCGCACCGCATACCCATCGAATCATTGGGTGCCCCAAATATCCCGCAAGAAGAAACAAAGGAATTGTGATGATGGCGATGCCCCCAAGCCAATGCAACATCATCTGAAACTTTCTTGCAGGTTCATTGAGCGCGGACAAATGAGGAAGCAGGATTGTGCCTACAACAAAGGCCGGAAGGCTCATGTACTCAGCTAAAGATGTTGCCAGAGAGTAATATCCAGCCTCTTCAGCATTCCTCATGCGCGCCACCATGAGCAGATCAGCCCGGAAGAGCAAAAACGAAAATATAGTCGCCAGATGGATCTTCACTCCGTAGCGGAACATATCACCCATCAAGGGCCACGAAATACGTACTCCATCTGTAGTCTTATACAGGCTCTTCCATGCCCAGATACAGGCAATTATCTGGCCAAGAAGCACTCCGGCCAGCACAGTTGTGGATGTCACTCTGCCTATCCAGACAAGCAGTGCCAGAAAAACAAGTGGAACATAACGATTGATAATCTCTAAAAAGTTATATGTTCTGATCTGATGTGTTCCCAACAGAAGCCCTTGAAAATAGAAATAGCCTAATGCAAACGGGATATAGCACATGGCCAGAATGAAGCAGTTGTGGGTAGTAGCAATGGAATTTGGAAAGAGTTTTGAGGCAAGAAAGGTCACAAGAACCAGAACTGGTCCAATCGTAACAGCGGCAAGAGTGCTGTTTCCCAATAGAGCCTGGCTCGTATGGGGTTTCTTTGCGGCAAAATAAGTGTTTGCAGTATTCAGCCCTGTCTGGCCAAATTGTGCCCCGATCAATGCTATGGCGATGGCTACTCCGTAAGAACCACGATCAGCAGGGGCCAGGAGCCGTGTAAACCAGATATTGAAAGCCAGGGTCCCTGCAATGCGGAAAAGCTGTGCAGAATATGTTTCCGCAACATTGCGGAGTACCTGTGACGATTCCTGGCTCAAAACACGCATGAAAAATAAGTCTCACAATACCGGACTATATGCCTTCCAGTGCCAGCTCTGCATTATGTTTCCAAGAATGCCGTTGTACGGCGACCAAACGCGCTGCCATTCCTAATTGTTTACGTAGATCAGGGTTAGATGCCAGTAGCAGCATAGCTTCTACCAACTCATTCACACTGCCTGGAGTTACTAACCATGCTGTATATTCATGCTCCAGGACCTTTGCAATCTGGTCCAGCCTGCTTGCCACAATTGCTTTCCCCATTGCCATATATTCAAAAAGCTTTGTCGGTGATCCAAAAAATGGGCTTCCATCCGGCATGGGAATGTGGGGTGAAACCAATATGTCAGCAGAATCTAGATACTCAGCAACTTTGTGATGGTGCAAAGTCCCGGTAAAAATGACTTGTCGGGTGCTCTCCCATTTTTTTAAATGCATTCTCATTCCATCCCGCAGAATACCTTCACCAATCAGCACAAATTTAAACCTGATGTGCGGATGCTCAGTTAATATTCGGGCAATTGCATTCTGAAGTACCTCAATGCCGTGCCACAAGCTGAATGTTCCGACAAAGGCAACTAAAATTTCCTCGGGATAGACTTCTAATTCTTCGCGAGCTTTGTTCCCGCCGCAGCCTGGGTAAAAAATCTCCGGATCAACTCCATTCGGATTGACGACGATTCTCTCTTCCGGAATTCCGCGCCTTGTTAACTCTTCCTTCAATATTTCTGAGACGACAAGAATCCGCGATGCAGAACGTATCGAGACTTCTTCGCAAAGAACAATCCAGTGGCGAAAAGATGTTGGGTCCCAATGGTCTGCGATCCATATTTCCGAACCATTGTATTCAAGAATGAGAGGCACGCGTGTGGTCCTGGAGAGGACCGCGCCTGCTACGGATAATCGTCTGTGGCGCTGGTAAAAAACCTTAGGGTGCGAGTTCTCTAACTGCTTACGGACGCCCTTGATAAAAGTGTTGTTAAAAGCAAGCGCTGGCGGTTCCCAAAATAAAATTCGCTGTCCCCGTGGAGGGACAATCTCATTCCTGAAGGACTCTTGGGCCAGGGGTACTCCACAAAAGACCCGGCATTTCTTTCCTAACGCACGCACTCCGCCTAAAAAGCCCCGAATATGACTTATAGCGCCACCGGTAGTTCCCATATCAACGGGGTTGGGCATAAGATATGCCAAGTCCAGGTCTGCATCGTTTATGCGTTCCGTGACGGGCCCTGCATTCCGTAGTAGCCAATGCAAATAGATCCACCAATAGAGCAGAATCGCAGCATCATGAATCACGCCCCAAACGAAAGCAGGGAAGAGCCTAAGTAGGGAATTCCGATTGATACGGACCCATTGTTTTTTTTCATCGGCCAGGACGGTTTCAGTGCAGCCGTGCAGAAAATGGATATATTTTAAAAGTTCAATATAGGCCGAATCAGCCAGGGAGCGAAAGTAAAATACCAATGCTTTCCCACGAGAACGGGAAAGCATTTGAAGCCGCTCTTTGAAGCTGCTGCTCCGAAACCTCAGATGAGAAAACTCTATAATGTCAGCGCCTGGATAGTAACTGCTTACCAGGTCTCTGGCAGTTTCCGTGTTTCCTGTCCAGACACAAAGATATACTGTCTGACTGCTTGCCATTCGCTACCCTATAGTTGTTGTAGTATTGTAGCCTGCAACTTAATCCTGTTTAGCATAGTGGCTATAGTATTGGGTCGTATAGTAGTAATATTTGGAGCTCATATCTGCCCGTATTCCATTCAATACAACCCCCATAATGTTGGCATGGACCTGGCGTAGCTGACCGATTGCACTCGCAATGGCACTCCGGGTTGTCCGTCCTGCTCTGGCGATGACCACAACGCTGTCCACAATGGAAGCCAATTCCAACGGCTCTGCAAATCCCAGCAGAGGCGGCGAATCAATAACGACCAGATCGTACTCGCGCTCTGCCTCTTCCAGAATGGAACGCATCACAATTCCTACCCGGTCGGCTACTAAACGGGAGGCAGGTCCAGCCGAAAGAACATCCAGGTCTGGATATCCTTCAGGTGTCTGGACGGCTTCATGCCACGATAATGTACCATTCACGACATCAGATAATCCGCGGTCCCGTGGCAGTCCCAATTTGTTGGCCGGGCGGCGTAAGTCTCCATCAATCAGAAGTGTTTTTCGCTGCTGCTGACTATGCGCTACAGCGAGATATAAAGCCACAGTGGATTTTCCTTCTGCTGGAGACGGGGACGTGATGAGTAGACTCCGTGGGCGCTGCTCCAGTCCTCCCGCAAGTAGAATGGAGCTTCTCAGCGTGCGAATGGCTTCATGGAAGGTGCTGTTTTCAATCCCGCCAGAGCCGTTTGTTTCCACCTTCGTCAACCCTGGCTCTATAAATTCCTGCATAGGCTGAGTGGAAGGAGAAAACTTCCCCACTGGCAGCGATGGCAACTGTGGAATATGGAGCTCCCGGTGTAGCGTCTCGGAATCAAACACCACCGTATTCATTGCGTCCATCAGAAAGATAATGCCAAGCCCGATAATGGTAGACCCAAATAGCGCGATGACTGCATTGAGTTTTGTTTTAGGGAATGAAGGATAAAGAGCGGGTCGCGCGATATCTGCAAGCCGAATAGAACTACTTTCGAAGCTGGCATTAATTCCTGCTTCGCGAATCTTCTTAATCAGCTGTTCATAAAGTTCCTTGTCTGTGTCCGCTTCTTGTTTGAGTGCCTTATATTCAAAAGATTTCGAGTTCATCTGGTCGAACTCGGCCTTGGCCTGCAGCATGTCTTTCTGCAGAAGCGCTTCTTTGTTAACGGCCTGTAGGTAGGCGGTCTGGACTCTTTGAACGATGTTATCGCGCAACTGGTCTATCTGCTGTTGTAGTTCTTTTACCTGGCTGGCTGCTTTTTTATATGCAGGGTGCGCAGGTCCAAATTGTGTCTGGACTTCGGCAAACTTTTCCTGGGCCTCGTTCAACCTTCCTTCCAGCAGGCGTAATTGTTCTCCCTGCTCTGAAGCCTCGACTGCCTCCATAGACCCGCCCTTTACTGCGTTATATGCAGCCTCTTTACTGGCCCTGTCAGCTTCGGCCGCGGTCAGATCGTTATTTAGCTGCATCAACCGCGCGGAAAACACATCCGTCTTTGCTTCAGGATTGATGACGTTCAGGTCTTTTTCAAACTGGGCCAGGGCACTCGCCGATTGCTCCATCTTCGCCTTTAACTCGGTCAGCTGCTTTTCCATGTAATCCGTCAGTTGAGAAGCAGCCTGAAAGCGGATGTCATACGTATGCCGTATATAACTGTTTGCAATCTCATTTGCTATATCGGCAGAAAGCTGGGGGTCAGGCGAGCGGTAGCTTATCAGAATAAGGAATGTATGTGGTGGCTGCGTAATTTTTAAGCCCGGCAGTTCGATAGGAGCATCCTTGAGTCGCGAGGAAAGTATCTTGTCTTTCTTCAGCTTGTCGAGTGTTTTGGTCATCAGGTGGTATTTCTCCACCACCGGGCGCAGAACTGCATCCGACTGAATAATCCTTTCCTGGGTAGCCAGAAAGTTCTGCATATCTTCCGCTGAAGCTGCGGCTGTAGTTGTATCTCCCAGGACCGCCGATGGTGTCTGCCGGTCTACATCAATTACAGCTGTAGATTCATAGAGGGGCGTAAGGCGCTTGGAAATAATGACTGTTGCAATCACTGAAAAAGCAATAAAGGCCAGCAGTTTCCAGCGATGGCGCTTAACAATCCAAAGGTATTGCGAAAGATAAGACCGGTTCGTTGCGTCTACCCGTGGCGGGCCGAAGCCGGGAGAAGCAAAAATCTTAGCAGGAACCAGGTCTATCTCTGGTGAATGGACGGTCCTGCTTTGTAAGGAAATTGTTTCTTGCCTGCGCATGAAATTGGGCCCCTTTTAGTGCCAGATAACGTAATAAGCTGCAGTCTGCCCTCCAATACCGGTAATTCTGTCAATGGTCGCGGCAGTCAGTCGTTTTCCTTTGCTGTCGGGAATGTAAAGAATGTCATTGGCTTCCAATGCTACATCCGGCGATTTGCGCTTCATGATCTTGTCCAGTGCAATGGGAACTTCCTGCCTGGCTCCGGTAGACGTGTGCCGGTAGATATAAGCTTCTTTCGCGGTAAAAGGCATCAGTCCCTCTGAGAGCGCGAGCGCCTGCAGAACAGTGGTGTTCTCATCATTGCGTACAGGGAATGCGCCGGGCTTTCTTACGTTGCCTACCACATAGATTTTTTTTGCCTCGGGAACCAGTACTTGCTCTCCGCCATGCAGGGTGATGTTCAATTTCTGGTCGGCCTGATCAATCAGCTGGCGAACCGGCACGGTCTCTGTTACCCACTGTGGATCATCTCCCTGGGAAATTTCATGTCTTACAAGAATCTCTGAGCCCGCATCTTCGCTGATGCCGCCGGCGCGTGCGATAGCATCCAGCAAAGTAATCGGATGCGTTGCCTGAAACACGATCGGGTTCTTTACCGCGCCAACAACATTAATGGGCCTGCTTTGGTATTCAACAATAGTGACAGTGACGATGGGATCCACCATCACCTTCCCATCCTTTAATGCCTGGGCAATCGCAGTTTCAACCTGCGCTGGATACATACCCTTGACCTTGATCGGGTCATGGAGCATCGGCAGCCGGATCTCTCCATCCCGGTTCACACGTATTGTGCGCGTAAGCTCCGGGGAGTCGTAAACCGACACGGCCAACAGGTCATTGGGGCCAATGGGCTGGGCAGGTAAATTTCCAGGATCATTTTCATAGGGTATGGACGAAGGTGGTGTATGGTCCTGTTGCTGCGGAAGGGCGGTGGCAGCAAAAATAAATCCCGCAGCGACTACACAAAGCAAGGGTCGTATTGCGCGCCTGGTTGAGGTTGGGCACCCGCTTCCAGACCCGCTGCCCGAAGAACTCCTTATCGTGCAAAATGCACAACGAAAAGCCTTTGCTGGATATTGAACAGCATGGCAATCCATAATACTCCCCTAACTACAGGATCGTCTTTCCGGTACTGCCTTGTTGGTATGGAACACATACCGCCAATTAACTAATTGTGGACACACTTAGCTGCTCTTCAATCGTGAGCTTCGACTGAGCCTATCTTTATACGCTTTGAGGCTGGCCCTTGTCATCTCAGCTTTGTACTAAATCAAAAATATCTTCACTGGGCAACTTTCTGCGTACCACAGGCATCATTTACAGTCGCCATCAAACTCGTCTTATAAAGAGTTATCTTGCCTTCGACGAGCACAGTACCCGGCTGTCTCTGATATTCCAGCAGAAGATTGATAAACTTTACGTCCTCTGGAGCAACAAAACATGCTGAGACCTCTCCGCCTTGTTCTGCGGAAAGACTGTCAGTCCGGGCAATCTCTGCGCCCGAAGAAAAACTGCTTACCACCCAGGCCACACCGCTACCGCTGGAAATGCCTGATGTTGAGTAATCAACTGTCAGTTTGTAGGCTTTTCCGGGCGTGACTGGGACAACCTGATACATAAGTAAAACGGGCTCTTTCTCGTCCCCGGAAAATTCAAACCCCAATGCATTTGGACTTGTGTTAAAGAAAGCCGAAACCCCTGGTGCGTTCCCAATATGCCAATCAAATCCGTTTGAGCTGGGCTGTCTTGAGAAGGCGGCATTTGTAATCCTGTTTTCCTTGCCTGAAGAAATGGGAGGATACGGCACCAGATGCTGTTCCGCCAGACTGTTCCATAACGGCAATGCAAGGTCAGGCCGCCTGTATTGAAGCAGCCATTCACATGCGGAGATGAGCGTCGGCAAAGTGTCATTTTTCCCAGCATCTGAAGCCAGTAAATGAAGAGAAGCTTTCCCCACTGCATCTGTTTCCTGCTGCGACATGAGAAAGTTGAGGAATTGTACCCGCATATATGACCGCCGTAACTGCAGATGCGATTCAATCGCATCTACATCCGGTTCCACATACCAGGCCAGACGGAATAGCGGCTGCGCGTCACCTGGTTCTATGGCCGCCGCCGTTCTCGCCCACTGCCAGAATTCATGTGTCCTGTCGTGGCGGAAGTAAAAATTCGCCAAAGACCATGCTGGCAGGTACGTCTTGTCCACCTTTGCAGCGTTCAGAAGAGCATGTTCCGCCCCGGACAAATCGGCCTTCTCTTCATAGAGAAGGCCAAGCTTGATCCATGCGCTGGCTTTAAACGGATCCAGCCGGATTGCGCTTTCCAGCGCTCTCTGCGCCGTATCAGGATCGGAAATAAAAAGCTCATTGGCCAGTTGTATCCGATAGTCCGGATGGAGTGGCATCAGGCGGATTGCTTTGCGAATGTCCTGAGGCTGGTTGCGTGCCGCCAGCCGGTCCGAAATACTCATACCGGTATTCCAGATAATGCCTGCGGTGAATACGACAAAACACCCGGACTTAAGGGCCAATGTGCCTGCGCGCATAAAACTGGAAGAGATTTATCTTCCGGAAAATAATACCCCTGGATTCAGTTAGAACAAAAGTGCGGCAGCTCTATTGCAGCAGCGCGACAGGACTATATCTGAATCAGAAACGTTCCAAGGGCGCTATCGCAAGTATCACAAGTAGAGCTCGCTTACATCCTTAAGACCAACGCCAGTCATTGTAAGTTTTCTGGCGCTGTTGAGAAGCAGATGCAGCCTATGCGCAGCAAGCTCATATGAGAGTCCTTTATGGCGCACATTGGAGATGCAGTTACGCTCCGCGTCCGTCTTGCCCACTCGAGGCCTGTATGTGATATAGATGCCCAGGCTGTCAGGCGAACTCAGGCCAGGACGCTCGCCCAGCATCATGACCAGCAGCTCAGCATCCAGTAGCTCGCCGATCTCATCCCCAAGTGCGACGCGTGCCTGTTCCGCAACAATCACTGGCCCAATCTGCCATCCGGCGAGCGTGGCACAGGTAAGGCGCAGGACAGGCACTGCGTGGCGTTCCGCTGCAACTGCAGAAAGGCCATCAGCGATGACGAAGGCAACGTCCGGAAGTCGAGACAGGTGTAAGTTAGACAGGCGCTCACGGCTGGCCTCATCCAGCCTGCGGCCAAGGTCCGGGCGGCCCAGATAGGCCGCGCGGTTCAGTGCTGCGCTATGCGCAGAAACAGAATCAAAGCCCGCAGCTTTGAGCTGATCGGCGACGGCTTCCACGTTGATCGTTTTCAGCACTGCATCGCGCGCCTGCGCGTGCGCCATGCCAAGTTCGAGCAATCTGTTTGTGGGCAGGCTGTCTCCAGCGCGACCGAGAGCAATGCGCGCGTGTGTAAATCGCCTGAGTTGCAACCACAGATTCTCGCTCATTCAGCCTTTCAGCAAATCCGTGGCCTGCTCCAGCAACCGTCCCGAAGGCGCCTGGTTCAGATCGCCGTTCGCGTGCGTGATCCCCATCTTCTGGAGCCACTCTTCAAACTCAGGCGCGCGTTTCAAATGCAGAATCCGCCTGGCATACAAAGCGTCATGAAATGAGGTGCTCTGGTAATTCAGCATAATGTCGTCAGCACCGGGAACACCCATGATGAAGTTGACTCCCGCTACAGCCAGCAACGTCAGCAGTGTGTCCGTATCATCCTGGTCGGCTTCTGCATGGTTCGTATAACAGATGTCACAACCCATGGGAACACCCAGCAGCTTGCCGCAGAAATGGTCTTCAAGTCCGGCGCGGATAATCTGCTTTCCGTTATACAGATACTCCGGGCCGATAAAACCGACCACGGAGTTCGTAAGCAAGGGCTGGAAGACGCGGGCAACAGCATAGGCGCGAGCTTCACAGGTCTGCTGGTCTACACCCTGGTGTGCGTTTGCGGAAAGCGCGCTGCCTTGCCCTGTCTCAAAATACATAACGTTCTCGCCAACCGTGCCGCGATGCAGTGACAAGGCCGCATCCTGTGCTTCGCGCAGAAGCGCAAGATGCACCCCGAAGCTGGCATTCGCTTTTTCTGTCCCGGCAATGGACTGGAAAACAAGATCGACCGGTGCTCCCATTTCAATGGCATGAAGAATGCTCGTCACATGCGTAAGCACACAGGATTGTGTAGGCACTTCATACCGTTTGCGGAACTCGTCCATCATCCTGAGCAGCCGGACAGTCGCAGGAAGACTGTCTGTCGCAGGATTGATTCCGATCACAGCATCGCCGCATCCATGTAGAAGCCCATCGAGCATGGCCGCCGCAATGCCCCTTACATCGTCTGTCGGATGATTCGGCTGCAGGCGTACTGAGAGCCGTCCGGGTAGACCAATCGTATTGCGAAACCGAGTCACAACGCGGCACTTCTGCGCTGCAAGTATCAGGTCCTGATTGCGCATCAGTTTCGATACAGCAGCCGCCATCTCCGGAGTGGTTCCGGGCGCAACCTGAGCAAGCACCGCGCTGTCTACATCGAGACCCAGAAGCCAGTCTCGAAACTCGCCCACCGTCATGTGCTGAACAGGCTGGAATGCTGCGCGGTCATGGCTGTCCAGTATCAGCCTGGTTACCTCATCTTCCTCGTAGGGAACGAGCGCTTCATTGAGAAAGCGAGTCAATGGAACATCGGCAAGCGCCATCTTCGCGGCCATGCGCTCTTCTTCTGTAGTTGCAGCAATGCCGGCAAGCGAATCCCCGGAGCGCGCGGGGCTTGCTTTTGCCATCAGAGTTTTCAGATCGCTGAAAGCGTATTTTTTCCCTCCGATGATATGTGAATACGCCATCCCTTACTCCGCTCACTCCGTCCCGGTTGCTGGTTCCAGAGGTTCGTGTTTTTCAAGCAGATCATCCGCTGGCGCGACAATCCTTTGGTGCCGGGTGAAATGAAAGTAAATGTATCCGGCAAACAGAAGCCCCACAAAAAGAACTGCAACTTTAGCATTGCTATACAACATGCTCAACATGCAAATCATGGCGCATAGCAGTGCAAAGCCCGGAAACAGCGGGTAAAAAGGTGTTCTATAGGGGCGTTCAGCATCCGGTTCTGTTTTACGCAAGCGAAAGAGCGCCATCATGCTGATGATATACATCAGGATCGCTCCAAACACTGACATCGTGACAATATTCGCCGTCAATGTCTGTCCGCCAAATGTAATGACCTGGTCACTGTAGATAGCAGCAATGCCGACCGCGCCTCCGGCAAGAATGGCGACATGCGGCGTCTTAAATCGCGGATGCACCCGCGCAAGAAACCGCGGCAGATAACCCGCGCGCGCCAGGGCAAAAATCTGTCGCGAATAGCCGAGAATGATTCCATGAAACGAGGCAATCAGGCCAAACAGACCAAGCCAGACCAGCATGTGCAGCCATCCGCTCCTTGGGCCAACGACGATCTTCATGGCCTGTGGCAGTGGATCGTTGATGTTCGCAAGTTTCGTCCAGTCTCCGGCGGCGCCCGCAAAGAGCATCACTCCAATCGCAAGCGCCACCAGAGTGCAGATTCCACTGATATACGCAATCGGTATTGAACGTTTCGGGTCCTTCGTTTCTTCCGCCGCCATGGCGACGCCTTCAATGGCGAGGAAGAACCAGATCGCAAACGGAATCGCGGCAAACATGCCCGGAATCGCATGAAGGCTGAAATGGTCGGCTCCGGCCCATCCACCGCGCATGAAGTTGTGAATGGAAAACCCCGGCGAGACCACACACATAAACACAAGAAGTTCAAGAATAGCGAGCAGCGTTACAAACAGCTCGAAAGCGGCGGCAATCTGCACTCCAATGATATTCAGCGCCATGAACACCAGATACGCGCCCATGGCCGCGTGCTTAGGCTGCAATCCCGGAAACTGCACGCTTAAATACGCGCCAATCGCAAGGGCAATCGCGGGCGGAGCAAACACAAACTCCACGAGCGTAGCTGCTCCCGCAAGATATCCGCCGAACGGCCCAAAAGCGTGGCGCGCATAGGCAAAAGGGCCGCCTGCGTGAGGAATCGAAGTCGTAAGTTCAGTAAAGCTGAAGATAAAGGTGGTATACATGGCTGCAATCAGCAATGACGTAACAACGAATCCCAGCGTGCCTGCCGACGCCCATCCATAGCTCCAGCCAAAATATTCACCAGAGATGACCAGCCCCACAGCAATGCCCCAAAGCTGCCACGGACCCAGCGTTCGCCTCAACTCATGATGAGTGACTTTGCCGTGTTGCGGACCGGATATCTCTGTCGCCATTTTTTTTGATCAATAAGAACGCGTCATTCGGAGCGGAGCGAAGAACCTGCTGCCTTCTACGCCCCGCCAGAATGACATTACCTTACATCAGGCAAGCGCCTTTGCTAAAAGTCCAGGCGCATCGAAACCTGCCCCGACCGCGCTCCTCCGAAATCAGAACTGATTGCGCTGGAAATCAATCCAAAGCTCGGTGAACTGATGTTCATGTTCGGATCGCTCAGGTTCGTATGGTTAAGCACGTTGGTGAATGTGCCTTCCGCTCTCAGCTTCAGACGCTCAGTAATGGAGAAGGTCTTGCTCAGTCCGGCAGACAGGTTCACAGTTCCGGGGCCAACTACAGAGCCAGGCTGCGCGTTTCCAAAACGGCCAATCGGATTTGGTGATGGCCCGGTCCCGCTGCCTGTCGTGCAGGCTGTTCCAGGCTGCCAGTTGGGATAACCAGGGCAGGTAAACGCACCCGGATTGATCCAGTTAAACCGTGTCTGATGATGTGGCTTATAACTGGTTCCAGCTACCTGATCAGGGTACTGGTTGCGATGGCCGCCATCAAAACCGGATTGTGTTCCATTGAGGCCGGAACCTGTTCCCGAAGGATCACCCTGCCCGCTCGGGAAATAAGGTGACTCAAATGGGCCTGTCTGCCACAGGAAGATCGAAGACAAACGCCATCCGCCCACAACAGTATCGGCAAATCTGGACATATTGCTTCCAAATTCACGTCCGCGTCCAAAAGGGAGATCGTAGACCGCCGTTGTGTTCCAGCGGTGACGGCGTGTGCCGTAGACGTTGCCGAAATCAGCATGACGGTCAAGGATGGACGTAGCGCGCGCGCCGCCGCTTTCTCCTGCAAAGCCGGTGTTGGCAGGGCCTTGATTATCTGCCAGGGCCTTGGCATACGTCCATGACGAGTTCAGTTGCAGTCCTCTTTGAAAGCGGTGGTCAAACTCCGCTTGCAAAGAGTGGTAGCTTTCATTGGCTCCCGTTGCGCGGGTGTTGATGCGTCCCCAGTTCGGAAAGAGACGGGCGCTCAACGGTTGGAAGTTTGCCGAGACTGAATTGGAGAATGGCAGAGTATTTTCATCAGGTGCCCATACCAGTTGGTGTGTTTCAGAGCCAATGTAGGACAACCGCACCCCATATCCCGAACCAAAGTCATGGTCTACGCTGAGCGACCATTGTTCCGTGTATGGATCTTTCCAGTTCGTGCTGTTGGCTGTTCCAAAGTAGTCGGTCCCATAGCAGTTGGAGCATCCGCCGCCATTGCCGGCGCCTGCATAGATCACCGGCCATTGATAGCCGATCGCATGTGTGGTGTTGTTGTAAGTGTTTGTGTACTGCGACGTCTGCGCCTGCAATGTCCCGGTAAGCGAGTAGAAGTTCGCGCCCAGCAGCGTAATGTTGTACATGCCGAATCCGCCGCGGACTGCTGTCTTGTCGTCATGGAAGGGACGCCATGCAAACCCAAAGCGCGGCATAAAGCGCAGGTGCGGATATTTCTTCAGTCCAGCCGGATAACCTGCCTTACTGTTTGTCAGCACCGGCATGCAGGGAGCGCCATTGACAACCGAATTGTTGGTAAAGTTGATGCCGTCCGGATCGCACGCATTCGCGCTTGCCAGAAAACTCTGTGCGAGCAGTTTGGACTTGCCATCCGGATAAATTGAGCGTCCGGCCAGCGGCAGACTCGGATCAAAGTTTCCAATGTCTCCGCCCACATCGTAATAACCAGGATGCAGCTCATAGCGCACGCCATAGCTGAGTGTGAAATCGGTATTGACCTTCCATTGGTCCTGCGCGAAGAAATGATAATGGACAGAGCGCCCGTCATTGTCCTGCTGCACAACGTCATAGAAAGTCTGGTTGGGCAGGCCCAGCAGGAAATCGGCAAAATCTACTCCCGTGAACATTCCCGTGCTGTTTGACGTGTTGAACTGGAACGTGCCGTAATTATCAGAACCATTAAAGCCCAGCGGTGTCACTGCCTGCAGCGTCCGGATATCCGCGCCAAACTTGAACTCATGATTGCTTTTTACCCATGTCAGTGAATCGGTATAGACGTAGGTGTGGGACTTGGTGATGGAAGTCAGGCGGTCCGCGTTCAGCGGGCTGACATTATTGAAGTCAAGTTCAGGGATTCCATTGTAGAAAAGATTCTGCAGCCCCTGCAGTCCCAGCCCTTCTGTAAATGTCTTGCCGTTAAAGCTGTTTGTCTGTCCGGTGTTGAAGAGGGTAAAGCCAAAACCAGTTTCATTGATCAGGTGCGGTGTAATGGTCCAGTTAGCACTGATCTTGAGTACACGCGACTGATTAGCATATTGCGAAGAAGGCACTGTAAGAGGCTGAGGATTGTTCGTAGGATAGTTCTTCCACGTGAACCGCCCCCAGAGCAGGAACTTCTGGTTTGAGCCAAAATACTGGTCTGCCCGAATATCAAATTGGTCAGAGTGCCCGCTTGAATCCTTGTTTACGCTATAGTTCGATATCCCATCATCTACATATGCCGTAGGATCGCCAACGTTGGGATCAGGATAAAACGAGAGTAGCTTTTGCGCCGCTGCATTGATCGCAGGCAGCCTGGTCCCATAGCTCCCGCCCTGAAAAGGATTATTCAGCCCGCTAAAGCCGGGTGAAGAGTATTTTGAGAAATCTCCCTGCTTCATCAACGTGCTCGGCACTTTGAACTGATAAGGGCTTTGTGATGGATGACGCCAGCCTTCGTAGGCGCCGTAGATAAAAGTTTTGTTGTGCCCGTTGTACAGATGTGGAATGACAACCGGGCCGCCGAAACTTGCTCCATAAGTGTTTGCAACCAGCTTTGGCTTCTGCGTGATCTTCGGATACTGATATGGAATAGCATTAAAGGCGGCATTCTGGTGATACCAGAACGCTGACCCGTGGATGACATTGGTTCCACCCTTGGTCGTGACCGTAATCTCGCCCGGCTGGCCAAATTCGGCATTGTTCAGCGCTCCATCGGCGCGCAACTCTGAGATAGATTCGCTCGAAGGAAAAGCATCTGCAATGGGTGAATTTCCTGTTGAGCTTTGGACCGTGACGCCATCAACAGAGACTTCCGTCTGAAACGGCAGCCCACCCTGCAGAGAGAAATCGCCGTGGTCTGCCTGCACCCCGGGCAGCGTGCCCACAATTTTAAGGGCGCTTGTGCCGCTCGCGCTGGCGCGCGTGTTTACCGGAAGATTCGAGACATCGGCAGAGGAATAGACGGCATTAATAGATGGTGTGTCCGTATCAATGGTGCTGATGGTTTCTCCTGAAACCTGGACCTCCTGCTGGACACTTCCCACTTCCAGCGCAGCGTCTACGCGCAACTGCTGTCGCGCAGCCAGCACAACGCCGGTGGCCGACCACTTCTGAAAACCGCTTTGCTCTATCTCAACGGTATAGCGTCCGGCCTTCACATCCACAAACTGATAATCACCGGAACTGTTGGAAACAGTCGTGCGCGTCGAACCATCATCAAGATTGAGAAGGGCCACCGTAGCGCCAGACACCAGCGCACCGCCTGAATCTTTTACTGTGCCCAAAATGCTTCCCTGAATGGATTGCGCATGAGAAGCCATGCCTGTAAAAAAACTGACGGCCGCCAGAACAATGCAAAAAAACAACTCTGTCCGCGAAAACAGACAACGCGTTCGCATGAGAATGCCTCCTGAAAAAATGCTTTAGCAACAGGGGATCGTGTACGGGAAGAATAGGCGCAGCGGGAGTGATGCCGTTATCAAAAATCGGCAAAAACGCAGATGTTTACATGAAATTCAACGAAAACCTTATGGGAAGCATAAGAAAAGAGAATAAAAAATCTCGCTGAATCGCTTTTCCTATGGGCCGGTGTACAGAACTGCGCTCGTGAATTTTGATGAATCTCAGCTTACGCAACGCATCCCAGGAGGACGAAGAATTCCAGCGTTTCATCCCAGTATTTGCTGGAGCCAGCAGTCGTTCTTCAGCCGGTTCTTTCCGCAAACTGTGAACGCCGGCGTAACGACTCAGAAGGTAATTCTCCAAAGAGCTTTCGATAATCACAGGCAAACTGGCTCAAATGCCAGAACCCGCATTGTGCTGCCGCATCCTGCACAGAGCTGACTCCAGAGTTGTGGTCGCGCAGCAAGCGGCGCACCTGGTTCAGGCGGACTGCGCGAAGATATGCGACAGGATTCATTCCGGTCACGCTGTGGAAGGCATTCTGCAGCGTTCGACGGCTCACAAAGAAATGCCGGCAGATGCCGGATATGGTCACAGGCTCGTCCTGGTGTTCCAGAATGTATTCGCGAATTCGCAAAACCAGAACATGGTGATTGATCTCCGTTCTGTTAGGCCGGATTGGCTGCGCCTGTACACTGCATGCTTCTGCCAGCGCCTGCAGAATCGAAGACCGGATAGTCTGTCGCGAAGACGGATGTTCCAGCAGGCGGGGACATTCCTTCACCTCGGCCAATATCTGTTGAAACAATGACTGAAGCTGGGCCTTTTTGTTCTGTCCGGTGTTGAGCAAAAATGCATTGAAACAAAGCGGAGAAAGCGATACGTGCTCCGTCATCTCAGCATGCTCTATCAGTTCACGCTGCTCAACAACAACGCCCAGGATCTCAAAGTTCTCGGGTGTCAGCAGTTCAAAATCTGCGCTTCCAGGACGCACAGCGATGGCATCTTTCCCGATGCAGTAGCTGCCAATCCTGCTCAGATCGAAGTTGTGAACGGGAATTCCAAACCACCAGGAACCCTGCCACGGCTTGCAGGACTGCCGGACAGTATGGCTGGTAAATTCGCAAAACAGCTGTAACCTGCCCATCCAGATCTCATTGATTTTGCCATAGAACTTTCCGGATGAAAGCTGGTCATATTGCTGGTTCCATCCGGACAGGTTTGCAGCATGGGCATCCACGTCTGTGGCAATGCGGGTATGAAATCCATCGAGGTTGAACAGTCTTTCTTGTGCAAAACTCAACTTGCGATACCTGTGTCAGGGATTTTATCGCAAGAGTGCTAACAGATTGTGACTTCTTCTCCTCGTCCAAGGGGGTTAACTATATCGCAACCACCGCAGCATCTCCGGAAGAGTAGCGCGCTTGCCATACATCAAAATGCCAACGCGATAAATGCGCGACGAGAACCAGACAACGATGTAAACGGAGATTGCCAGCAGCGCCAGAGAAACCGCAATCTGCCACAGGGGAGGGAATTGGGACGCAATGCGCAGAAACATGGCAATGGGCGCGCATGGCGGGAACATGGAGATGGCCACCGACCAGAAGGAATTCGGGTTGCTCACGATAAAGGCAATCATGCTGAAGCTCAGCCACACAGGGACCGCGGCAAGAGGAGTATATTGTTGCAACTCCTGCTCGGTTTCGCAGGTCGCTGCCAGTCCGGCAAACAGTGTGCTGTAGAGCGCATATCCCAGCAGGAAATAAAGCGCGAACAGGACAATTTCCTGTGGTGAAATTTCTATCTTTACCGTGCCAGACATCATGGTTGCAGCCAGCGCGCTACCGGAAAACAGCGCTCCCATGGCGGCCCAGATCGCGAGTTGAGTCAGCCCGACAGCGCCAATGCCGATGAGCTTTCCGCCAAGCATATGCGTTGGCTTCACCGTGGAGAGCATCACTTCAAAAATACGCGAGGTCTTCTCCTGAATGACAGACCGTCCAACATTCATGCCATACATCATCAGCGTGAACGTCAGCAGAAATGCCATGATGTAGGCCGCCCAGAAGGTCCCAAAGGCGCTGCTGGAAACCTCTTTGCCGTTCTTTACCTGCTCGGTCTTGATTTTTACCGTTCGCGTAATTGCATCTACATCTTTTGTCGGGATGCCGTGCGCTGCAAGGCGCTGCTGGACCACGGCGTGGTTGACCGCGTCCTCAAGCCGGGACTCGGTCATGAAATCTCCGGATGACCGCGCAACATAGGCCGCGCTGGTCTTGCCGTCTGCACCTGTATCCAGCCATAGAAACCCGTCCAGATGCTTCTGGTCTACCTGTCTTATAAGCTCCTGCCGGTCATCCGCGGATGCAGGCGTCACCAGATCTACCGTCATGCGGGCATCTTTATCTGCGAGCAATTGCTGGCGGATCTGTTCCGCGACCTTTGCGTCTGTCGCTACAACAGCAATATGCTTGTTGCTGCCGGAATTCCTGCCCGCAAGGACCGAAACGCCAATAATCACCGCAAACAGCACCGGAACAAGAATGGTTGTAATCTTGAAGGCCTTCCCTCGGACCTGTTCGAGATATTCGCGTTTTGCAATCAGCCAGATTTCACGCATCCACTTTTTCTCCCACGGTCTGGATAAAGATTTCCTCTAAGGAGGGCTCGACCAGTTCAAATTTGTAAATTTTTGCTTTGCTCGCCGCTGCATGCAGAAGGTCTTGCGCGTCTGCATGAGGCTTCAGCTTTATCTCCACGGAACCGGAATAGTCCTTGTATTCCGCAATCGCAGGATGCTGAAGGAAAGAATTGTCGCCCTCAAACTCAATGATGACCCGGTTCCGTTCGTAGCGAGATTTGATCTCGCGCATGCCGCCGGAAAGCACGGCTGCTCCGCGATGAATCACGCAGATGGAATCACAGAGCTTTTCTACCTGGTCCATGCGGTGCGTGGAAAACAGGATGGCCCTGCCTGCTTTCTTCAACTCAATCAGCACGTCTTGCAAAAGCGACGCGTTCACCGGATCCAGTCCTGAAAAAGGCTCGTCCATAATGATGAGCTGCGGCTCATGCAGCAGTGTTGCAATGAACTGGATCTTCTGCTGCATGCCTTTGGAAAGCTCTTCTGTTTTCTTCTCCGACGCTTCAAGTATCTGAAGACGTTCGCACCACTCACGTGCGCGGTTTCCGGCTGTCGCCGGATCCAGTCCCCTGAGCTCGCCCATAAAGATGAGCTGGTCTATGACCTTCATCTTCTTGTATAGGCCGCGCTCTTCCGGCAGATAACCGACCCTGCGCAGACTCTCCCGGGCAAAGGGCCTGCCCAGCAGATGCACCGCCCCGGAATCCGGCATCGTAATACCAACCATCATGCGAATGCTGGAGGTCTTGCCGGCGCCATTCGGTCCAAGCAGGCCAAACATCGTCCCTGAGTCAATGCGCAGGCTCAACTCCCTGACAGCAATTTTGTTTTCATACGATTTTGAGATACGGTCCAGCTCAACGACCGAAGTCATGCAGGCAGATTTCTCCCATCAGGATGTGGCGTCAGTGTATACGAAGAACAGCGAAAAGAGGTTCAAAATAAATGCTTTTTTCCGGATGCACTTCTCATTCCGGTAAAATTTATCAGGAAGCCCCCATTTAATTTCATGGCCTGGCATTGCCAATGCTTCCAACTCTGCCCTGAATCATCATTTGGTCTGAAAATTGAAGACTCCTGCACAAAAATCCGCCCCCAATGCGCCGCTTTTTGCCATCGTAGGCCGCCCCAACGTCGGCAAGTCTACGCTTTTCAACCGCATTACCGGTTCGCGCCGCTCCATCGTTGGCGATGAGCCAGGAATTACCCGCGACCGCATCTACGGCGAAGTCGAATGGGAGGGCCGCATCGCCCGCGTCGTGGACACAGGCGGCATCATTCCCGACGAAGAGGCCCTCATCCCTGCAGAAATCTTCCGTCAGGCCCGCGTTGCTCTCGAAGAGGCCCAGGCCATCGTCATGGTCGTAGATGGCCGCACCGAACTCGCATCCCCGGACATAGATCTCGCGCGCCTGCTGATCAGAACCGGAAAGCCGCTCTTTCTCGCAGTCAACAAAATTGATACGGAAGCCCTTGACGCCTCGGCAGAAAACTTCCGCAAATTGGGAATCAAAAACCTCGTTCCTGTCTCCGCTGAACACGGGCACAATATCGGTGACCTGCTCGATCAGGTTTTTGCCGTCCTCAGGTTCCCTGAGCTGCGGGAAGAAACGCCTGACGCCGCGCCGGAACGCGAAGAGGCCATCCACCGCACGCACGGCAAATTTCAGCAGCAGGAAACGCGCGTCGCCATTATTGGACGCCCCAATGTCGGCAAATCCACCTTACTCAATGCGCTCACCGGCTCATCGCGCGCCATTGTTTCGCCCATCGCAGGCACCACCCGCGATGCCATAGACGAGGTCATCGAGCATGCAGGCCAGCAGCTTCGTATTGTGGACACGGCAGGGATCCGCCGCAAAGGCAAAACGCGCCTGATGGCGGAAAAGCTCTCCGTTGTGATGGCGCGCAAACACCTTGAAGCAGCCGATGTGGCCCTCCTCGTCATTGACGCAACTGAGGGCGTGACCGCATCGGACGCGACCATCGGTGGCTACGCGCATGAGAGTGGGCGGTCGGTCGTGATCGTCGTCAATAAATGGGACCTCGTGACTACGAAGCGCGCCGACGGCAAGCCTCCGGCCGGGCGGCAAATCTTTGAGCAGCAGTTAAGGAATGTCCTTAAATATCTTGATTACGCTCCGGTGGTTTTCATCTCTGCTGTTGAAGGCACCAATATCTCGCGTGTGCTCGATACCGTCATTCGCGTAGCAAAGCAGCGTCGTCACCGCATTTCCACAAGTCAAATGAACAAGTTTCTTGAGCGCGTGGATTTTGAGCGCGCCGGGGTCCCTCTGGCAAAGAAAATGCGCATCTACTACATGACCCAGGCCGCCGTCGCACCGCCAACATTCATTCTTTTTACAAACCGGGACGTAAAGCTGCACTTTTCCTTCGAGCGCTTCCTCGAAAATCAGATACGCAAAGCCTTCGGTTTTGAAGGTTCTCCAATATGGTTCAAAGTGCGCGCCAGAGAAAAGGAAG
>DASRBV010000105.1:0-5842 GCA_035653455.1 Pseudacidobacterium sp. | reverse complement strand
GGTTTGATGACGCGTGATCTGCTGGCTGTGCTTCATCAGGCGCCCTTGAGCAGCATTGTCTGGACATTCATTTTTGGAGTGCTATGGGGTTTTGGCGGCCTGACCTTCGGGCTGACGATGCGGTATCTCGGCATGTCGCTGGGGATGGCTGTCGCGCTGGGGTATACGGCCGCCTTCGGCACGCTGATGCCCCCAATCTTTCGCGGACAATTTGCTTCTGAAGTGCTGGGCACGCGCTCGGGCATCATCATACTGATTGGCGTGGTGGTTTGCCTTGCGGGCATCGCATTTGCCGGTGCCGCGGGCATCTCCAAAGAGCATGAATTATCAGAAGAAGAGAAGCGCGCGGCGATTGAAGAGTTCGACCTGAAACGCGGGCTGCTGGTAGCGACCTTCTGCGGAATCATGAGCGCCTGCTTTGCCTATGGTCTTGCCGCTGGAGATCCAATCAAAGCCATTACCGTGCAACATGGCACTTCTCCGCTGTGGCAGGGGCTGCCTGTGCTGGTGGTGCTGCTGGCTGGAGGATTCACGACCAATTTTGTGTGGTGCGTCATCCTCCATATTCGTAACCGTACCGGTTACCAATACTTGGCGTTACAGACTTGGGAGTATTTTCCGGACAGAAATGAAGAGCCTGTGATTGAGACGGCCATAGATGCTCCTGGCGTGGAAGTGGCCACACGCACGATGACGGCAGTTGAGCAGCAGGGAAAAGTTCCCATCCTCGCAAACTATCTGTTTTCCGCGCTTGCCGGGACAACGTGGTACATGCAGTTCTTCTTCTACACAATGGGCGAAACGCAGATGGGCCGCTTTAAGTTCTCCAGCTGGACGCTGCACATGGCCAGCATCATCATCTTCAGCACGCTGTGGGGCATTGCGCTGCGCGAGTGGAAGGGCGTGAGTCTGCGCACGCGCATACTGGTGGCCTGCACGCTGATTGTGCTGGTGGGTTCGACTGTGATTGTGGGCTACGGGAATTATCTGGGAGTGGCCACAACATCAACGAGCGCTTCGGCGCAGGGAGCATCGCATTGAAAAGCAAAATGTGGATTGGGTGCGGAATGGTTGCTGTTTTGTCCTGCATTGCTGCCGCGCAGGAACTCAAGCCGACGACGATTCCTCTTGATCAGATTGATCCTGCGCGTAAGATTACCGCCCCGCGGTTGCAATCAGAAACGCATAAACCGCTGCCGGAGGAATATATCTGGACACAGGAAGACGCCATCAGCAATGATGCGCTGTTGTCCTACAGAAGGCCGGGAAGAAACAGCGAGACTGCGCCGCATTATTTCCGGCGCGTTTTTACGCTCGACAGGGTCCCTCCTGATGCGACGCTTTACATCGCAGGCCCGCGTTCAGTTGAGGTTTATGTGAATGGCCAGCTGGTGGGGCATGATGAAGCCAATCTGGATGCACCGATTGGCATGCAGATGTTCACCGTGGACGTGGGCAACGCTCTGCGTGAGGGACAGAACATCATCGCGATTGAAGCGGTGCGCGGACCGGGCGTGAATGGCTTTACCAACAGCCGTTTTACCATGCAGCTTGCTGCCGGAAAAGCGATGGTCGTGAAACTGGTGGGAGCGTCTCGTGGCGCGGACACTCCGGTGCTTGTCATCAGCAACAAAGACTGGAAAGCGTCTCTGCACACGGCAGAGGGCTGGCAGAAAGCAGATTTTGACGATGCATCATGGAAGGCCGCCGACAGTCTTGGCCCAATTGAAGGCTCGATTGATCTTTTCCAGTGGAATGCCGATGCAGGCATGTACAACTGGCCCGGTTATGAAGGGATTTCGCCTTTTCTGGCGCAGGCACCGCTGGAACCTGTGAGTGTTGAGCATGTGTATGGAGGGGTGGGAGCGGTCCACAATGCTGATGCATTAAAAGGAACAAGTGCAGGTAACGAGTTTACGGTGGACCTGCCATCCCGGCAGGTGGAAGATACACAGGCCCCGCAGGTTCTGCTCGACTTTGGCCGCGATGCAAACGGACGATTGCACTTCATTTCTGACTCTGATAGGCCAGCGGTGGTGACGGTGCAATATGGCGAATCGGAAGACGAAGCGTTGAAGCAGCCGTATCTGGGCATGAATGCAGTTTATGTTCCGGCGCATGGTTCGGCTTATGGGCCGAAGAGCGCTTTTCGTTATGCGCTGCTTCGTTTTGTGGAAGGCGGCGAAGGGCTTCGCTTCAAGTCCATCAATCTCGACCTGATTTACTACCCGGTGAAGTATCAGGGATTTTTTGAATCTTCTGATCCAAAGCTGAACCTGATGTGGACGATTGGTGCGTACACGGCGCATCTCTGTATGCAGGATGACATTTGGGACGCGCCGAAGCGTGATCGTGGTCGCTGGATGGGCGATCTCGATGTAAGCGGGCGCACCATCAACGACGTTTTCGCTGACCACTTCCTGATGGAGGATACACTCAATCGCCTCATCGGGCCTGCCCCGGTCCGCCAGCATGTAAATGGAATTGCCGGCTATTCGGCCTTCTGGATTACAGGAGAAGCCGAATATTATCGGCACTTTGGCAACAAGCAACAGTTAATGTCCTTCCACGATCGCCTCATCCAGCTCATGCACTACATGGAAAAAGAGCTGGACGGGCGCAATCTGTATGTGAACAAAACCGGCTCATGGCCATTTGTAGATTGGTCGCCAGAGCTGAATGGAGACACGCCAGAATCGCGCTTCGGTACTCAATTGGAGTTCATTGCGGCATTTGATCAGGGTGTGTACCTGCTGAAAGAGATGGGCGATACGGCAAACGCTGAGCAGTTTACAAGAGAGCTTGACGGACTGAAGGCGGCGGCGCGCGAGTACCTTCTGGACAGGAAAACGAACGCTTACAGCAGCCGCTGGCAGTTGAATGCCATGGCGGTGCTGTCAGGACTGGCGCCTGTATCGCAGTACGCGGACATCTGGAATGCATCGCTTTCGAGTGTAGGAAAAATCAAGTACAACGCGTTCATCATCACGCCTTATTACAACTATTACGTCATTAGCGCGATGGCGAAGATGGGCCACAGACAGGAGGCGCTTAACTGGATACGCCAGTACTGGGGCGGCATGGTGGATGAGGGCGCAACGAGCTTCTGGGAAGGGTATGATCCTGCGTGGTATAAGAACGACGCGCATGGGTCGCTTCAGGCAGACAATATGTCAGGCTATCGCGTGAGCCTGGCGCATGGATGGTCGAGCGGCGTGACACCGTGGCTGATGGAAGAAGTGTTGGGTATTCATGCAACAGGGCCAGGTTTTTCTACCGTAGACATTCGTCCCGATCTGATTGACCTGGATTGGGCCAAAGGCGGAGAGCCAACGCCGCATGGAATGCTGGATGTCTCGCTGAAGAAACAAGGCAGTGGCACAAGCATTGCGATAGAGCTTCCTGCAGAAGTAGAAGCGCATGTGTCCGTACCGGTTTCTTCTACTGGGCAGCAGGTCTTCGTAAATGGAAAAGCAGTGAAGAGCGAGAGCGTAGAGGACGGTGCGCGAGCGGTTGTGGTGCTTCGTGAGGCCGGCCACTATGAGATTGCAGCAAAATAGGCCATGATTAACTTGTTTGAGCAGAAGGCCGTGTCCGCAGATGAAGCAACAGCATAATTGCTGTTCCGAACAGCGGCACCAGCAGCCCAACTCTGAGCGAGCCTTGAAAGGAGGCAAGTTGTCCTGTCATCCAGGGCAGAACAGCGCCTCCCAATCCGCTGAGTGCAAAAACCCATCGCGACTGAGATGGTTTGTCGGTAAGGCCGAGCAGCCGCGAAATACAGAGCGGAAAGACTGGAGCGAGAGTCAGCCCAATCAGTGTGGCGCAGGCAAGGCTTGAAAAAGAGGTATGACTGAGGAGCAGCAGTCCAGTGCTTGCTAGGGCCACCAATAACGAAGCGGTCAGCAGGCCCGGCTCAGTCATTCGCTTCAGCACGGCCGGCGCAGCTGTCCTGCCGCAGAGAAGGGCGATCCAGAACAAAGATGTGATGACAGGGGCAAGCACCTCACCGGACACCGGCAGGCGATGAATGTAGGTCATCATCCAGCCGCCCACCGACGATTCAACCCCTACATAAAGAAAGGCGAAGGCAGCGAGCGGAATCAGAAGGGAGAGATCAGCCTGTCTGCTGGTAGATTGGGCGGCTTCCTCGGCATGCGTGGCCAGAGAGTCCCGGTGCAGTACGAGATAGAAGAACGGTGGCAGCGACGCCAGCGCAATTCCGAGAAACAGCCAATCCGACGGACGAAAGCGGGCCCAGAAAGAAGCAATCCACGGGCAAATGACTGCGCCGAATCCCCAGGCAGCATTCAGAAGGGACAAGGATGCTCCCCGGCTTGAGCTATAGATGCGGCCGAACGTCATGCTGGTCGCCGTCATTGCCTGACCCAGGCCAAGGCCGAAGACGACGAAGAACAGCGGGGCCAGATGGCCGCGCAAAAGTGAAATCAGAATGCCCCCTGCGATGATGAGGGAATAGCCCCGCAAAATACTGGAATCGAGGCGCGACTGTACCAGCAGCGCTCCAGACGATGAACCGACGAATTGGGCGGCAAACAGAAGGCCCGCGGAGCTGTCGGTGAGTCTCCAGTCCGTGCTCAACGCTGGCAAGGCGCAGCCAAGCAGTGTCGTTCCAATGCCCGTAAGCATGAATCCGAAATAAAGAGCAGAAAGGAGCAGAGGAGACGGCCTTTGCGACATGGCTTCGTCTTATATAGCAGACCGGGCGCGAAGCCGCCATGTTTTCCGTGGCAAAATACGCGCATAAAAAGCATGATAGAAAATTTATTTTCATCATCAGAAACCCCACGCGCCAAAGCCGGGTGATTTGCGGTATCTTGTTTGGTCTGGTTCCCGGCCCGGAGATCGTGCGTTCCGGGGCCAGCATTGCAGGCCGGATGCCATGATTCCGCGGCTCAGGCACGACTTCAATCAGCGCTTCCGTCCGGAAGTGTACCGCAAAATGCTGCATAGTCTGGATGCGTGTACGCGCACGCATGTAAAGCTGCCCATCGCAGAAACTCCCTGCTTTTTCCCGAAGGCATTGCTGGAAGAGATGGCCGCCACTGGCGCAGGCGCGATCCAGAAGCTGGTTGGGAACGAGGAACTCCTGCGTGCCTCGCGTGCTGCGATTCCGCCGCAGTGTCGCGTGGCCGACGAGGCCCCGCATCCGCACTTTGCGGCGGCCGATTTTCTCCTCTCTCAGGAGACGGATGGGAAGACGGTCCTAAAATTGGCAGGTCTTCATGCCAGTCCTCTGACGTTCGGCTTCCAATTCGTGCTGAATGAGGTTTATCGCTCTGCATTTGAGCTGGACAGCACTCTGGAACATCTGTTTGGCGGGCACACGGAGTCCAGCTTTTGGAAGCTAATGGAGCGGGTCGTCCTGCGCGGGCATCAGCCGGAGCATGTAGTGCTTGCAGGAACAAATCTCCAGGATCGGGAATTCTTCCCGGATGTGCAAGTCATTGCAGAGCGGCTTGGGGTTGAAGTGGAAGAACTGGCCAGTCTCGAACCCGAAGGCACTCGCCTTTATTACCGGAGGAGTGGTGCGCGAGTCCCCATTTACCGGATCTATGGCTACTTCCATCCAGCAGAAATAGGCTGCGGACAAATGGAGCTATTGTTTGATCCTGCTGATTCCTATGATGTTGAGTGGGCAGGACATCCAAACTGGTGCTTTCATCTGGGTGGAAGCCTGGCCAGGCAGACGGCGAAAACAGAATGTCCGGACTCTTCCGTGATGATCGAAGCGCCTCACGGAAAGCTAAAGCCTGAAGTCCGAATACTTTATCTCTGGCCAGAAGCGGGACGCCTGGAAGCAATTTTGGCCCAGGTCCGC
>DASRBV010000104.1:0-2294 GCA_035653455.1 Pseudacidobacterium sp. | reverse complement strand
GTGGCGGAGGCGCAACATAATATGCCGGATGGCTGGCGCATCCGCCAAGAAGCGCAAGAGCGGCAAGCAAAAGAAGTCCCGCGGTGCTGAATCTCATTTGTTCCACCTCCATGTCATGGTGAAAAGAACAGCAGACGGAGGCGAAAAGTTTCCGGAGTCTTTTTTATAGAAGCCGTGTTTGAACAGTGATTGCCTATTCTGGAGTGAAGACCATCTTCACGCTGCCGGAGTGTTCCAGATGCACCCGAGCAGCAACACGTGTAAACGGATTGCCGTAGTCGTCCACCTTGTCAGCGGAGAAGGCCAGCGTTCCCGGCGCGTCTATCACGACTCGCAGATGCTCTTCATCGGCAGTAAATTCGAGTGTTTTATTGTCTACTTGCTGCCAACTTCCATGGGTTGGCAATGATTCTTCGATGTCCGCAGGCCCGGTCAGGTCAAAGATGTCTTCTATCTCGATCGAGCCTGCTCCCTCGCGTGAATAGTGCATGGTGCGCAGATACTTTCGCAGGAGGGGCGTGTCATAGGCAGTGGTTGCGTTGATGGTGATGGAGTCCTGCTTGTCAGTGAACTTTGTGTCCATGATCTGCGCTGTGACTTTGGTTGCGTCCAGTTGCAGATGGCCGTCAATGACTGGCACGGGATGCCCGTAAGAATTCAGGAGGCGCGATTGCAGTCTGTTTTTGCTGAAGGTCTCAGCGGTGTAGTACGACGGGCCTCCGGGATCGCCGACCGGCTGCGTTGCGCCGAGGCCGATGACGAAAGAGCCAATGTCGTTGTGGCTGTGGGTAGTGTTGCCTCCGCCTTTGATGGTGATTGCGAGTTTGCCGCCGGGCTGCGGACGCGACACTAACACCTGCGATTCCGGATAGTATGTGCGCAGGCCCACGGTATCTCCGCCTGGAATGGCATTTTTAAGTTCAGCGGCGTGGTTGGGAAAGAGTGTCATAACTATCCAGGTGAGGGTCTTGAGTCCTGTGGCCTCTATCTGTCCTGAGTCAGCATTCGGAGTGGATGCTGTCAGGCCAAAGACGCGCTCGACGTATTGCATCAATCCGGGACCAGGCCCGAGCATGTAGTGCGCATCTTCAAAGGAAGCGACGTTATCTGGAAACATAGGGAATTGTGCGCCAAAGAGCGCGATCTTTTTTGCCTTTGTGCTGGCGAAGAGGTCAATCTTGCCCTGCGTGGCCTGCCACAGCGTCTCGCGCAACTTCACAAAATGCGAGAAGCCATAGTTCCAGTAGCCCATGCCTTCTACACCGTATCCGTCATTCTGAAAACCTTCGAGATAATACTGGGAGTAGTGCTCTCCGGCAGCGGCAAAGAGAGCGCGGTCTTTGCGGTTGGGCAGAACAGCGAGCGCCGCGCCTGTCACCCCGTCCAGACAAACAGCGTTCCAGTTCATTTTGTAATGGAGCCAGGCATTTCCCTTGCCTGTCGAGAACGATTCGCGCATGGGAGCAAAGATGCGCTGTTCCAGAGCGTCCATCATGTGCCGGCGCGTTGCTTCAGGCAACTGCGGCCCCAGTAAATAGAGGGTTTCCGCAATGGTGTGCGCCAGATCGGCCGAGTTCAGCTCCACGAAGTAATGCCTGCCGCTGAAGCTGTCGAGGTTGCCGTCATGCGCAGGCAATGTCCACGACTTCTGCGACGCAAGCTCATCGAGCACCATGGCGATACGGGAGAGGAACCGCCCACGTCCTTCGGCGCACTCTGCCAGCACCAGTGTGGGAAGCCAGTCCTGCCGCGCGTGCATCATTTTCTCGCCAACGAGGCGGTCTCCTGTGCGCCTGAAGTTGAGATAAGCATCGTCGCTCCACGCCGGGAATGGCTGGGTGAGGAGCGCATTTGCCCGGCTGACTTGTGAAGCAAGCTGGGCAGCGAGGGGCTGCCATGCGCCGCGGTCAGAGCAGGGCCGTCCGAATCCGGCAGGAGCGGCGGGCAGCATGGCCTCAATCTGGTGGATGCGCTGAGGCGAAAGCTCTGCATACTGTGCGCGGGCAGAAGCAGCGATGGTGAGAATGAGTCCGGCAAGGCAGAGTGCTTTCTTTCGATGCATGTGTTGGGTCTCCTTTTGCGGGCGCATTCAGGTTATCAATGCAGGTTTATGGAGGACGCAGCGTTGTACCGCCCTGCGAAATAACTCTGGTCTTCGCGTCAGGGCAACCAGTATGCTGGCGCGGAAGCCTGCATGCCACAGAAAGCAGCCACGTCCGGCCTTGCGCGAGAGCTTACTTTCCGCGATCTGGTTTTGTTTTATCTTGCAGGCGGGCTGAGCCTGCGTTGGATTG
>DASRBV010000103.1:0-3825 GCA_035653455.1 Pseudacidobacterium sp. | reverse complement strand
GCCACAAACATAAATGGGAACGGCAGCGCGCGGGCCGTTTCAGCGGCTGCGGCCACGCGCTCGACGGCGTGGTTGAATTCGTAAATTGGACTGGATGGATCGCCGGTAGCATCTTCGATCGAACCGCCGACAAGCCCTGCTTCGGCTGCGAGACGTATGGTTTCAGCGGCGGCCTCCGGAGAGTGGCCGTATCCATTTTCGAGGTCAGCGGCAACAGGAAGATGTGTCGCCTGGACAATCAGACTCGCATTTTCGAGGGCTTCAGTGCGGGTGATGCTGGCTGTTCCGTCGCGGCGGCCCAAGGTAATGGCGAGTCCTCCGCTGGTGGTGGTGAGGGCCTCAAAGCCAAGCGCGGTCAGGATACGGGCGGTACCTGCGTCCCACGGATTGGGAATGACGAATGGCTCCGGGCGGTCATGGAGCGCGCGAAATGCAGCAGCTTTCTCGGCCTGAGTGGGCATGGGTGGTCCTCTCCGAAACAGGGTACTGCAAATCCACCTTTCGATGGATGCTCATTCGTTTGCGCAACGGTAGACTCCGCAGCATATGCCGATTCCGACAGAACCCATTGGCAGTATTCCCCGTCCAGCTTCGCTGATCCAGGCAATGGCCGCTTCCGGCCATGCAGAGCTCGAGAATGCGTATGCTGATGCGCTTCGTGATACGATGCAGCGGTTCGAGCAGACGGGTTCTCCTATCATTACGGATGGAGAGCAGACGAAGCCCAGCTTTGCGACGTATCCTCTTTCCGGGCTGGAGAATCTTGCTCCGAATGGGGTGGTGATTCCATTCGCAGACGGGCACGTTCGCCAGTTGCCACGACTGACGGCGGGGCCTTTTCGTTATGGCATCCATGCCGAGAAATACCTGCGGGCGGCACGCGCGTATACAAAATTGCCGCTGAAGCAGGCAGTGATTTCTGCGTCTGCACTCAGTCTGCTCTATCCGTCCAATGGCATTCCGGGTTACACGAGAGAGGCCTTTCTGGAGGACCTGCTGAATGAGGCCGAAGCCGATATTCGAGGCGCGCTGGATGCAGGCGCGGCCGTAGTGCAGATTGACTTTACCGAGGCCAGATTGTCGCTGAAACTGGACCCTTCGGGTGGTTTGCTGCGCAGCTTCATTGCACTGAACAATCAGGTGCTGGAACGCTTTTCTCCTGAAGAACGGAAGCGCATCGGGGTGCATGTTTGTCCCGGAGGCGACCTGGACTCGACCCATAGCGCGGACATTCCTTATACGTCTCTGCTGCCGGAGTTGTTTCAATTAAAGGCAGGGCGGTTCTATTTACAGATGGCCAGCGAGCCGGACAAAGCGCCGGCACTGCGCACGGTAAAACAGCTTCTCGGCCCGAAGCAGTTGGTCTTCATCGGAGTGATTGATCCGATTCATCCGAAGATTGAAACCCCGGAGCAGGTGTGCGAGCGCGTACTGGAAGCCGCTTCCATTCTGCCTGTAGAGCAGCTTGGGACAACAGATGACTGTGGGTTTGCGCCATTTGCCGACGATACTTCCACGGCGCGGGAGACGGCCTTCGGCAAAATACGATCAAGAGTCGTGGGGACAGCACTTGCAGCACGCGAGCTTGGTCTCTGACGGGATGTGTGTGGGGCACCAGCGTCCGGCCAGATTCAGGCCAGAAGTTAATTGATACAATGCTCCCGTATTTCAGAGGGGGCATACTCATTATGAACCGGGGAAGGTTGTTACGCGGGCTTTTTGCAGCGACCGCTGCTTTCTGTTTTGCCATCAGCGCCAGCGCGCAGGACACGGTGACGGTCGAGACAGGCAAGCTCAAGGGGGCCACAGCAGACGGAGTCACATCATTCAAGGGCATTCCCTATGCTGCTCCTCCTGTTGGGGCGCTGCGCTGGCGTCCTCCGCAACCGGCGGAGAAATGGAGCGGCGTGCGCGATGCTTCACACTATGGGCACGACTGTATGCAGCTTCCCTTCCCCAGTGATGCGGCGCCACTGGGCGCAACACCTGCTGAAGATTGTCTCGTTCTGAATGTCTGGGTACCGGAACACCGGACTGGAAAGCTTCCGGTCATGGTCTGGATTTATGGCGGTGGTTTTGTGAACGGTGGCAGCTCGCCCGCGGTCTACGATGGCAGCCAGTTTGCGCGCAAGGGAATTGTCTTTGTCAGCTTTAACTACCGCCTGGGGCGGTTCGGTTTCTTCGCGCATCCGGCGCTCACAAAAGAGAGTAAAGACGGACTGCTCGGTAACTACGGCTTTATGGACCAGATTGCCGCGTTGCAATGGGTGCAGCGCAATATTCAGGCTTTCGGAGGCGACCCAAGACAGGTCACGGTCTTCGGTGAGTCTGCCGGAGGGTTCTCCGTCCATATGCTGATGACCTCGCCGCTGGCAAACGGGCTGTTTCAGCGGGCAATTGTGGAATCCGGCGGCGGGCGGCTGATGCTCAACAGCACCGGGCTGCATGAGGGGATGCATGGGCGTCCCTCAGCAGAAGAGATGGGCGTTGCCTTCGCCAAAAGCAAAGGCATTCCAGGAGACGATGCTGCCGCGCTCAAAAAACTGCGCGCGCTTCCCGCAGAAGAGATAGTGGACGGTCTGAACATGGCTTCCATGGGCAATGCCGAGTCCACGTATTCCGGCCCGATGATAGATGGCAAGCTCGTGATTGGGCAGACACAGACACTCTACGAACAAGGTAAGTACCAGCATGTGCCATTCATCGTTGGCGCCAATACGATGGACATCGGCTTCTCTCATGCGAAAACGGTGGACGAGTTGTTTGCGCCGTTCGGCCCCAACGCAAAGGCAGCCGAGGAAGCCTACGATGCGAACGGCACAGCACCTCCTCAGGCCATCTTCTTCTTAGGAATGAAGGTCGCGGCAGACGCATTCATGGTCGAGCCAGCGCGGTTCGTGGCACAGACCTTTTCCTCGCAAGGCAATCCAGTGTGGGAGTATCGCTTTGGCTATGTCGCACAGTCCATGCGTGACAAGTGGCCGGGCGCGCCCCATGCCACTGAGATTCCTTTTGTCTTCGACACGGTCAAGGCAAAGTATGGAGCGGAACTGACTTCGCAGGACGAGAAAACAGCGCAGCAGGTGAACGAATATTGGGCCAACTTTGCAAAAACCGGCAATCCGAACGGGGCAGGGCTGCCCAACTGGCCACAGTACAACACAAGCCAGGATGTGCTGATGGACTTCTCACTGGACGGTCCGGCTGCGAAGGCCGATCCGTGGAAGAAGCGGCTGGATTTGACCGAAGAACTGGTCCGGCAGCAGGAGAAGAGTGCATCCGAACGGCAGCAGTCGAAGTGAGCTATTGCTGCTGGTTCTGCGGAGGAGGCGCAGGGGCCTCTCCGTGCGGAGGAGCAGGAGGCTTCGGGCGATGGATGAGCCGGAAGCCTTCGCGTATCACATCAAAGTTTTGCTCGGGCAGGTCGGCTTCGAGCAGTTGTCCATCACCTGAGTAGAAAAGCTCGATGGTGATGGCGTTTTGCGTGCTGACGGCGGCGCTGGTGTGGTGGACCATCATGGTCTGACCGTTGTATGCGGCCTTTGTATCTTCGAGCGTTGTGAACTTCACTGGAACGAGAAATCCATTTTCTTTGGGAATGATGGCCCACGCATCTTTAGGATTGCGCAGGGCCACCTGCATCAAAAGCATGTAGCCTGCAGGATCGAGGTCGGTGAGCAGGACCGAGTTCTGGTCGCGGTCAATTTTATTTTGCTGCTTTTGCCCATTGGCGGAGATGTCGAGCAGAAACTGGCGCCCTGTCGGATCAGAAGTGGCCTGGAAGCTGACGGCCTTTCCGTTTACGACTCCGCTGAGCTGGTCGGT
>DASRBV010000102.1:0-3442 GCA_035653455.1 Pseudacidobacterium sp. | reverse complement strand
GCAGAAAGACAGCTCGTGGCCCTGCGCTTTGCTTCCGATGAAGAACTCCCTGCATTGGTAGAAGAAACCCTGGCCCATAACCTGAAAGGAAAAGAAATCAAGCAGCGAATCAAAAACTGGCGGCCAGACCACTGGCGGGTGTAAGTATTTGCCGCGGTCAAAGATCTATTCAGAGGTGGAACTGAATCATATGGCATCCATCCGCAGAGATATTGTTACGATCGCCCGTCCAGAGGATGTGTGGGATGCGCTTCGGGATGTCGGCGCCCTGCACACAACTGATGTTGGACAATGACCTCAGCCCACGTGAGCAGAACTATCCCACAAATGAACGCGATCCTGAAGCTGCGGTGTACTCCTCGTACGGACCTTTGAAGTCCTCAATCGCACCCTTCTCAAAATGCCAGATGCGCGTTCCGACCTCTTCAATCAGGTCCTGATCATGGGTCACCAGCAGCACCGTTCCCTCATAACGCTGCAATGCAATATTCAACGCGTTAATGGACTCAAGATCAAGGTGGTTGGTTGGCTCGTCCAAAATCAGAATGTTCGGTTTTTGCAGCATAAGTTTGCAGAAGATAAGCCGTGCCGCCTCTCCGCCTGACAGCGCCGCCGTCGGCTTCAGCCCTTCTTCGCCGCGAAAGAGCATCTGTCCCAGAATGCCGCGAATGTCTTCCGTTGTGGCCTTGGGGTCAAACTGGTGCAGCCATTCATTCACCGTCATGCCGTGCTCGATAACTCCGGCATGGTCCTGCGGAAAATATCCAATCTGCGCCTCATGGCCCCACTTCACAGTGCCAGCATCCAGTGAAAAGTCCTTTTCGGCAAGCTCGGGAAAACCGGCCAGTAGCGACTTGAGCATGGTCGTCTTTCCCTGCCCGTTGCGGCCAATCAGACAGACTTTCTCGCCGCGCATCACAGCGCCGCTAAATCCATTGAACACCACGTGATCGCCATAGCTCTTGCTCAAACCTTCTATTTCCAGAACATGCTTACCCGATGGCCGCGCCTGTTCAAACCGAATATAAGGGCGTTGAATGTTCGATTTGGCCAACTCTGTCGTTTGCAGGCGTTCCACTTCCTTCTTACGGCTCGTCACCTGGCTTGACCGGGTCCCGGCGGAAAAGCGCGCGATGAACTCATTCAGCTGAGCAATCTTCTTTTCGCGCTGCTCGTTCTGGGCTTCCAGACGTGCGCGGACCTGTGTCTTTGCCAGCACCATGTCATCGTACCCGCCGGTATATGTGATGATGGTCTGGTAATCAATGTCTGCCGTGTGCGTGCAAACGCTATTCAGAAAATGACGGTCGTGCGAAATCGTAATCAGCGTGCCTTCAAACCGCTGTAGAAAATCCACCAGCCAGTGGATGGAATCAAGGTCGAGGTGGTTTGTAGGCTCGTCCAGCAGAAGTGCCTGCGGATTGCCGAACAGGGCCTGCGCCAGCAGCACGCGGACCTTCTGCCCGCCCTGCAGCTCGCTCATCTTGCGCTCATGCAACTCGTCCGGAATGTCCAGCCCCTGAAGAAGAATTGCCGCATCGCTTTCAGCCGTGTATCCATCTTCTTCCCCGACAATTCCCTCAAGCTCGCCCAGCCGCATCCCGTCTTCATCGGTCAATTCAGGTTTGGAATAAATGGCATCGCGCTCTTCCATGGCTACCCACAGTGCCTTGTTGCCCATAATGACCGTATCAATCACGCGATAGGCATCAAAGGCATACTGGTCCTGGCGCAGAACGCCAATCTTTTTCGGACGCACCACTGTGCCCTTCTGCGGCTCCAGTTCACCAGAAAGAATCTTCATAAAAGTGGACTTGCCAGCGCCATTCGGCCCGGTCAGTCCGTAGCGCCGGCCGGGAGTAAAAGTGGTGGTCACGTCCTCAAAGAGGACCTTCGACCCGTAGCGCATCGTAACGTTATTGACTGAAAGCATCGTCTATTCCTGTTATTGAGGCAAAGCGCACGTAGTCTTCACACTACAAAAGATGCACGCTCTGGAATGTTGCTGGTTGTTCCGCCGAGGCAGGATCAAGGAAAAAGCTATTTTCTCAGCACTTCTCTTCTATTTTACTAAATCTCAGGATTTTGCCTGATTTCAGACACTCTCCTGTGCGCAGAATAAGTTTCACCCATGCAAGTGCAGTCTCCAGGCCGTGTAGCTCAGGATTTCATGCGCCATGCGCGCAAATGACTCCTGCCAGTCGAGGTTTCCCGCAGCCGGCCGTGGCGACGTAAAGACATGCAGCCCGTTCTTTTCGCAGAGTGCGTGAATGCGGAACAGGTGTGTTCCATCGCTCACCACGATGATGCGTAAAAGATGGTTCGCCCGCGCAATCACCGCCAGCCGCGCCGCTGATTCTGCGGTGTTGTTGCTCTGCGTCTCCGCAATAATGGCTGACTCTGGCACTCCATGTGCCAACAGATAATCGTGCCCGACCCCTCCTTCGGAGTGCGTATCGCCTACATCGCCTCCGCCAAGAGTAATCATCAGTGGCGCAAGGCCGCGCTGGTATAGCTCAAGCGCATGGTCCAGACGCGCCCGTAATACCGGAGAAGGCCGCCCATCGTATTCCGCAGCGCCAAAAACAGCAATGGCATTTGCAGGTTGTGCTTCATCGCGGTCCGCATAGTAGCGGATCTGGCCATAAACCCATGCGCTCCATGCGGCTGCGGCGGCAATCAACACCAGAACGGTATTCAAAATGAACCGTCTGCCAGCATGGCCTCGCTTCAGATTTGTGCCCGGAACAATCATGGCCGCGCTCAACGGTGCAGCGCCAGTGCGATTTCGTGCGTAGCAATCGCCCCTTCGCGCAGAATCTGCCAGCGTCCGTTGCCTTCCGAGAGGTCTACAATCGTCGTCGGAAGGCTGCGCCCGGTCGGACCTCCATCCACAATCAATGGGATGCGGTCGCCAATCTGGTCCCGAACACACGCCGCGTGCGTGCATTCGGGCGCTCCCTGCAGATTTGCGGAGGTTGCTGTCACCGGAAGCCCAAACGCCTTTGTCACCGCGCGCGGAATCGCCGCATCTGGAATACGCAACGCTACATTGCCGGTGTTTGCAGTCACCCGCAATGGCAAACGCGAGCTGGCCCTTACGATCAACGTGAGCGGTCCGGGCCAAAAGCGCTCTGCCAGACGGTCAAAGTTGGCGTCTACATCGCGCGCCAGCCCGTAGGCCTGCTCCAGCGTGCCAATTAGCAGCGACAGCGGCTTATGTTTCAACCGGCTTTTGATCTCGTAGATACGCTCAACAGCCCGCAGATTTACCGGGTCCACGGCCAGACCGTAGAAGGTATCGGTCGGCATTCCGACCACTTTTCCGCTCCGCAGACAGGAAACAACGTACTCTACGCGCTCTGGCTCCGGTTCGTCCGGATGTATGCGCAAAAGCTCGGCTAGCAAGGCAACTCCAATCGAGAGAAATCCTAAGATGGCG
>DASRBV010000101.1:0-4676 GCA_035653455.1 Pseudacidobacterium sp. | reverse complement strand
TATTTTTGACGGCAAACAAGGTTGGGAGATTACATACCGCGGCAAGCGCCCCCTCCCGCAGGACCAGTTGGACGACTTCATCCGCCGCCGCGACCATTCCATTGAGACCGTCGTGAAGGTCTGGATGAAAGACCCGAATACCATTTATCTCTACGAAGGCCAGACCCTCGCCGAACGCCACCTCGCCGACCAGGTCACACTCATCTCATCCACAAACGATTCCGTCACCATTCAGATGGACGCGGATACACACCTGCCCCTGCGGCGCACATTCCAGTGGCGCGACCCCGTCTACAAAGACAAGAACGAAGAAGTGGAAGAATACGATGATTACCACACCATAGACGGCATTCCCACGCCCTTTACCATCACCCGCTTCCACAATGGCGATGAGACAAACCAGCGCTATGTCTACAAAGCCGCTTACAACGTGCCACTCCCGCCGGATGCCTTCAATGTGGATGCGCTCGCCGCAAAGATCAAAAAATAGGCGTCACGCGGTCTGAAGGACCACGCACAACCAAAAATTACTCGTCACAACGAGCAATGTCCGAAACATCTTCCCACGAATGATAAAATAAAAATAGAGAGTCAAAAAAGGCCCACCACAGGTGGGCTTTTTTGTGAATAAACGACCGATATCGGCCGGAGGGAGGAAGAATCTCAGCCAATGCAAAGGTTAGCCAGGCCCGCTGAGGTTTTTCCGTAAAAACCTGTTTAGAATCAGTACTTTACCTGTAAACCCTTTCGTTCCAGGACTTTAACCCGTGCTTGATGCGCAAGCCTTTTATTTTGAATATTTTATATTTTTTTATCTATGTAGGCTCCGTCATTCTTACGACTGAAGAAAAGGTTGGGCCCAATCCCGCCTTTTCCCCGATTGCAATCATCCGGCAATCGGGTTTTGAAGGGGCACGGCTTCCAGCCTTCGGCTGCATCACGGAAAACGAAAACCTACTTAAATCATTTCCTTTGACGAATTTACAAAAAAACGAGGACGGTAGGCGGAAGCTCTTTCATCCCGAAGCGCTTTCCAGCGGCAGAAAATACTGTGTTCCCTTCACCGGCTCCGAGAGCCGCTTCAGCAGCAATTGCAGGTCGCGATTATTGTTTACAAAGTCAATGTCTGAGGTGTTCACTATCAGCAGATCGCTGGCCGTGTAGTGAAAAAAGAAGTGTTCATAAGCCGCGGCCAGTTGCTCGATATATCCATCACTGATGGCGCGTTCTCCGGCCATTCCTTTGCGCTTCAGCCGCTGCTTCAGAACTTCAGGCGTGGCCTGAAGATAAATCACCAGGTCCGGAGTGGGCACATCCTCGCGCAGTTGCTGGTAGTACCGGTTGTACAGCGCAAGTTCCGCATCCCCCAGGTTCACGTACGCAAAAATCTTGTCTTTTTCAAAGATGTAGTCAGAAACAACCGGCCCATCCGTGTTTTTTGCCTGCCGCAGTTGCTCATGCCGCTCTTTCAGGAACCACATCTGCGCGGCAAACGCCATTCCAGCCTCGCCCTGATAAAAGCGGTCAAGAAAAGGATTGTTCTCCGGCTCGATAATGTGCCGCGCATGGATTCGCTCAGCAAGAAGCTGCGCGAGAGACGATTTCCCGACCCGAATCGGCCCTTCCACAGCAATAAACCTGGGTTGCTCAAACAGTTTGGCCATAGAATCGAATAAAAAGCGAAGATACCACGTTTTGAAGAAGGCCGCCACTCCCTGTTTGTAGCAGAGCGTGCTTTCAAAATTGTTCGCGCCCTTCCACTTCTCGCGAGGGGCGCATCTTGACGCAGCTTGCCCGCTTCTGCGGAAGCAAAGAAGGCAATTGCGCCATAAACTGGAAGCAGCATGCTTGCAACGCTCGCCACTGCCGGGGCCCTGACTCTGGCCGCTGGAGGATACGCCTACGCGGCCATGTGGCCTACTTCGCAGATTTTTGGACGCGCCATTATCGGCGGTCCGGATGCGCGCGAATTCGCGTTGACGTATGATGATGGCCCCAACGATCCATACACGCAGCAACTGCTCGATGTGCTGGCAGAACACAACGTTAGGGCGACCTTCTTTCTGATTGGCCGCTTCGTGCGCCAGCGCCCCGACATCGCCCGCGCCATTCACGCTGCCGGACACCTTGTCGGCAACCATACCATGACACACCCGGTGCTGCTGTTCCAATCGCCCCGGCGTGTTCTGGACGAGCTGAAAAACTGCAACGCCGCAATTGAAGATGCGCTGGGCGGCCCTGTCCGCTACTTTCGCCCACCGCATGGAGCGCGCCGTCCTGACGTGTTGCGAACGGCCAGCCATCTTGGTCTTAAACCCGTTCTATGGAACGCGATGGGATACGACTGGAAGCCGACCACCGCCGAGGCCGTGCTCGCAAACCTGCAGAAAGGGATTCGGCGCAATCAGCATCGCGGCATTGGCTCGAATCTTCTACTGCACGATGGCGGACAGACAGGCATCGGCCAGGACCGCAGCCATTCGGTTACAGCCACTGCATCGCTGCTCAGGTCAGCGAGGTATGAAGGTATTCGCTTCGTAACAGCAGATGCCTGGGGATAGTTGTCTGAAGCAGTCGCGTCGCCGTGGCAGCAGGAGGTAAGATGCCGGGCACTTTCTGCAGGCAGGCCGCACAGGCCAGGAAACCGGCTGGGAACCAGATTCATTTGTTCGCATACATCATTAAGACCAGTCAAACGCGCCGCGGAAAAGTTCGAATTCCGCGGCTTTTTCTTTTTCAAGGTAAATGGAAAGAATATCGAAGCGCGCCGGAATGTCTTGTTGCGGAAGTCCGCGCATATAGTGTCTCGCCACACGCCGCAATGTTCGACGCTTGTCCTCGTCTACAGCCGCTTCCGGTGTGGCAACATCGCGTGTGGTGCGCGTCTTGACTTCAATAAAGCAAAGAGTATCGCCCTCCCATCCGATCAGGTCAATGTCCCCGCGCAGGTGGCCCGAGCGCCATCCACGGGCGGTGATGATATATCCCTGACGACGCAGATAGAAATATGCGGCCAGTTCACCGCGGCGGCCAGTGGCGAGATGTTCCGGCTCCTTACGGCGCCGGGAAGCCGTGCGGACGAATGTTTCGAAAAACTTCAGACGTGCGCGTTCAAGCAAAGGCATCTGCAACGATTTTCGCTGAGACCGCCGTTGATACCCCGAAAATTCACCGCCCGGCCTGTTGCCTCACTACACTTTGGTTTTCCCCTCCGTGTTCCCGGATGAATTTTCCGAGAAGCTCGTATTGGTCGCTGGCGATATAATCCACGCCTGCCTCGAGCGCGGCCTTCCAGCGGACTTCAGCCGCATTCAATGAACCGAAATTGTAGCTGCTGAACCATCCATGGCAGCTCAGGTCCTGCTTGTTGTCCACGCCGTCCAGCGTGTAGAAGCGTATCCAGAGGCCGTTCTGGTGCGCATGTTCAACGAGGGCGCGCAGGCGCAGGTTGTCTGCTTTTGTCCAATCGCCCGCATGGTTTTGTCCGCCCTGTTCGACGACGCTCCAGGGATTGTTCCACCAGCGGCGGTAATTGTTGGCCCGTTCTGGTTCGAGGACTTCCGGCGCAGCCATAGGGTCTTTTTCATGGGTATGCACAGCCCCGAAGAGCAGAAGTTGTCCCCCGACGGGGACTTCGTCATAAAAGACTTTTTCCTGCGCGTCAGATTCTCCTGTAAGCACGAGGATAGGACGGACAGTGAGCGGCTGGACCTTCGATGCATCGGATGTCTTCGTTGCGGTCGTGATCCAGTCTCGGTATTCATCGAGCAGGGCCAGCACAGCACGAAGATGATCCGGCTCTTCGGTCTTGAAATCGAGATTAAGCGTGATGATGGGCCAATCACCGTGATTGCCCTCTTTCAGCGCCTTCTCCGCGATGGGCCGCACACGCTCGAAGAAATACTGTTTCATCGTTGGTTCATTGCCATAACCAGGCAGGCCGTGCGTGACGATAGACCATGATTTCCCCGTCTTCTTGTCGGTGTACCAGGCAAGGTCCTGCTCAATGGCCAGCGGAGTTCCTGCAGAAAGGGCGCGGTCAATGCGATCAGACCACCATTCGTAATACGGGTAGCAATTGTGCGCATCCATGACAGAGCGCGCGCCGGGATGCGCAGCGTTCTGGGCACACAAGGCAGGACTTAAGAAAAGAAGGACAGCGACTATCGCGGCAAGAATCAGGTCTTTTGACTTCGCGCTTTGCACTTCGCTCAGGGTGACAAATTTATCTTGTGAGATCATTTGCTTTCCGAATCGTTGAGATAGATGGGGTTGCCGAGCAGGATCAGCTTGCCTTCGGGTGTCACAACATCGGGGCGAAGCCAGTGTTTTTTGCCATCCGCCGTAAGCGTAAGTGGTATCGTTTGGTCAGGTTGAGTCAAATCCGCAGCAAGCGAATCAACAGGCTTCCCGTCGAGCAGAAAACGCAGACGCAGGCCCTCGCAAGCGACAATGTGGGCGAAGATTTTTATGGTGGAGTTCGCAGGCGCTGCCAGAGTATCTCCCATCACAGCCTTCTCGCCATTGTCTTCGGCTGAAACATCAAGGAGGCGGTCACGCGAGGCGCTCAGGTCTATAAAAACATGCCCTTTGCGGATGGCATCGAGCAGCGAATGCACGGAAAGGTCATTCGCATAAATGACTGTTGTTGGACGTCCGATGGCATTTGTTTTTCC
>DASRBV010000100.1:0-8247 GCA_035653455.1 Pseudacidobacterium sp. | reverse complement strand
CCTGTGGCAAGTACAAGACCCAGGCCAGCACGTATCGCTTACCGCGAATGGGCTTACCTGCTCCGGCGGCAACGGCTATGACGGACAGACATTTGTCAGTGCAATCAGCAGCTTCGAGCTTGGCGGATCGTTGATGGTGGAGGCCACCGGTCTGCAATTTACAGCAGCCAGCACCGGAATTCTGAGCGGGTTGTACTCCGGCAGCGTAAGCGCGCAGAACTGTATTGCCGGGTTTCAGGTCACACAGAACAACGGCAGTAATTCTGTTGCTGCATTTGTATCAGGCACAGTTACAGGAAATGCATTCACCCCTGTTTCCGGACATGTCTATACCCTACGCACACGTATTTACGCAAAAGAAATGCAGCGCGTCCTGCAATCGTATTACTCGGTAGACGATACAGTCGTAAAGCTCTGGGGTGGAACCGGGATTCCGTGCAACATTCATTGCATGCTGGAAATCCAGGACACGACCAATGGTGTGGCGCAATCTCCCGTCATTCTCTATGACGGTGTGATTACGAATGCTCCGGCAGCCGGAGTGTATGCTCCCTTGAATAGCGCCAGTCTTTTTTGCAGCATCCGCACCATCTCAATTACGCAGCAAGGGCCGGAATGGGTCATCAGTATTCCTCCCGGAGGCAGCGCAGTAACACGACGTATCGGAACAACAGCGCAGGGCGCAGACTGCCGGATCGAGCGCACAGGCAAACTGCGTTTTTATGCAACCAGCGTGCCGCAACAGGGTGAGCTGATTTTCGTTTCCTACCGGACGAGGCGCCGGGCTGTCGCGCGTCTGGCAAACGGCGCAGCTACCTCACCTGATGCATCTTCGCAGGTCCCGGCAACCTCCCGCTGGATGGGCACTGTCACCCACCCCAAACCCCTCAGTTCTGTGGATTGCGAGAATGCGGCAAGAGCCATCCTCGATCTGGCCTCAAGTCGCGGAGCAGCATGGAAGGGTACTTACACAGGCTGGAATTTTGAGACGCAGGGCGACGTGTGGCCCGGAGACCTGCTCGCCATCTCGGCCACTTCCTCTGGAATGGCGGCCAACGTAGTCGTGCGCAAAGTGCAGATTGAGATGCAGAATACGTCACCACAACTGAACAAATACATCATCTACTTTGCAAATGACTGGGCCGAACCGCTTGCCATCAAAACATCGTCCACTATTCCCGCAGATACATGGCTTCCTCAGCAACCGCAGACAACAGCGCCGCTCGACAATCTGCGAGAGATGAGCGTGACCTCAGTCAGCTCTTCCGCAATCCAGATCAGCACCAACATCACGCCACCTTCCGGTGGTGGATTCGAGGTGCGGCGGCGGGACTGGTCATTTGGCCCGGGCACGGATTCAGATTTGGTGCTTCGCAGTCCGGTGAGCAACTTCACCGTTCCGCGCGAGGCCGTCATGGAGCAGTATTACGTGCGCATGTATGACAGCTCGACCCCGCCGAATTATTCACGCTTCTCAAGCGCGGTGTTTGTAAACGTACCGCTGTAAATCCTGCAAGACATGGACCACCCGGCCACGCAGCCTTAGCACCTGCTTTTCTCTTAACACAAGGAAACAGCCTATGAACATATCTACCAACAATCCCCAGTTCTTCTGGATTGGGGTGGGCGTGCTGTGGATTTTTTCCGCAGCCGTGAGCGCCATGGACGCTCCGCGCGCGGACGACAGCCGCTTTTACAGATGGCTCTATCGCTTCACTCATCTTCTTGCGGCAAACCTCGACAGGGCCTTTGGCGCAACCATAAACCAACAAACTACGGAGAAACAGTAAATGGCAAATATCCTTTTGGGTGTCGAACACGGAATAGAAGTAGCAGCAGAAGACGTTCTGAAATTTCTCACCGGAGTAAAAGACCTGACCAGCAAGGTGGATCCCGATGTCATTGCAGGTCTGGGTGTACTTCTCGGTACAGTGGCAAAGGCCGTCGAAGATGTTAGCGCCGCAGCTGCAAATCCGCTGAATCTTACGCTGGATGCCGCGACCATCCAGGACCTGAAAGCCGTCTGGCCCGCGTTGGTAAAGTTCGCCGCCTCGATCGGAATCAAGCTGTAAGGGTGTTTCCTTCCCATCCTTTGCTCCCCATGCAGGCGCAAAGGATGGGGCAGCCGCATTTTATACAATCCTTCCTCAAATCCCCTCCCACTATAATCATCTCTATGGAGCACGCCCCTCTCGTCGGCGTGGTCATGGGCAGCAAAAGCGATTACGAAATCTTAAAAGCCGCCGTTGACCTGCTGAAAGAACTCTCAATTCCTTATGAAGTACGAGTGGTCTCGGCCCACCGCACTCCCGATTGGCTTTTCCAATATGCTGAGCAGGCAGAAGAACGCGGCCTGCGCGTCATCATTGCCGGAGCAGGTGGAGCAGCACACCTTCCCGGAATGCTTGCTGCCAAAACACTCGTTCCCGTATTGGGCGTTCCCGTTCCTGCCACCATGCTGAACGGCATAGATTCGCTGCTTTCCATCGTGCAGATGCCTAAAGGCGTTCCTGTAGGCACGCTCGCCATTGGCAAGCCCGGAGCGGCAAATGCGGCCCTGTTTGCAGCGGAAATCCTCGCCACAACTGACACGGAATTGCGCCACCGGCTGCGCGCCTGGCGCGAGGCACGCAAACGTGAAGTGCTCGCCGAGGATCTGCCGCAATGAGCGCCCTTCTTCCCGGTTCTACCATCGGCATTCTTGGCGGCGGGCAGCTTGGCCGCATGACCGCCATGGCCGCACGCTCGCTTGGGTATCGCGTGCAGGTCATGGATCCTGACCCGTCGTGCCCAGCGCGCTTTGTTGTGGATGCGTGCTTTGAAGGCGGGTGGGATGACTCCCGCGCTGCCGCCGATCTCGCCCGCGGCTCCGATGTCGTCACGCTCGAAATCGAGCAGGTCTCCATTGCCAGTCTGGAAGCGGCGGCAAAATTTGCGCCCGTGCGTCCCGGCATCGCTATGATGCAGATCATTCAGGACCGCATCCTGCAAAAAAACTGGCTCGCAGAGAACGGCTTTCCAGTCGGCGAGTATCGCGCCATCCACAGCGAGGCCGATCTGCAAAGCGCAGCCTCTGCTCTCGGCGGAAAGCTCTTCGTCAAAAGCGCGCGCGGCGGATACGACGGCCGCAGCCAGGCAAAAATCGGGTTTGGTGAGAACGCATCTTCGGGCATTGCCGAGGCCGCGGAAGCATGGAAGTCCCTCGGCGAACGGCAGGCCATTGCAGAAAAAGCGCTCGACCTCGACAAGGAAATCTCAGTGATGGTGGCCCGCGCTCCAAACGGCGAAACAAAAAGCTTTCCGACAGCCACAAATCACCATGAGCGCCAGATCCTTGCCTGGAGCGTGATCCCTTCAGTCATTCCCTCTTCGCTGGAAGAAAAAGCACAGAAGCTCGCACGCGACATCGCAGACAAGATGCACCTCGAAGGGGTTCTCGCCGTGGAAATGTTTCTCACGCGCGATGGACGGTTGCTGATCAATGAGCTTGCCCCGCGTCCGCACAACAGTTATCACGCCAGCGAGCGCGCCTGCGTCACCAGCCAGTTTGAGCAGATCGTGCGGGCGGTCTGTGACCTCCCACTTGGCGATACTTCTGTCGTCGCGCCTGCCGCTATCGTGAACCTTCTGGGCGATTTATGGCTCAACCACGAGCCACGCTTCGATCAGGCGCTGCGCGTGCCTGGCGTTCGCCTGCATCTGTATGAAAAGCACCAGCCACGGAAGGGCCGCAAAATGGGCCATCTTTCTGCTGTAGGAAAGACGCCGGAAGAGGCCGTCCAGCGTGTGCTTGAAGCAGAGGCACTGTTGTAAGGTATGCCGCTCTACTCCTTCAGCGGTTTGCGTGCGAAGTAGTAGAGCGAAAACGCCAGCAGAACAAAGGCGGCTATCGAAACTCCCTGATGATGGAGCAGGCGGTCCACAACACTGCCTTCCGCAAACCAGACGTGCAGCTCGTTTCCAGTGGCCGTCTCATAGAGCTTGCGCGCGACGCCCAGTAACCCCATCACACCACCTGCCGCAATCAGTCCGCTGGCATACAGCGAGCCAGGAGAAACTTCGCTTTCCATATCTGAGGCGCTTCCACCCGCTTTCTCCACCGCGCGGTCGGCCATCCAGCGCACAATGCCTCCGCAGAACATCGCCAGCGTTGTGCCGATTGAAAGATACGCGCCCACCGCAAACGAGAGCGAGCGCACGCCCAGCACCTCGATCGCCAGTACCAGAAACACGCCCAGAAACACCAGTCCCCACGGCAGCTTCCGCGAGAGAATTCCGTTGATGACCGTCGCCATCAAACGGCCCTGCGGCGCGGCGGCCTTTTCGCTGCCGATGCCCTGCACCCACTGCACTTCAATCATTCCTGTCTTCGGGTTGTAGAGATATTTGCCGTCTGCCAGCGTTCGCGACCCCAGCGCATTCAGCAGCACATACTGGCCGCCATCCACAAAGGAAGATGAGTTGTCCGGTTTCGTAAGAAGGACGCGCTGACGCGAAAAGTGCTGTTGTTGCACCTGTACGCCATCGTGGGGCTCCGTGATATTGAACGGGACCGGCTGCTTCAGCAGCATGAATGTCTCCAGGCCCTTGTTCATCGCGTTCAGTGTAATGCCAATCGAAAAGACTGAAACAATCACGCCCACCATCACGGCCACCTGCTGCTTCCACGGAGTCGCGCCCACAATGTAACCCGTCTTCAGGTCCTGCGAAGTGTCTCCGGCATTCGCCGCAGCAATGCAGACCACTCCGCCAATCATGATGGCGAGCGCGCCAAATGCGGGTGCAGTCCAGCCTTTGACTAAGAAGATCGCCGCCGTCGCCATGATGGTTGCAATCGTCATACCGCTGATGGGGTTGGCCGAACTGCCAATCAGCCCCACAATGCGGCTGCTGACTGTCACGAACAAAAATCCAAAGACCAGAATCAGCAACGCCGCCGCCAGGTTCGCGAGCCATCCGGTATACGCGCCGGGAACGGGCTTGAACGTCAGGAACAAAAAAATCGCCAGCACCAGCAGCGCGCTGCCCGCAAGAACGATGCTCATGGGGATGTCGCGTTCCGTGCGCGAAGACCGGTCCGCGGCAGCGTTTTTGCCCATCATCTTTACGCCCGCGCGCAGCGCGCCAATGATGGTCGGCATGGTGCGTAGCAGTGTAATCAGGCCGGAAGCGGCAACTGCGCCTGCGCCCATCGGGCGAATGTATGTGCGCCACAAATCGCTGGGTGACATCTGCGCAATCGGCACCGTTCCCGGATAAATCGCCTGCGGATAATGCGCACCAAAAAAGTGGATCGCCGGCATAATCACCAGCCAGCTGATGATGCCTCCGGCAAAGAGCGTGCCCGCAATGCGCGGCCCGATAATGTAGCCCACACCCAGATACTCCGGTGTCGCTTCGGCGCGCACTGCCGCTCCCGGCAGCCACTTCGGTTCATAATTTGGAGTTCCCGGCCACGCACCCAGCAGATTTTCATTCTGGAAAAGCGTGTAGAGCGCGCCCAGCCCCAGTCCAAAGAAGACGCGGCTGGCAAACGATCCGCCGCGTTCGCCTGCAATCAGCACATCGGCGCAGGCCGTGCCTTCGGGATACGTGAGGTTCCCATGCTCCTCCACAATCAACTGCCGCCGCAGTGGAATCATGAAGAGCACGCCGAGCCATCCGCCCAGCAGCGCCAGCATAAAGATGCGGATGTATTCGAGATCAAACCCCAGAAAGATGAGCGCGGGCAGCGTAAAGATCACGCCTGCGGCAATGGACTGGCCGGCATTTCCCGTCGTCTGAACGATGTTGTTCTCTAAAATGGACGCCTTGCCCAGCGCCCGCAACACGCTGATGGAAAGCACAGCAATCGGAATCGAGGCCGCAACCGTAAGTCCGGCCCGCAGCCCGACATACACCGTGACCGCACCAAAAAGCAGAGCAAAGATGCATCCCAGCACGACCGCGCGGACCGTAAACTCAGGCCGCGACTCCGTCGCCGGAACATAAGGTTGAAAATCCTGCGAAGCAGCCAATCTTTGAAAAACCTCCAGGAAACTGATGAGTGTATCAGGGACTGTAGCATTTTCACAGATACTCTGGACAATGCCACGCAACTACAGCCGCCGCGACCAACAGGGAGTCGGCGACACTGCACAGTGCAAATGGAGTGTGCAGAATCTGTGAAAATGCCGTGGCCCGTCCAGGCACATGCGCTTTGCGCCATTTCTCTCTGACCAGCTTGTGTTGCTTTCCTTTCGGTCCCGTTGGCCGTGGCCTGCGTGCTCTGTTCAGATGCTCCATGGCCTGAAACGCCGTCTCCACCGCACAACGGCGGTCTGCTCAGAAATGCCGCAGGACGAGTGCCACGTAATAGCTGTCGTCCATGTGCCTGAACTTGCTGCCGCCTGCTGCAATCACGATGTATGCTTCCCATCGTTCATGATGCCGCCCAGAAGCAGGTGCTGCTTGCCGTCAGTCCAGTACTCAAACCGCGCTCTCTGCAAGGACAATTCCGGCTGGTTGCGTTGGACAAAGACCACACGCTGCTGGAAGGGACAACGTGGTATCAGAACTATTTCTGGCCGCAGATGTATTGGCGAGAGTGGTCAGATACGATCGTGCACCGCATTCACATGCGGGTCCTGGAGCACGTGAAAGCGCAGGCCGAGCGGCAAGCTATCCAGAAAGTTACACATTGAACTTGAAGAAGAGAATGTCGCCGTCTTTTACAACATATTCTTTGCCTTCGGAGCGGTAGAGGCCTTTTTCTTTTACGGCCTGTTCGCTGCCGAGCGTGAAGAGGTCGTCGCAGTAGTAGGCCTCGGCGCGGATGAATCCCCGCTCAAAATCAGAGTGGATGACTCCGGCAGCCTGTGGCGCTTTGGTGCCGCGGCGGATGGTCCATGCGCGGGCCTCCTGCGGTCCGGCGGTGAAGTAGGTAATCAGATCCAGCAGCTTGTAGGCCGAGCGGATAAGGCGGTTGAGTCCTGGCTCTTCGAGGCCCATTTCCTGCAAAAATTCAGCGCGCTCAGGCAGATCGAGCTGTGCGATTTCGGCCTCCATAGCGCCGCAGATGCGGACGACCTGGCTGCCCTCTTCTGCTGCGCGCTTCTCGACCGCCGCGACCCATTCGTTGCCGGAGTGCAGGCCGGCCTCGTCCACATTGGCGACGTAGAGAACAGGTTTTGCCGTGATGAGCTGGAGTTCACGCGCTGCGAGTTTTTCTTCCTCGGTCAGCTCGACCACGCGCGCCGGTTTACCGGCCTGCACGGCCTCTCGCAGTTTGGCCAGCGCGGAGGCCTCGGCCTTCACTTTGGCATCGGTGGATGACTTGGCTGCCTTTTCTACTTTTGTGTAACGCTTCTCGATGGTTTCAAGATCGGCGAGCAACAGTTCGGTGTTGATGACGTCCATGTCATCGAGCGGGCTGACTTTCCCGGCGACGTGAATCACATTGGGATCATCGAAGCAGCGGACGACGTGGGCCACCGCATCGGTCGAGCGGATGTGGCCGAGGAACTGGTTGCCCAGTCCCTCGCCCTTGCTGGCCCCGGCGACGAGTCCGGCGATGTCCACAAACTCCATGGTGGTGGGCACAACGCGTTTGGGTTGAAAGATGGCGGCGATTTTGTCCAGGCGCGGGTCGGGAACGGTCACGACACCGACGTTGGGATCAATGGTGCAGAAAGGATAGTTGGCCGCCTGCGCTTTGGCCGAGGTCAGCGCATTGAAGATGGTGCTTTTCCCTACGTTGGGCAGGCCAACGATCCCACAATTCAGAGGCAAGGTTTTGTTCCTTTAAACAAGTATTTGTAAACAGCCCACATCCCTTCAGGATGCGGGGCACCCGGCTTTCGACTCCGCCACACTTCGCTCAGGATGACGGCGCTTCGGTCGTTTCGCCCACGACGGCAACCGGGCCGTTACATATTGGTGTGGCCGTGGCGCATCTCTTCGTTAAATGTTGGTTTGGTGATGTCGAGCGCAGTCTGGAGCTTTGCGTGGTACTCGCCGCTAAGCGCAGTCAGCGCGGGCGTTGCCGCAGCATAGTCGTCTTTGAGCGCGAGCCAGCCCTGCTTTGCCAGGTCTGCGGCCATGCGCTGCAATTCTTCTGCGGAGGTATTCAGATACTGCGCGTCGCGCGGGTCGGCGATCCAGACGGGCTGTCCGTTGCCGAGCACGCCGGAGAGCCAGTAGGTCTTGAGCTTCAGAAATTCCATGCGCGAGTTGTCGTCCGTATCCGTGAAGAAGAACTTCTTCTGC
>DASRBV010000099.1:0-2212 GCA_035653455.1 Pseudacidobacterium sp. | reverse complement strand
ACGCGGATGTCCCAGCTTGGGCTTAATTCATAGGCAATGCCGCCGCCATATAGCGCGCCAACGTTGGTGTTCTGCTTGACGTCAAGGTTGGTGGTCTTTGGGTCCTTGATTGGGGTGAAGATGTATCCGCCGATTCCGGCTTCGAGAAACGGATTGAAGTTCCGGAAGGTGAAGTTGTAGACGTATGCTCCGGAGATTTCCTGAAAACGGGTGTGGACGCGCCAGTTAAAGAAGTTTCCAACAAAGTGCTGGATGTCCTGGTTGTATTGGTAATTCAATTCGAGCGCGCTGCGCGGCGTGAGCATGTAACGATAGCTGGCCAATACTCCGTAGTTACCGATGGTGCCGTCCTGCTGCACTGCATTGCCGACTGTATGGGGAGGAATAAGGCCAGACCAGCTTGCACTTACGTCCTGACGGCTTTCCTGCGCAAACCCAGTTACCGCCAGCACCGGCAGCAACACGAAAGACAACAAAATCTTCTTCATCCGTTATGAACCTCTCGCCTGCACAAAAGCCCGGCAGGCGCAATGCCCCTTGGGCCTGTCAATTGTTGAGTTAAGCGGGCCAGGGAAAGGCCCACTCCGCAATTGTACCTGCCAGACGGTTTTTGCACAGCTACTGTTGTTTCTTAGACGTGGTGTTGCCTTTCTCGTCATAAAGATACGGAGGGCCTTTTTCGCGGGCGAGTGCCCGCACTGCGCGCAGAAAGGCCAGCGCCGCATAGGAAGGCGTGCCGAATTTGCGGTAAATCAGCCAGAGCTTCCGTGCATAAGCCAGCTCCGGCACATCTACAATGACAAGCTCGCCACGACTGGCTTCGGCCTGCACGGTCAATGCGGGAGCAAAGGCAACGCCATTTCCACTGGCGACGAAGCGCTTGATGGCCTCCAGACTGGGCAACTCGACACCAATGTTCAGTGGCGTTTTGTGCTTTGCAAAGGACTCTTCCACGCGGCGGCGCATGGGCGATGGGACGTTGTGGGCGATGAAGTTTTCCGCGCCCAGGTCGCGGATGCGCGCATTTTTTTCACGGGCGAGCGAGTGGCGCGGAGGCACGATGAAGACCAGATCATCGGAATACACGGCGATGGCGCCCAGTTGTTCCTCTTCCGGGCGGTACGAGACGATGCCCATCTCGACGGTGCGGCCCAGCACCTCGTCGGGGATACGCCTGGCGAGCGACCGCTGGACGAGAATGGAAATCTGCGGACAGTGCCTGCGGAATTCGTGGAGCACGGGCAATAGATAGAGGCAGGTGTATTCGTTGGCGGCGAGCGTGATGCGTCCGCGCTCGAGGGCCTTTACCTCGGCCAACGCGCTCGATGCCTCGTTGCGCAGGCGCAGCAGTTTTTCTGCGTATTCGCGCAAAACTTCACCAGCAGCCGTGAGAGTCCCGTCGCGCGAAGTACGTTCAAAAAGCGCTTCTCCCAGCTCTTCTTCCAGCTTGCGGATGACCTGGCTGACGGCCGGCTGCGTGCGGTGCAGACGAGCGGCCGCGCGGGAAAAGCTCTTTTCCGCAACGACAGTGAGGAAGGTTTCAAGTTGGCTTAATTCCATAAGCAATTTACGTGTTGATGTGACCTCAATAGAGAATTATAATTAAAATTTATGGAAAATAAAGAAAATTAAAATTTGACTTATATGTTGCCGAGTAGGACACTTGGTACACGGGACCGGAAAGTCGGCTAAAAACTGCCAGCGATAAAGCTGTCAGCCGAGGAGTAGTCTTTTTTTTTTCGAACCGCTTTTTAGCCGATTTCTATCCAGTCAGGTACCAAGGAACACCGAAATGGCACAGGACCGCATCCTTTTCTTCGACACCACCCTGCGCGACGGTGAGCAATCGCCCGGATGCAGCATGACCACGCAGGAAAAGCTGACCATGGCCCATGCCCTGGATGATCTGGGTGTGGACATTCTGGAGGCAGGATTTGCCATTGCATCCGAAGGCGATTTTCAGGCGATCGAGGCCGTAGCAAAGGAGATTCGCCGGCCGTGCATTGCTTCCTTGTCGCGTGCGCGGCGCGAGGACATCGAGAAGGCCGCGGCAGCGCTGGAGCACGCAGAGCGGGCGCGCATCCATATCTTTCTGGCCAGCTCAGATATTCATCTCAAATACAAATTGAAGATCAGCCGCGAAGAGGCATTGGAGCAAGCGCACAAGGCCGTTGCCCTGGCACGGATCTATGTGGACGAAGTGGAGTTTTCG